>JAIXRO010000056.1 GCA_027485145.1 Hyphomonadaceae bacterium | reverse complement strand
GCTTCTGCTCGAGCCGGGCCTGATACGGGGCGCCGAGGGCCGCCCGGCCGAGGGCGACCGCGCCGGAGGCGACGATGATCACGTCCTTGCCGCGCTTTCGAAGTGAGGCAATGTCCGCGGCGAGGTTTGCCAGCCATTCCGCGCGCGGCGCGCCGGCCTCGGCGATCAGGGCCGAGCCGGTTTTCACGACGATGCGTCGGGCGCGGGCGAAAGTGTCTGTGGTCATGCGGGCGAGATACACGCGGGCCGGGGCGTTGGCGAGGGGGCCCGCGTGGACCTTCCGGGCGGGGCGTTCCAGTCTTGGCGGAACGAGGAGACGCCCGATGAAACTCTACAATACGCCGATGCCGGCGCCAAACCCGCGCCGGGTGCGCATTTTCCTAGCGGAGAAGGGCGTGAGCGTGCCGCTGGTGGACGTCGTGCTGGTGAAGGGCGAGCACAAGGCGCCGGAGCATGTGGCGAGGAATTCGCTCGGCCAGACGCCGGTGCTGGAGCTGGATGACGGGACGTGTATCAGCGAGACGGTGGCGATCTGCCGGTATCTTGAGCGACTGCATCCCGAGCCCGCGATGTTCGGGCGCACGGCGCTGGAAGAGGCGCAGGTGGAGATGTGGGTGCGGCGGGTGGAGTTCCAGCTGATGGGGCCGGCGGGGAATTTCTGGCGGCATGCGCATCCGTTCACGGCGCGCGTGGTGGTTCCTCAGTACAAGGAGTTTGGCGAGGCAAACCGGGGCGCCTACGAGAAGGCGTTGATGTGGCTGGACCGGGAGCTGGCGGGGCGCGAGTTCATCGCGGGCGAGGAGTTCACGATGGCGGATATCTGCGCGCTGAGCACCGTGGATTTTGCGGACTGGATTGGACTAAAGGTGCCGGAGGCGGCGGGGAATGTGCGGGCGTGGCACGCGCGCGTTAGCTCGAGGCCCAGTGCGGGAGCCTGACAGCGCCTTTCGATGATTTGAACGTAAGAGCAGGACCTGGATGATCGATCGGCTGCGGAAATGGGCACGAGGTGTCAAACGGGACGCGCTCGCCCTCTACCTGGCTGCACGTGACCCCAAGACGCATTGGCCTGTTAAGGCGCTCGCTTTGATTGTGGTTGGCTATGCCTTTTCGCCGATTGACCTAATTCCGGATTTCATTCCGGTTCTCGGTTTGGTCGACGATTTGCTTATTCTGCCTGCCGGAATCTGGCTGGTTATCCGTCTCATCCCGGGACCGATCATGGCTGAATACAGGGCCAGCGCCGAAGGGCTTCTGGAGCGCCCGGTGAGCCGCCTTGCGGCCGCGGTGATCGTTTTCATCTGGCTCGCGAGTGCAGGTTTCGTCGCCTGGCTCGTACTCGTAAACTCGAGCCGGGAAGCGTGAGCAAGGGCACGGTTTCGACGAATTATAGAGGGCTCCAGCCTTCTTCCGTGTCCGGATCGTCCGATGGCGGAGCGAATTCCTCGCGATCGCCGGTGAGGCCGAGTTTTTCCGCGATGGCGTAGAGGGCGGGTTTGACGCCTTCGCCCGAGACCCCGGAGAGGAGCAGGGGCTTGCCCTTGTAGGCTTTCTTCAGGAGCTTCATCTGCTCCTTGACGAGTTCAGGCGTGAGCGCGTCGATCTTGTTGAGGGCCACGATTTCCGGGCGTGCGGCGAGGTCCGGATCATAGGCGCGCAGTTCGTTGCGGATGGTCTTGTAGGCGCCGGCGGGGTCGTCCTGCGTTACGTCGATGAGGTGGAGCAGCACCTTGCAGCGCTCGACATGGCCGAGGAAGCGGTGGCCGAGGCCTGCGCCTTCCGCGGCGCCTTCGATGAGACCCGGAATGTCGGCGAGCACGAAGCGCGTGCTGGTGCCGAGGTCCACGACGCCGAGGCCGGGGTGAAGCGTCGTGAACGGATAATCGGCGATCTTCGGATGCGCGGCGGTGGCGGCGGCGAGGAAGGTGGACTTGCCCGCATTGGGCAGGCCGACGAGGCCCGCGTCCGCGATCAGTTTGAGGCGCAGCCAGAGCCAGCGCTCTTCACCCGGCGCGCCGGGGTTTGAGCGGGCGGGGGCCTGGTTGGTCGAGGTCTTGAAGCGCAGGTTGCCCCAGCCACCATTGCCGCCTTGCGCGAGCAGGACCTTCTGGCCTTCC
The DNA here is from genome assembly GCA_027485145.1 of Hyphomonadaceae bacterium. GTDB lineage: Bacteria > Pseudomonadota > Alphaproteobacteria > Caulobacterales > Hyphomonadaceae > Hyphomonas. The sequence goes on along the minus strand of JAIXRO010000056.1, from coordinate 37,754 downwards.
TGCGTGAGGTCGGCGATCATGGTTTCCTGGTCTTCCTCGTAGATCTGCGTGCCGACCGGAACCATCAGGATCGAGTCGTCGCCCTTCGCGCCGAAGCGGTTGCGGCCCATGCCGTGGCCGCCCTTCTTGGCCTTGAAGTGCTGCTGGTAGCGGAAGTCGATCAGGGTGTTGAGGCCTTCGACGGCCACCGCCCAGACATCGCCGCCGCGTCCGCCATCGCCGCCGTCCGGGCCGCCATACTCGATGAACTTCTCGCGCCGGAACGAGACGGCGCCCGCGCCGCCGTCACCGGAGCGGATAAAGACTTTGGCCTGATCGAGGAACTTCATGTGTGGGCTCTTATCTGGTTCAGGCGATGCGCGCCATGAGGATATGGTCTGCAAGTTCGCCCCGGCCGGCGCTGAACATGCGGTTGCGTCCGCACGGCAGGAAGCCGAGCTTGGCGAGCACGCGGCCGGAGGCGGGGTTGTCGGCGAAGTGGCCGGCCACGAGCGCGCGGGCGCACCGTCTCTGTTCGAGCCAGCCGATCAGGGCTTTTCCGGCCTCGCTGCAATAGCCCTGGCCCCAGGCGCCGGGCGCGAGCCAATAGCCGATCTCGAAGGGCAGCGCGACGTCGGCCCGGTTGGCGCCGATCACGCCGATCAGGTCTCCGCCGAGCGTAATGGCGAAGACATGGTCTGTGTCCTCCGCGCGGCCACGCTCATGCGTGATGATCCAGGCGAGGGTCTGGGCCTTGGTCTGGTCCGGTGACACGCGCGCGAGCATGCGGTGGACGCGCGGGTCAGCAACGATTTCGGTGATCCGGCCGCTGTCCTGCGGGGTGACGGCCCGAAGGACCAGTCTGCTTGTCTTGAGTTCGGTTCTTTCCATGTCCGCGTCCTCCGGGCAGATAGCCCAATGGGGAGCGACAGAAAGTGGGTAGTGCCCTTCTCGGGGAAATCGCAGGGCGATTTCCAATCCCTCGAAGCCCCCCGGAAACTGGTCGTCTGTCGCGACCCGGCCACTCCCCTGAAGGCGGCCGGACGAGCAGACCGCGTTACTCTGCGGCTTCCGCCGTGGCCACGACGTTCACGTACACTCGGCCACCCGACTTGTGCGCAAACTCCACCTTGCCGCCTTTAAGCGCAAAAAGGGTGTGGTCCTTGCCCATGCCGACGCCCTTGCCCGGCCACTTCTGGGTGCCGCGCTGGCGCACGATGATCATGCCCGGAACAACGGTTTCGCCGCCGTATTTTTTGACGCCGAGGTATTTGGGGTTCGAGTCGCGACCGTTGCGCGAAGAGCCGCCTGATTTCTTGTGAGCCATAGTCTGCTCCTCTTAACCTGTGTCTCGCTTGAGGCCGCAGCCCCGGAAAAATTATGCTTCGGTGGCGCCTTCGGGGGCGTCAGCCTTCGGGGCGGCCTTCTTGCGCGCAGCTTTCGGCTTTGCGGCGCCATCGGCGCTGATGCCGGTGATCGTGACTTCCATCAGGTCCTGACGGTGGCCGATCGTGCGGCGGTAGGTCTGGCGCTGGCGCTTCTTGCGGGTGATCAGTTTCGGCCCGCGCACTTCGCCTTTGACTTCGGCGGTGACGGCAGCGCCGGCCACGACAGGCGCGCCAACCGTGACGCCGGCGCCTTCGCCGATCATCAGGACCTGGTCAAACGTGACGGTATCGCCAGCGGCGGCGCTGAGTTTCTCGATGACGAGCGTGTCGCCTTCGGACACTTTATACTGCTTGCCACCTGTCTTGATGACCGCGAACATGGGCGCAACCTTCCGGAAAGTCGTCTGAAAATGGGGAGGCCGCCGCACCTTGCGGGCGCGGCGACCGAAGCGGGGGGTAAACACCAAAGCCGCTTGCGTGTCAAATCCGAACTTCACGGTATTTGTGGGGGCTGGATGGGGCGCCGGGGCAGGCCTGCGGCGCTTGCCCGGGGCCGGCGTCAGGCCGCCCGGACGGCGCGGCGTTAACGAAACCGCCGCTTGCGCTTGCCGCCAGTCCGGGATAGTGCACCGCCTCTCAAAGACCCCGGCGCGGAGAGGTGGCGGAGTGGTCGATCGCGCCGGTCTCGAAAACCGGTATACTCGCAAGGGTATCGAGGGTTCGAATCCCTCCCTCTCCGCCACGTTTTCTCTCGGCTTAGTCGTGCATAACGAGATCAGCCGAAGGATGCGCGATAGACCGAAGGTTCGAGTATTAACGCAGAATCCAGGGGTGGTGCGATCAAGAAAGAGCGCGGCGATCTACCTACTTCGTAGAGCCTGAATATCCTGAAGTTGTATGGCGCTTCTTCTGCAAAGTCTTTTTCATTGCGGGTCATGTAGAATGGGGTTCGCCGGTGACCAATTGTGGTCTTCACTTCGTAGAAGCGCTCTGTGCCATCTGACTCAAACGACCGAATATCATAGCCGGCACCGTCTCCCTCCTCTTGCGAAACCCATTTGACCTTATTCGCGAGGTCTTGCCGTCCTGTCTGAGTCAACCGGGCAATTTCAGAATGATAAACCAGCTCTTCGCCCAGAAGTCCGGTTTTTCGGTTGCGAAGGTCACGAAGGGCAGGGTCGAACTTTCGGGCCAAACGCTCCAATTCCGGGCTTTCCGAAACGATGGGCTGCTCGATCGTCGGAGTCTGCTCAGGGAAGAGTACGACTACGTCTGACACGCCAAGCTTGGTTGGTCTATGTGGCAGATCGAAATTCCAGAACCTTTCTACTTTTGCTTCGACAGCAGCAATCAATGCCCTCTGATAGTTCCGAAGCGGCGCAAGCCCTGGCAGCCAAGGTAGCCCAATGCGCTCCAATACAGCGCTGATGTTCTGAAACTTCCGTTCCACCGACTTTACACTGCGCCCGGTTGCTTCCGATAACTCACGATACTTGTGAAGCTTGACCGGGCTGCGGCCTTGGAGGTTCTGCGTCCAAAGATCGAAATAGCCCGCGACGACGAGTTCGACGGCCAAATCTGACCAGGCTGATCCGGGTTCTTCCAACGCTATCGACCTTTTGCTTGAGCCTTATCAGTTTCCTACTTTGCCGAGCTGGTCCAAGCGCTTCAAGGGGAAGGAAGTCGAAGGCAAGGGTGTCCGCGTCGAGGCTATGGACATAGAGCGGCTATGCCGTCACATGTCCGGAACCACGCGTGACGAAATTGCCGTCAGTTTTCCGGACATGCTGGGCCGCCCACTGGCCTGCGTGCACGTTCCAGATCCCGCAGCCGACTACGAATTTGCAATGGCTGCAATCCCGGGAGAGGTTGTCTACAGCCTTTACGAGCGTCACAACACGCGCCTTCTCGAGGCCAACGTTCGCACGTTTCTGGGAACGCGTGGAAAGGTCAACAAGGGCATCGCGCTCACCCTCGCCGGAGAACCCGAGCATTTCATGGCCTACAACAATGGCCTCGTGATTGTCTGCGATGAAGCTCAATTCGTTCAGGACGAAAGTGGCAATACTTGCATCTCGCTACTGCGAGGTCTTCAGATCGTGACGGCGGGCAGACCACCTCGTCAATCTACTTTGCCAAACGTGACAAGCGAGACCTGGACCTCACTAGTGTGCGAGTGCCAGCAAAGATCATCGTCCTCCGGAATACTGACGAGCAGCAACGAGATCGTCTGATTGCAGACATATCCCAGTATGCGAACAGTCAGAACGCGGTGAAGACGTCCGATCTGTCTGCAAACAGACCTTTTCACATACAGCTCGAGAGACTGTCTCAGGAGCAGTGGCGCCCGGATGGCGTCGGCCGCTGGTACTACGAACGCGCAGCATGTTCCTACAGCGTAATGTTGTTGCGCGAAGGGACGACGAAGGCGAAACGAGACAGCATTCAAAAGCAAATTCCGCCGAAGCGGAGGCTCACGAAGAACGACGTCGCAAGGTATGTCGAAGCTTGGCGGCGCGTACCGTGGCAGGTCTCTCTCGGAGGAGAGAAGAACTTCGTTCAGTTCATGACCGCTCTTGATCAGAACACGGATCTGGTGCCAACGCTGATCGATGCGGCGTGGTATCGCGCGCTCATCGGAAAGGCGATCATATTCCTGACGGTTCAGGACATGATCAAGACCAAGTCAGCCAAGACCACTTTCCCGCAGGGATACGCGAACATATCGACCTACGTACTCTCGGTGGTGTCCGAAAGACTGGGAGATGCGATCGACTTCGAGGAAATCTAGCTCCGACAGGAACTGTCGCCGGCGTTCAAGGATTTGCTCTTTTCCTGGGCAGAGGTTGTGAACGCGATGTTCACAGAACAAGCGCGCGGGCGGCAATTTTCCGAAGTCGCCCAGCGCTCTGATTTGTGGGCGCAGGTTTACGGCGCCAACTATTCGGCGCCTCGAAGCGGCCTGCCCGAATTAAAGGTTTCTGACCCAGCTAGTTCAGCAAAGACTCAGGTGAGATGAATCTCTCTTTCTCTGAGGCCAGTGCAGATCCGCCTTCGAACGTTATACACCTTTGGATTCGGTCGCGACCCGAGCATGAACTGGTCTGAAAAACCTGGGGCAGGTCAAGGCCAGTTCAGAACTTGATGGGCGTCATCGAACTGGCATAACCTTTTTAGTTGTCGTGTGTTTGGTGGGATCGCGATGGACTTGCTCGATTTTCGAATAAAACCCCTCGACGATTATCTTTCCAACTCAATCAAACAAGAAATGCGTCGCCGCGCCGAGAAACGCGCCTATACCGACGGTCAGGCCGTTCACCATCGCGGCGATGATGGCGCGCGCCTCAGCATCGTCGCACAAGGTGCCGTTCGCTTCGGCCGCTTTCAACACGATGGATCGTTCAAGCTGCTCAGCATGCTGGGGCCTGGCGCGCACTTTGGTGATGTCGCGCTTGAACGGCAGGCTTTCACACAGAACGTCTATGCGGTCGGGCCGACTGAAATCCATGCAATCGATGCATTGAACCTACAAGCCTTGCTGCGCGATCTGCCCGAGCTGGCGGTTGCGCTCTGGCGATGCAACACGGCACGCCTGAACGCCGTACTCGAACTTTACGACGATGCACGCACCTTGTCGGTTACGGCGCGACTGGCGAAGGTCATCTACATCCATACTGGGCGCGGCGAACTGCCGGACGGAATTGCCTGCTTGCAACGTGAACTCGCAGAGCTGATTGGCGTTTCCAAGGTTGCCGTTGGCAATGCGATGCGGGAGCTGGAGAGAGCCGGGCTCGTGCAGTCGGGTTATCGCAAAGTGACCGTGCCCAACAAAGCGAAGCTTAAGGCCTGGCTGCGCACATCAGGCGCGGCCTGAGCCGACCTCTGATCGCAGCCTGATCCCGGTGGCCAATCATTCTTCAAAAGCAAACAGCTTTGTCTTCTGCAGGAAGGTCTGATGGCATGATGCCTTCAGACAGAGATTTCGCCCGGTCGCATTGACCGAAGCGAACGACTGAGAGGCGCGCCGTGACTGAAGCGAACTTGACACCCGAACAGCTCGAATTCCGGGAGTATGCCCAGCGCTGGCTCGAAGAAAATGCCCCTCCGCCGCCGCCTGAGCGTCTCCCGATCACGCCGATCGAGGTGATGACAGTCGGCCAGCGCGACTATCTCCAGGACTGGCAGTATAAATGCTTCGCCGCCGGACTCGTCGGAGCTGATTATCCAAAAGCGTATGGTGGACATGGCCACACGGGCTTCCAGCGGATCGCGAACCAGGAGTTGAACAGGGCACAGGTGCCGTTTCTGATCAATATCGTCGGCCTCAGCATGGCGGCGCCGACGATCCTGCATCACGGAACTGAAGAGCAAAAGCGCAAGTTCATTCCCGGGTGCCTCTCGGGCGAGGAAATCTGGTGCCAGGGCTTTTCCGAGCCGGGCGCAGGGTCTGATCTTGCCAACCAGCGCACCTCCGCCGTGCGCGAAGCCGAGGACTGGATTGTCAATGGGCACAAGGTCTGGACCAGCCTCGGTCATTTCGCGAAATGGATGATCTTGGTCACCCGCACCAGCAAGGACGACAAGTATAACGGGCTCACCTATTTCCTTTGCCCCATCGCCGGTCATGCTGGGGTGACCGTCCGCCCACTCGTGAAGATCACGGGCGAGACCGGTTTCAACGAGGTCTTCTTCGAGGATGTGCGAGTTCCCGACGCCAACCGGCTCGACGACGTAGGCAAGGGCTGGGCCGTCGCCATGACGACGCTGCTGGCGGAACGCGGTGCATCGGAAGGCGCGGGCAGCGGCGGCGGCAGTGGCTCCAGCGCCATCGCGGACCTCATAGAACTGGCCCGCAACAGCTGGCGCGACGGCGTATTGGCTGTGGATGATCCGGTGACGCGCGATGCTATCATTCAGCGCGCAATTGTTGGCGAGGGCCTCCGGCAGAATGGTCGCCGCGCGCGTGTGGCGGCGCTGTGTGATCATCCCATGCGCTTGCCGCTTCAGCAGAAGCTGACCGCCAGCGAATTCCAGCAAGACAATGCGAGGTTAGGGGTCGAAATCGCAGGCGCCAGCGCTTCGCTCTATAAACTCGATCCGCGCGCACCGGATGCCGGTCACTGGCCACTCGCCTACCTCAATTCCTACGGCAACACGATTGCGGCGGGGACGAACGAAATCCAGCGCAACATTCTGGGCGAGCGCGTGCTCGGCCTCCCGAAATCGAAATAGGAGCGGCACGATGAACACTCCAATCACCGCGCCTCGGGATTTCGGCTTCGGAGAGGACGAAGCAATGTTGCGCGACATGGCGCGCAAGATGCTCAGCGAGCGGTTTTCAATGTCGCGATTGCGGGAGTTGGTCGCGGCTAGTCCTGAGCCGGTCTATGACCATGGCCATCGCCCTTCCTGGGATGAGCCCCTCTGGAAGGAGATTGTCGAGCTTGGCTGGACGGGACTTGCGGTTGGAGAGGCAGAAGGCGGGTCGGGTGTCTCGCTTGCCGGGATAGCCGGTATGGTCGAGGAGGCCGGCCGTCACGCCCTGCCATCTCCGCTCGTGCCGACCCTGTCTGCTAGTCTGGTTCTGCGGGCAGCGGACAGCGAAGTGGCCAGGCAGCTCTTGGCCCGCGTTGCCGGCGGCGCGACCGCAAGTCTCGCAATCACCAATGAGCGGGGCAGTTGGGAACCGGGGGACGCGCCTCTGAACGCGACCGACGACGGTGAAGGCCTCGTCTTGCAGGGCACCGCCAGGTTCGTGCAGGACGCGTTCAAAGCTGACCTGCTGATCGCCAGCGCGCGGGCAGGGGAAGACCTGGTCCTATGCGCAGTTGAGCGCGACGCAGCAGGCCTCAGCTTTGAAGCAGATCACATCCATGATCTGACCCGCGACCAGGCCAGCGTCGTATTCGATGGGGTGAAAATTGTGCCGGGCGCGATCATCAGCCGCGAGGGCGCCAGCGTGCTTCGCTCCGCCTGGCCGGCGCTGCTGACCCTGGTTTCGGCCGATCTCTGCGGGGCAAGCGAATGGCTGCTTCAGGCGACGGTCGAATATGCAAAAGAGCGGGTGCAATTCGACCGGCCCATTGGCTTCTTCCAGGCGGTGAAGCATCCCTTGGTCGACGCAATGGTTGAAATCGACCGGGCGCGCTCGCTGCTCTTCCACGCCGCAGCCGAAATCGACGCCGGCTCAGCTGGGGCAGAAGTCGCTGCCCGGATGGCCAAGAGCGCAGCCTCCGATGCGGCAGCCTTTATCTCTGACCGGGCGATCCAGCTCCACGGCGGGATCGGGTTCACGTGGGAGTACGGGTTGCACATCTACTTCAAACGCAACCTGCACAATCAGGCGCTGCTGGGCGATGGCGTCCATCAGCGCAAGAAGCTCGCCGATCTGCTGATCGGGCCGGTCGGCTCCTCGGGCATTCTGAACGGCTAATTCGCAGCCAAGACAATCAGGGAAGTACCCATGAAAACCAGACTGACCGAACTTCTGGGGATCGAGGCACCCATCATCTGCGGTGGCATGATGCGTGTCGGCACTGCCGACCTTGCTGCGGCCGTGTCCAATGCCGGAGGCCTCGGCGTGATGACGGCGCTGACCCAGAAAACACCCAAGGGGCTTCATGATGAGATCGAGCGCTGCAAATCGACGACGGACAGGCCGTTCGGGGTCAACCTCACCGTCGGCGTTGTAGCGACCAAGATCGATTATGACGAATATGTCGACGTGATCACGCAGAGCGGGGTGAAGATTGTCGAGACCGCCGGCCGCAGCCCGGAGCCGTTCATGGAGCGTTTCAAGGCGGCGGGTATCAAGGTCATCCACAAATGCGTGACGGTGCGCCATTCCCTGGCTGCGGAACGCCTCGGTGTGGATGTGATAAGCATCGACGGCTTCGAGTGCGCCGGCCATCCGGGCGAACACGATGTGGGCGGACTGGTCCTGTTCCCGGCGGCTGCCCGCGCGCTGAAGGTACCGGTCGTGGCGTCGGGCGGTATTGCCGACGGCAACGGTCTTGCTGCTGCGCTGGCGCTCGGCTGTGACGGCGTCAACATGGGCACGCGTTTCATGGCCACGAAGGAAGCGCCGATCCATGACGGCATCAAGCAGAAGATCGTGGAGATGGACGAGAACCAGACCCAGCTGATCTTCCGTAGCTATCGCAATACGGCGCGTGTCTACAAGAATTCGGTGGCGATGAAGGTTGCCGAGATCGAAGCCGCCGGTGGCGGCTTCGAGCAGGTCCACGAGTACGTCTCGGGCGCCAATCAGGAAAAGGCCTGGAGTACTGGCGACATCGAAGCGGGCATGATCACGGCGGGGCTCTCCGGTGCGCTGGTGAGCGATATTCCCACCTGTCAAGAGCTGATCAGGACCATAGTCGAAGACGCTGAGAACATCATCAGGCACAGGCTGGCAGGCATGGCTGGCCGGGCATAAGCGCGCCCCCGGCGAACAAACCAAACAGGAGCATTGAGGATGACTTCAAAGGTCAGTGCAAGGACGAAAGCGGCGCTTGTCGGTACAAGCCTGCTAGCGCTGGCTGGTTGCCAGCAGCTTAGCTTGGCAAGGGCGGTTGCAGGTTACGAGCGTACGCTCGACACCTATTCCCAGACAGACAGCACCATCACCGATGTGACGAACACCCGGCACGCTGACGGACGGGAAGCGGGCCTCATCTCGGCCTTTTTCGGTCTGGATAGCGCATTGCCCAAGCGGAATACGGACCGGGTTGCCTGCGAGGGGGCGGGCGGAGCCGATGGCATGCCAGTCATTTTCACGGATCAGGTCGATATCAGGACCCTGGAGCCTGGCGATTTTCGAGTGACGACCTCGTCGGGAGCGATCGGAAGAGTGACCTGCCTTACTCTGGCACCTGCGGATGATCCGGGCGAGCTTCGCACGGCGCTGCTCGGCGGCGAATATGGCAGCATCGATGACCAGCCCGTCATTGTCGCGATCGTGGGCAATGTGCTCTCACTCGATGGAACAGTGAATTTCAAGGGCGCTCGCGTCGCCGTCACGCCGCTTGAGGACGGACCGACCCTTGTTTGGGCGGAAATCGTTCCCGAGTCCGACTGGGAACTTGGCAAGCCCGCGACGAGACTCCCGTGGGGCGGGGGGAGCCGATGTCCGGTAGGCACGAAGCAGGTGGTGCGTGTGACCTGGGGCGGCGGTGTGACCAAGCCTGCCGGCGGTTCAGCCGGTGAGGCAGAACGTGCACTCTACCAGGTAACGACCCGGGGCGTTGATGGCGTGGTCAAGTCACGTGCTCCCTTTGCTCTCGCCGACCTCGACGATGGCGACAACAATCACCTCCTTTGCCTCGATACTACGGACACTGTGAGTGCCGTGTCGTTCCCGGCCGGGCACCTCACCGACCCTCGCAAGGATCTGAACCCCGCCACAGCTTATTCCCTTATCAATGACTAGCCCGTCATCGGAGCCTATAATGTCCCATTTTGTCGACGTCTTCTGGTCGTTCCGCAGCCCGTATTCTTACCTCGCCACGCCGGACCTTTTGAAACTGCGTGAGGACTTCCAGTTGGATGTGCGGTTCCGTCCTGTGCTGCCGATCGCGGTGCGCACCAAGGACTCACTGTTCAAAGCGGATCAGCGACCGGTCCGTTACCTGATGTTGGACATGGTGCGCCGGGCAGAGTTCCTCGGGATGAAATTCGGACCCCCGTCGCCCGATCCAATCGTTCAGAACATGGCGACCTTCGAGGTCGCCGAAGAACAGCCGTACATCTATCGCTTGACGGGTCTCGGGATTGAAGCCCAGCGCCGCGGCAAGGGACTGGAGTTTGCGTTTCACGTCTCGCATCTGATCTGGGGCGGTGAGCCAGGCTGGAACGAAGGCGACAAGCTCGCTGCGGCCACGGCGAAGGCCGGGCTCAACCTTGCCGACATGGACGCCGCCATCACCGCGAATGATCCGATGCCGGACATAGAAGCCAATCATGCGGCGCTTGATGCCTCCGGACACTGGGGGGTGCCGACCCTGGTATTCAAGGGCGAGCCCTTCTTCGGGCAGGACCGGATCGACACGCTGCGCTGGCGGCTCGAGAAATCCGGCGTGACGAAGCGCTGAACAGAAGAAACAAGATCGGGAGGATCGACATGTTGAAACTTCATTTTGCGCCAAATTCCAGGGCAGGCCGCATCGTCTGGCTGCTCGAGGAACTGGGACTGCCATACGACATCAACAAGATGTCGTTCCATCCGAAGGACCTGAAGTCAGACGAGCACCGCGCGCGCCATCCGCTTGGACGCGTTCCAGTGCTCGAGGACGGCGATGTCTCTATCTTCGAATCCGGGGCGATCGTCGACTACATCCTTGAGCGTCACAAGAATGGCGGCCTCAAGCCTGCCGTCGATGACGCTCGCTTCCCGGCCTATCTCCAGTGGTTCCACTATTGTGAGGGCATGGTCATGCCGCCAGTCAATACGGTGGTGGTTCACACGCTGCTACTGCCGGAAGATAGGCGCGACGCAAACGTGCTTGCACAGGCGCGCAAGCTTCTGACCAAAGCGCTGGAACCCGTTGATGAAACGCTCGCCGGCAAGGACTATCTGATCGGCGACTTTTCGGGCGCGGACATCATGCTTGGGCATGCCTGCTTCATGTCGAACCGGATCGGCTCCGTCAGCGACGAGATGACGAACCTCAAAGCTTATGTCGAGCGGATCACCGCACGCCCCGCCTTCCAAAAAGCAATCTCGATGCAATGACGGACGGCCACGGCCCATCCATGTCACAGGAGGAAACCCCATGAGCACTCTCAGCGCCGAACATGTCGCGCAGATCAAAACGCTCGGCGATATCGCCCGGACGCACGCTGCGGTCCGTCCAAACGCGACCGCGATGAAATTCGAAGGCCGAACGACGACCTACGCTGCGTTCGATGCACACACCAATCAGGTTGCGAACGCCTTGATTGCTGCCGGCGTCGGAAAGGGTGGACGGATCGGGTATCTGGCCAAGAACACCGATGTCTATTTCGAACTATTGATTGGTGCTGCAAAAATGGGAGCAGTGACGCTGCCCATCGGCTGGCGTCTTGCGGCTGCCGAAGTCGCCTACCTGCTGGACAATGGTGAGGTTCAAATCCTGTTTGTTGGCGCCGAATTTGGAGATCTGGCCCGTCAGGCAGTTGATCTTTCTGAGCGAGAAGTACGGGTCATCGCTCTCGAAACTGCGTCACCCGACGGGTTTGCTGCCTGGCGCGACGCTCAAAGCGCAAACGATCCCGGCGTCGAAACCGGCCCCTCGGATACGGCGCTACAGCTCTACACCTCCGGAACTACGGGTCGGCCAAAGGGCGTGATGCTGACAAACAGAAATTTGCTGGAGATGTGGATTCGGGCAGGGCAGGCCGGCATCGATTGTTATACTTGGACGGAGGATGACGTTTCGCTCGTCGCGATGCCACTGGCGCATATCGGCGGAACGGGTTGGGCTGTCGTCGGGTTGCTCAATGGCGCTACTCTCGTGATCCTGCGAGAATTCGATCCGCCCACCGTGCTCGGACTGATCGAGCCCGAACGCATCACGAAGCTGTTCATGGTGCCCGCTGCGCTCAACTTCATGATCCAGATGCCCGGCTCTCGCAGTGTCGATTTCAGCCGCCTGAAGATGATCTTCTATGGCGCTTCGCCCATCCCTCTCGATCTTTTGCGCCAGTGTATGGACGTGTTTGGCTGCGGCTTCTGCCAACAATACGGCATGACCGAGGTCTGCGGAACGGTAGTGTATTTGCCCCCCGGCGATCATGATCCCAACGGTAATCGCCGGATGAAATCGGCGGGTCTGCCGATGCCTGGCATCGAGATCAAAATCATCGATGAGAATGGAAACACGCTTCCGCCGGAAACAGTCGGTGAAGTCGCCACACGGTCAACCTCGAATATGGCCGGCTACTGGAAGAACGAGGCAGCGACCCGTGAGACGATCAACGCGGATGGCTGGTTGCGAACTGGTGATGCGGGCTATCTGGACGAGGATGGTTATCTCTACATCCATGACCGCGTAAAAGACATGATCATCTCCGGCGCCGAGAATATCTATCCTGCCGAAGTGGAGGGGGCGATCTTTGGCCACCCCGCGGTTGCCGATGTCGCTGTAATCGGCGTTCCAGACGACAAATGGGGCGAGGCCGTCAAGGCTATGGTCGTCCTCAAACCAGGTGCAGATGCCAGCGCCGCCGACATCATCCAGTTTGCACGCTCCCGGATTGCCGCGTTCAAGGTACCGAAATCGTTGGATTTCGTGGACGTGCTTCCACGCAACGCATCGGGAAAGGTGCTTAAGCGCGCTCTGCGAGAGCCGTTCTGGGCGGGCAAAGACCGCAATGTGAACTGAGGTGAGCAGCGAAGGCAAGTTCTGTCAGGCTACAGAAAGAACAGAAGTATGATTGATCTGTACACGGCACCTACGCCGAATGGCTGGAAAGTCTCGGTGACACTCGAAGAACTTGACCTGGCTTACGCGGTCAAGCCGGTCAACATTGCCGCGGGCGAACAGAAGGCGCCGGAATATCTGAAGCTGAATCCGAATGGCCGGATCCCGACGATTGTGGATCGCGGGGCAGGCGATTTCGCGGTCTTCGAGTCCGGCGCGATCATGATCTACCTTGCCGAAAAGACCGGCCAGCTCATGCCGACGGACGCAAAGGGCCGCTCGCGCGTGATCCAGTGGCTGATGTTTCAGATGGGCGGTGTTGGCCCGATCATGGGCCAGGCCAGTGTTTTCTATCGCTACTTTCCGGAAAAGATCCAACCCGCCATCGACCGCTACCAGAATGAAGGACGCCGCCTCTTCGAAGTTCTGGATGGGCACCTCGCCGGGAACGAATGGCTCGCAGGAAATTTTTCGATCGCCGACATTGCGAACTGGTGCTGGGTGCGGACTTATAAATGGTCAGGCATCGACATCGAACGGCTCGACCATCTGACCCGTTGGCGCAAGGCGATCGAGGCGAGACCGGCGTGCCGGCGCGGTCTCGAAGTTCCCGCGCCCTCAGTCAAGGCCGACGACAAGGACGCGGCGGCAGATTTCGTCAAGAAGGCGGGCGATATCGTTCAGCGCTGAACACTCCAAAGCTGCTCAGACCCAGAGTGTTCGTCAGGCGACCGGCGCCCGCGCGACGGAGGGGGCTGAGTTCCACCGCGTGAATAGTCAACTTGTGTTGCGCCAGACAACGAGGACCTGCGATGCCTGAAGCTGCCCCCCGCTTTCGCCTGATGGGTCTTGAGCCGTCTCCCTATACAATGAAGGTTCAGTCCTTACTGAAATACAAGAACATCCCATTCGACTGGATGAGCCGCAACCTGCGCGCCGAAAAAGAGTTCCAACGGCACGCCAAAGTCCAGCTCATCCCTCTATTGTTCTTCCCGAATGGTGAAACCATGCAGGATTCAACGCCCATTCTGGAGCGCCTGGAAGCTGACTATCCCGAACCCAGCATTCACCCGCATGACCGCGCGCTCTGGTTCCTCTCGTGCCTGTTCGAGGAGTTCGGTGATGAGTGGTGCAACAAGCTGATGTTCTTCCAGCGTTGGTTCTACCCCGCCGACGCAAAGGCGACTGGCGAGCGCCTCGCTCGGGAACGGTTCAGCGGCGAATGGTGGTCTGCCATCGCGAGGCCCGTGGCAGCACGCTTGATGGTACGGCGCATGGTGCCGCGTCTGGTCTATTCCGGTGGCAATGAGACCAATATTCCCCAGCTGAAAGCGTCCTTTGAGAATCTTGCCGCGTTGCTCGAAGTGCACTTCCAGACGCGGCCGTACCTCTTGGGTAGGCGCCCTTGCTTTGGAGACTTCGGACTGTGGTGCAATCTGTACCAGGCGTGGACGGACCCTACGGCACGTGCCTTTCTGGAGACCAATGCGCCGAAACTGGTCGCCTACATCAAGCGAATGCTTGATCCGTCGTCGGAGGGTGAATTCGAATCTATTGAAGCGCTGAAGCCCACACTGGCGCCAATCCTAAGCCAGGAGATGGCATCGCGCTTCCTGCCGTGGATGGTCGCAAATCAACGCGCCTTCAACGCCGGTCAGGCAGAGACCCGCCTTGAAATGAATGGCCACACCTTCCAACAGAAAACATTCAAGTATCAGGCGGTGACGCTGGACGAGCTGAGACGCAAGTTTGCAGAGGTGTCGGGCGATTCAGTTCTTGTTGATCTGCTTGCAGAGACAGGGTGCCTGCCGTTCATCATGGCCAGTCCGGAATAGCGTTCAACGCTTTTCAGGTCATTCCGAGATCTCTGCAACGCCAAGACCCAATGTCACGATCACCGCACCAGCCTGCTCGCCGATAGAAGTGCGCTCGGCAAGGTCGATGTCGTCGTCAGCCAGCGTGCGGCGGACGAAGTCGAGCATCTCGCCACTCTCGGCGAACTTCGAGTGATGCGCACCGCCACCGCCTTCGACATCCTTGAGATCGATGACTGTAACCCCGCGCGTTGATTCAATGCGCGAACGATAGGGCTCCTGCGATGGATCGATGGCACCCAGCCGTTGCTCGCCTCGTGCCAGCATCTTCGACAAACCCAGTGCCCGGTCGTCGGCGGACACGATGAAGGTGAAGAACGGACGGCTTTCGCCGAGCGTGAGGAACTGCTGCTCGAAGACATCGATATCCAAGTCTGGCGCCGCAAGGATCACGTCGACGACCTTTTCATGCACCCGGCCGTTGCGAATGGCCATTTGGCGCAGTGTTTCCATGGTGATCCAGCTACCCATGGAATGAGCGAGTATCGTGATCTGGGAAACGCGCTCGCTCTCAATAGCCTCGGAGAGGACCAGCTCAAGGGCGTCACGGGCGTAGGTCGCGCTCTCTTTGTCGTAGTTGTATCCCAGCAGCTCACCACCTGAGGGCCAGGAAAACAGCACAGGCGCCGCCAAGACCGGCATGTCATTCGTGATCTGTGCAAGGCGAAGGACCGCGTCAGCGAAGCGCACATTGTAGCCATGCACGAAGATCAAGAGGCGGCCGTGCGTTTCCTGTTCGTCGAACCAATCCCACGCACCTTCGGGTGTTGTTGTCTCGACGCTTAGCGCGGCAAACTCGTTCTCGATGTCAGGTTCGCCTCCCGACGGCCATTCGAGCTGACCCGGTTGATGGTTTGGCGGGATCGAGACAGTGATGATCCTGCCCGTCACGTCGCGGCTGCGCTGACCCGAATAGATTTCGCCCGGCACATCGGACGTTGCGCGCGTGGTAATGGCGAGGAGGTCGATTGTTTTACCGCCTGCAGGCGCAGCCTCGATCGGAAGCAATAAAGACGGTGCCCGGCTCGCGCAGCCCGAAAGACTGACAACACTCAGAACGAAGAAGGTGGCAAGCACGGCGTTGAAACGTGGATCGAAATGGCGCAGGCGCGGCATCCTATCTGCTCCCTGTCGCAGATTGTTGCTCTATGCTGCACGTCGCCTTGATCTCCTCAATGCGCGCGGACAGCTCGTCTTGAGTGCGCCCTGTCAAAACGGCTGCGCGGTCAGTGTATGATCCGGTTGCCACACCAGCTACGGCACCAATGGGCGTCATGGTTTGAACCACCGATCGTGCGCGCTCTCCCTTTGACGGCATAGCAGCCTTAAGAGAAGCAATATCAGCTTCCGCCGAGGCGCAATCGATGGGTTCAGCGAGTAATGAGGCCCTTTCTTCATGGCTGGTAGTCGCACAGCCAGTGATAACGGCGAGGAGAAGCAGTGCGGCAAGTCTCATGGCGGGGGCGTCCTGTGATGAGGTTGAGCGAGTTGATTGGTTACACAGACGAGTAACGCAATAATGAGGGCTTCGACGGTCATCATGCGGAGCGCGAAGGTGGCGCCGTGCAACAGCCAGGCAATGAGGCTTTCGGCGAACGCAAACCCCAAAAGCAGGATAGCCGCATGGAGCCAATCGCGCTCATATCTGGTGAGCCCGATCAAGATGCAGAGCCCTAGCGTGATAAAGCACGATCCCAAATTGGCGATCTGCGAACTTAGGCCGAGTCCGCCCGGAAAAGGCAGTCCAAGTCGCGCGCTCGCGTACGCCGGTGCGATCTGCCATGCGAGCCCGACGCAGATGAATACAAGGCCAAAGAGAAATGAAGCCAGTTTGAGCGAACTTTTCATGGCGATTGTTTCCGTCCACTCGACTGCCGAACTCGCTTTGCCTTCAGAACGATTTCTGGACCCCTAGAAAGGGACCCGAGACCTCGACTGTGATGTCGGTCGGACCGAATGCGCGCTCGATCGAAAGGTGACGATAGCCGGCGGCAGCAGACCAGCTTCCCCCGAACCGATAGCCGGCACCAGCAGAAGCTTGCCAAGTCAGCTCCGAAGAGTCGCCGATGCCGAAGCCTCCGATATCGGCGTAGGCGACGCCGAACCAGCGGTCATTCAGAGCCTGGTTCACCCGGGCCGCAATTAGAAGATCTGCCCAGCTTCCGTCATTTGAAAGCAATACATTTGGCACCGCGCCCTGGCCCGTCAGACGGGTATCGATCGTTGCGCCGACAAAGCGCGAGCCGCCGCCAATATCAAAACGCGTTCGGTCATTATCGATAACGGCGTAAGTCGCGTACGCGCTGAACAGCGCCATTTGCGAATCCACTTCCACTTCACTGAAGACCGCACCTGACGGCGTGGCGCTTTCGACCCCGATGTCAAAAAACTGCAGGTCACCAACGAGCGAGAAACGGCCTTTCTTGGCTTCCAGCGCGCCGAGGAAAGCGATGTCGAGGTCTTCTAGAACTTCGTCGAAGTCGGCCTCCGCTTCAGCGTCACCGACCGGAGTTTCCACGATTGCAGAGACGCCAGGAAACCATCCGTACACAGTCGCTTTGTACTGCCATTCTTCTTGAGCGAAGGCCGGTGCTGGAAGCGCAAAAGCAGCAAGGAAAAAGATCGGTTTCAAAGCCACGACAGAGTCCTCTCTTCTAGCAAACGCTGATTGCAAACAGCAACATGGTTGGGCTTTCGGCGCCGATGCGCTGGGGACGCATGTTGCGCTGCGATTGGGATTTCGGTTGGCCGAACACGTTATGATTATGATTGAGGGGTGAGACCCGGGGAAGCTCAGGCGAGGCCAAAGAATATTCAGTTATGGCCACTCGCTTGGGCAATCGTTCAAGATCACCAATCTAGAACAAACAGCACGGCTTTCAGAGTTCCGGATGCCAGGACGAAACACATGGACTTCAAGCGCATTCGCCTATTGCATTGCGTACTTCAGTGCAGCGAGTGCAAATCCGAGAGCGCCCGCACAAGTGGCGCCGATAATCGGTAGCCAGATATCGCGGCCAACGACCCATCCGACGCGTCCCCCGAAGACAACAAGAATCAAAATGCAGTACAGTTGCGACACCAGAACGGCCGTTTGCAGTTTGAGGCTGTCTATTCCAACCGCGGTGAACAAAGCTGTCGGGAGGAGGACAACCGCAAAAGTCGATTGACTGCCGGCCCATGCCCTTTGCAAAGCTGGAGGGGTCATCATCCGCTCGCCTGTCTCGATCGCATGCGAGATCAACGCGGCGAATGACCGTGCAAGTGTCATGGCCAAAATCGATCCAAAAAGAACGATGGCAGGCCGAAACGGTGCGGTTGGTTCTCGTTCCAGCGCCATCAGTATGCTGAGCACCATGATCGCGCTGTAAATGGTACCAAACGCCGCCCGATCGAAAGGTCGCCAGCTAACGACTAAAGAAGCAGTTGTACCACTGCGCTGCTTTGAAATGTGACGATCGAAAGGCATTTGGATTGAGGGTTAGGCGTTTCGTTTCGTCGCAATCTTTTCGAGAATTCGGTGCGCGGTTTCGTAACCACTGTTTTGATTTTGTCCTGTGATCAAATTGCCGTCGATGCTTGTGTGGGTCATGAATGGATCCAGCCATCCATGCTGGCATTCGAAAATCGCGCCGGCCTTTCTGAGTTCCTCCTCCGGGTGTTTTGGAGTAACGGCGATTCCGAACGTGTTGATCTGCCTGTTGGTCACACCGGTTACTCGGCGGCCCTTCACCAAGGGGCCGCCGTCGAGGCCTTTCGCGCTGCAAAGTCCAAGCGCGCCGTGACAGACGGAACCGATAATCTTTCCAGCTGCGTTGGCTCTGGTTACCAGATCAGCCAGCTCCTCGCTCTGCATCAGGTCATAGGCCGCGCCCCAGCCCCCAGCCATGAAGATTATGTCGTACGTGTCCGGATCTATTTCTGCGACCCGCTTGGACCTCTTCAGCTTCAGCATAGCCGAGGTGTCAGCCATGAACCGGCGATCATCTTCGCAAGCGAGCGGCCAGGACCAGGAAGGCGGTTGGATCGGTATCTCCCCACCCTTCGGTGAGGCCATCTCGACCTCAAGGCCTGCATTGATGAAGGCATAGTAGGGCACAGTGAATTCTGATCCGAAAGCACCAGTGTCCTGGTTGCGCGGATCAAGCCGGTTATGGTTCGTGCATACGATCAATGCCCGTCGCCCGGAAAGATCGAAATCAGGGATCGTATAGTGCCTGTGCAGCCCAAGCAGTGCCAAGATCGGACGTAGAAAGTACAATCCGAGTACGACAAGCACGATGAGCGGGATCAGAACGGAAAACAGCACGGTCACGGGACGACCCAAGTTCGAGAGTTAAGTTCAAGAGCGCTGACTCAAATCGAGTCCTAAACAGCGCGGCGCCGGAACAAGCCCAGCAATAGCCGGACGGCCACGAACGTGGCAGCGAGCAGGGCAAGCACAAGACCGAGAGCATGCGGCCAGTACTTGTGCGCGACTTTAGTGGTCAACTTGTTGGACAAAACAGTAATGGCGTATTCATCTGGTCCGACATCGAATACGCCGACGTTATCAGCATAGGCCGCATATTCCTGCAGCATTTCCTGGAACAGTTCGGGGCGCGCTGAAGACAGATCCGTCGTCTCGCCTGGATCGACAGACAAATCATAAAGCCGCCACTGTGCATCCCCGAGGGGCGGCGTATTTCGTGTGATCTTCCAGCTTCCACGATAGAGAGCCGCATTGCCGCTGACCTCGATCGCAAAGCTCTCGTCATCTGCGTACGTCGTCTCAGATTGGCCCGACAGCATAGGCATGGCGCTGCGCCCGTAGAAGCTGCTGGGCTCGTACGCGACTCCCGCCGCGTCGAGCATGGTCGGCACAAGATCTGCCACATGTACGGGAGCCGGTTCGATGCCGGCCGGCTCGATCCCGGGGCCCGCGATAACCATCGGAACTCGAAGGCCGCCTTCGCTGCCATAGAATTTATAGAGATCGAAAGGAGCCGAAAGGACGGCGGCCCACTCAGGACCAACGGCCGTCAGGCTCTTCCGCTGGCCGAGATTCTCGTACGATGTATCGAAGCCCTCGAGCATCTTGACCGCGTCGAGCACCAGATTGGCCGGCCCTGGAATCGATGTTTGCCCAGACTCGGCGCCATTGTCAGAAGCCACAATGACAATCGTGTTGTCGAGTTGTCCCTTGGCTTTCAAATGATCCAGCAAGCGGCCGATGTGATGATCGGCTGCTTCCATCATTCCGGCGTTTACTTCCATCTCACGGGCCGAGATACGTTGCTCCTCCGCTGAAAGATCGTTCCAGGCACGATGCGTTTTGGGTGGGCGGGGAAGTTTTGTTGTCGGCGGAACGAGTCCCAGATCGATCGCGCGCTTGAGCTGTTCCTCGCGCATCACGTCCCAACCTTTGTCAAATTTTCCTTTGTAGCGGTCCACGAATTCGACCGGTGCCTGGATCGGCATATGGGCAGCCTGGAGAGACAAATACGCAAAGAACGGCTGTTCGGGATCGCCGCCATCGACATATTCGATCATCTTGTCGACGAGGGACCTCGAAGAATAGAAATCCTCGGGCAACGTAATCGGTTTGCCATCTTCGAACCAGTCCACCGCGTGCGATCCGGGCAGATAGGGCTTTGCGTCGTAATTGCTGCCGCCGGTCGCATCGAGAACATATGAGCGGTCAAACCCGTACTTGTGCGGCAGGTTTGCGCCGATCTCGCCGATCCCCCACTTGCCGGTCACGTACGTCTGGTAGCCGGCCTGGGACAAAAGGGTGCCGATGGTCTTTTGTTCAGCGCTCCATTTCATGGAGTATCCGGGATACGCGCGCATCTCATCCGTTACAGTTTCAACCAATGTGCCCATTCCAACCTGATGGCTGTCCATACCAGTCATCAGCATGGCGCGGGTGGGGGCGCAAAACGGTGAAGAATAGTAGCGCGAAAGCGTGACGCCCCTGCGAGCAAGTTCTGCGATCCGCGGCGTGCGCGCATCGCTGCCATACGGCTCGATTCCCATGAAGCCGACATCATCGAAAAGGATCAGCAGGATGTTCGGAGGCGCTTGCTCAACGGGCGCGACACTCGACGGTATAGTCTCTGCAAATGCAGGTGCTAGGATAGAGATCGACGCGGCAAACGCGCAGACGGTGCGCCTTACTGACAGGATCATAATGGGCTCCTAACAGCATCTTTAAATGACTTCGAAGGGAGCCTAAAAGACGTCGCCGCGGTCGAATAGCTCGCACGCGGCCAAAGACTATTCAGTTCTGGCCAGTATCCTGCGGCGGAAATTGACGTTCTCGATACAATCGCGGCGACAATCCGGTCCACCGCTTGAAGCTTCGTGCAAAATTCGAAGGCGTGTCAAAGCCCAGCTCGTCTGCAATGCTCTGCATCGAAAGCGACGTGTTCAGGAGCAGTTTTTCCGCGCGGCTCTGGCGAACGTGTTCCTTCAGGGTCCGAAACGAACTGTTGGCCTTTTCCAGATGTCGCCGAAGTGTGCGTTCTGAGTAGCCCAGAGCCGACGCGGCATCTGAAAGTTGTACTGTGCAATCGGTCATTGTTTCGAGATAGCCAATCACTTGATTGACTGGAGAATCCGAGGGTGCGGGCTCCGAGGCGAGCGTTTCACACATCGCAACGTATCTCTGGTGGTTTAGCGGGTCTGCTCCCGGGAGCGGCGTTTGCAACAACTCACTAGGAAAGACGATCTTCGTCACAGCGGCGTTGAAATGAAAGGGGGTGGCGCTGATTTCTGGTTCTAGGGATTCCCAGCCGTCCGGCTTCGCCACACTGAACTCGACCCGAGTGGCAACGCCAGAGATTCCGAGCATGTCATCAAGCACGTTCAGCGCAGCAATGAGCGACGTGCCAAGCAGGCAATAGGTCAGGTCCTCCGGAAACTTGTGTCGATAAACAATCTCGCAGTCGGATGATCCGTGAACTGCCTGAGAACGATCAAAAGAATATCCTATCAAAGGGAATGCGAGCGGAGCAAAGCGATTGAACGTATCCAAGCCATCGATCAGCCGCGGGGCGTTCATGGCAGCGTGAGCGGGCAGACCAATATACTCAGTTTTGTACTCTGGTGCGAGCCTTAGCCATATGTGGGGGTCTTTCGTAAGCTTGATCACGTTTGATACGAACTTGCGCATAATGGGAAGTTCGATGCGGAGGCCCGGAACTTCGAACATTTCCCGTGTGAGGCCTGTTCCGGCCAAGACAATCTCGTCATCGCGCGGAGACTTGGATACTTTATGGAAGAGGAAGCTGGGAAAGTTTACCGGTGTGGCTGCAGCTTGCCCCACCAATATAGTTTGTCTCAGAGACACGGGGCGCACCAATCTATACTACTCAATCCGGCGATGAGTTTTTCCTGTGGATCCCACGGCCGCCTGCAGCCTTTTTCCAAGGTGCTGCGTTCCACTTGCCGTCCCTCGTTTTGATACGCACCGATGTAAGAATTCGCTGAGGCGAAGATGCCGAAAACCGAATCAAAAATCCAGCACCAATTCCGGCGTGACCTTGGCCCAGGTGATGTCAGCCGAAACGGATCTTGAGACAGCCGGGCAGGGCGGTTAGCCTTGGAAAATGAGCCAGAACCCCTTCCGCTACTTCAAGGCCTCGCCCGAGATCATCCAGCTTGGCATGCTGATGTATGTCCGATTTCCGCTGTGGCTACGAAATGTCCAAGATCTCCTACACGAGCGAGGCATTGACGCTTGCCACGAAAGCGTCCGTCTGTGGGTTGATCGCTTCGGGACGTACTTCGCCAATAAGATCCGGAATCGGAGGTCCGAGGCGATGCGGCGGTTCAAGCAATGGCGCTGGCACCTGGACGAAGTCTTCGTGAAGATTCGCGGGAAAACGCACTACCGCTGTCGCGCTGTAGCCCACGAAGGGGAGGTTCTGGAAGCGTGGGTCACGAAGAACCACGACAAGGCAGCGGCGGTGAAATTCCTCAGAAAAGCCATGAAAAGCTACGGAAATCCCGAAGTTGTGGTGACTGACAAGTGCCCCTCCTATTGCGCAGCGATGAAGGTGATTGGAAACGAGCGGCGCGAGGAAACAGGCCGCCATTCAAACAAGCGCGCGGAAAATTATCACCAGCCTTTCCGCCGACGAGAGCGAGCGATGTCGCGCTTCAGGCGAATGCGAAGTCTTCAGAAATTCGCTTCAATGCATTTGTCTGTACACAACCATTTCAATCATCAGAGAAATATCGAGAGGAGGGCCGGCTTCAAATCACTACGTGACGCCGCCCTTCGCGAATGGCGCGAACTTCTCGTTGTGTAGCACCTGCTGACCCGCGAATAGCAGAGACGGGTTCGCATTAGACTGACACCACTGCCACGTAATCCCTCATATGACGGCGCTTCGGTTTTCTTCCCAAAGGCCCCCACGAACCGGGGCGATTTGCGTTCTGGCGCCGGCAGGGGTCAGGACCAGTCGGCGTTGGCCTTCCGGGGCGATTGGACCGGGCGGGCGGCGGGGCGGGCGGTGGCGGCGTAGGACCAGCCGCGATGATCCGGCGCGCGGGTAGCGGCGAAGCGGAAGTTGGCCATCCGCAGGTCCCGGGCCGAATTGATGAGGGCCATCTGCTCGGCGCGCGTCAGCATCCCGGCATAGTCCTGCGCGGTGGCGGCCTTGTCGGCTTTTGCCCGCGCGGTCGCGAGCGGGACATGCACCTCGCCATGCGCAAGCGGCCAGTACGGATCGACCAGCGGGGCGCGGCGGGTCTGGGCGCGCAGGTCGAGGAGAAGCGCCTTGAGGCCGAGTGGCATCAGGCCGGAAAAATCCTTCCGGGCCCGGACGGACGCCGTACGCGAGGCCGGCGGGTTCGTTTCATGCGGCGAGGCCAGGAGGCCGAGACGGCGGAAGCGGAGACCGGCGGCGCGCTGGGCGGTGAAGTAGGACACGGGCGCGCTGAGCAGCAGGCCGATCGTGGCCGGGGCGAGCCAAGCGGCATAGACCGGCGAGATGGCGATAGCGGAGACCGTCAGCACGACGCCCAGCACGGTGGCCGGCAGGTGGTGGCGCACGGTGGCGGCGAAGGAATAGCCGCCATCCTCGCGCTTCTGGGGGCCCCAGCCGGAATCACGGCCGGACAGCACGCTGATCACCGCGCTGGTTTGCGTGACCATCAGCACTGGGGCGATCAGGATCGATAGCAGCGTCTCGCAGAGCGTGCCGGAGATGGTGCGAAGGACGCCGACATCGCGGCGCCAGTCGGTGTCCAAAAGGCCATAGAGGAGGCCGCAGATCTTTGGCGTGAACAGGATGGTCATGGTGGCGATGAACAGTTTCAGCGCACGCTCGGAGTCGATCACGGGCCAGGTCGGGAACAGGGCGGCGCCATCGCCGAAATAGTCCGGCACGAGGAAGCTGTTCTGCAGGGAGAGGACCATCCCGATACAGATGAACAGGAGCCAGAGCGGCGAGGAGAGGTAGGAGAAGATACCGGTGATCAGGTGGAACCGGCTCGTCCAGGTGAGGCCGCGGGCCTGCAGGAGCACAGCCATATGCTGCATGTTGCCCTGGCACCAGCGCCGGTCGCGGGTGACCATGTCGATGATGGTGGGCGGGCCCTGCTCGTACGATCCGGTGATGTCCGCCCGGACCTCGACACCCCAGCCGGCGCGGCGAAGGAAGGCGGCCTCGACAAAGTCATGGCTCATGATCGTGCCGCCGAACGGGGCACGGCCGTGGATTTCCGGCAGGCCGGCGGCCTCGGCCAGGGCGCGGATGCGGAGGATGGCGTTGTGGCCCCAGAAATTGCCTTCTTTCTGCGCCCACCAGGCGATGCCGTGCCCGAGGACGGGGCCGTAGAGCGCGGCGGCAAACTGCTGGCAGCGGCCGAACAGCGTGTCGACGCCGACGAGCTGCGGGATGGTCTGGATCAGGCCGGTATGGGGCGCCGCCTGCATCGCATCGACAAGGCGCAGGATCGTGTCGCGCTCCATGTAGCTGTCGGCGTCATAGACGATCATGTAGTCGTAACGCCCGCCCCAGCGGGTGACGAAGTCGCGGATGTTGCCGGACTTGCGGTGGGTGTTGATGGTGCGGCGGCGGTAATGGATCCGCACGTCGGCCGGTTGCAGGTCCTGCACGCGCTCGAAGGCGGCCTCTTCCTGGAGCGCGATTTCGGGCGTGTTGGTATCGCTGAGGATAAAGCATTCGAAATGGCCCGGCGCGCCCGACAGGCTCTGCGCCGTGGCGAGCACGGTGGCGAAGATCTGCTCCACGTCCTCGTTATAGACCGGGAAGGCGATGACGGTTTTCGCGCCCGAGATCCTCCGCACACTGATGTCTGCGGGCGGGCGGCGGCTGGCGGCCAGCTTGGCGCCGAGACCGGCCAGCGCATTGATGAAGGCAAAGCAGACCCAGCTGATGTTGAGGGCGAAAACAGCGAGCAGGGCCCATTCGAACACGGTCAGGCCGGACACCGACAGGACCTGGAACATCTCGTGCGTCGCCCAGCCGGTCAGCAGGACCGTGGACACGAAGAGGAACACCTTGCGCCACATCAGGGATTTCGGCGCAAACCGGCTCCGGCTGGTGGCGGGGGCGCCGAAGGCTTGGTCCGGCATCGAAACCGGGAACTCGATCGGGCGGGCACGCAGGTCGTTCATTCGGGTCTCCAGCGGTAGAGCCAGGTTTCTGAGATCGGCTTTCCTCCCGAGGTGAGCAGGGCCCTGAGTTCGGCCACATCGGCACCCTCGGCGCCGAGCTCGAATGTGAGCCGGGTTTTCCCGGTCTCGGCATGTCGCTTGATGTTCGGATTGAAGATCGCGCCCGACGAGGTCGAGATGCTGGCTTCAATGTTGTCGGGCAATGTCTCGCCGGCCGTGTCATAATCGATGACGAACAGCTGCCGGCGGCGGTCGGGCGTCTTGCCGGAGCGCGTACCGGCCACCGGGAACACCTCCGGCGAGGGCGGTGCGGTCAGGCTCCACTGCATCGTGTAGGACAGGGTGTAGGCCTCGCCGGGCTGCCAGGGGGCGGTCGGCTTCCAAAAGGCGACGATGTTGTCGTTGTATTCGTTGGCGGTCGGGATCTCGACGAGCGAGAGGTGGCCCTCGCCCCAGCCCGAGACAGGCTCGATCCAGACGTTCGGACGGCGGTGGTAGTCCGCTTCGACATCGGCGAACGCTTCGAGGCCGCGGCGGCGCTGGACGAGACCGAACCCCTTCGGCACGGCGGTGGCCAGCACGGAAATCTGCAGCGACTGGGGATTGATCAGCGGGCGCCAGACCCATTCGCCATTGTGCATCTGGATGCGCAGGCCCTCGGAATCATGGACGGCCGGTCGGAAATCGTCCGGGTACTTGCGCAGGTCATGCGGCGAGAAGAAGTACATCGAGGTCAGCGGCGCGATGCCGACGGAGGTCAGCTCGCGGCGCGGGAAAAACTGGGCGGAGACATCGGTGCGCGTCTCGGCGCCGGGCGTGATGGTGAACTCGAACGCGCCGGTGATGCTTTCGCCGTCCATCAGGGCATAGACCGTCAGGCTCGGCGCATCCGGCGCGGGGCGCACCAGCCAGAATTCTGCGAAATGCGGGAACTGCTCGCCGTCCGGCGAGGCCGTACCGATCGACAGGCCGCGGGCCGAGGCGCCGTAGACGGTGCCCGCCCCCAGCGCGCGGAAAAAGCTGGCACCCTTGAAACTGACGAGTTCGTCGAACTTGCCGGGCTGGTTGAGGACGCTCAGGATGCGGAAACCGGCAAAGCCGACAACGCCCTTGATCTGGTCCGGCATGGGGAGATCCTGGAAGTCGAAGTCGCGCGCCGAGGCCGTCCGGGCGATGACCTTGCCGTCCTCGACCAGGTTGAGGCGGATGGCCTGATGGAACAGGTAGCCGCGCGGGTCCGGCAGCACGCGGAAGCCGCTGGCGCTGTCTAGGGTCTGTCCGGCGCCAGGCTCGGTGGTCGGCTGGGGCCAGATCGCGACCTCGGAGCGGTTCTGGATGCGGCGATACTGGTCATAGTCGAGATCGGGCATGCCCTTGGGCAGGCCTTCGGGCGGCACGTAGGGCTGAAGGGCGAGATCGCGGGCGCGGGCGCGGACATCGTCGATGCCGAACCCACTGGCGGCGGCCGGCGTGCCGCTCGCTGCGGCGTCCGGCGCGGCCGACTCGGCGCCGGCCATCGCGGCGCCGCCTTCGGTCGCCTGCTCACCTGCGGTGCCGGACCCCGAGGGCGCCGAACAGGCGCACACCAGAAAAAGGCCGCCGAGGGCAGCCCTTTGCAGGTTCCAGACAGCGGTACGCAGCTTCCGCAATTAAACGCTCCTCAGGCCGGGCCGTTGAACATGAGTTTGGTTAAGGGATGTTGCAGTGCAACAAGACGGGCACAGATTTCAATGTCCGAAGGCCCCAATGGTTGCAATTTAAGCTGTCCGTTGCCCCATCGCAGTCTTCGCGCGTCCGTCGGAAAATCCTGTGGCGGTTTCAAGGCAGGACTGCGGGAAATGGCGGGCCGGCCGTGCGCCCTTCGCAGGGTCGTCGGAACCCGGATGCATGCAGCTCCGGCCAGCGGCACCCGGCCGGTCGACCGAACCTGACGCCAGCCGGATCCTGGTTGAGGTCGTGAACCGTGATCCGGAGCCGCGCGGCGTCGATCATGACAGGAGATTATCCCGGGCGCTGCGCTCTCGGCTGTCCGCTTTCAATGCGAAACACACAAGACCTTTTGCACGAGCGCGGCATAGAAACGGGCCACGAACTCGTTGTCTAAAACCTGCTGACCCGCGAATAGCGGAGAGGGGTTCGCATTGGACTGAGAGCACAGCCACGGAGTCCCCCGCTCTAGAGCATGGATTGGATGGCGCCAAAGAGCGTCGCTATTGCCGCGCGTTGCGGCGGCCCACTGATCTTTGCAGCCCAGTTCAACCGTCGGTGATGTGGGCGGAGCCGTCTCTTGAGACAGCCGGGCACGGCGGTTAGCCTTGGAAAATGAACAAGAACCCCTTCGGGTACTTCAAGACCTCGCCCGAGATCATCCAGCTTGGCATGCTGATGTATGTCCGATTTCCGCTGTCGCGCTGTAGCCCACGAAGCGGAGGTTCTGGAAGCGTAGGTCGCGAAGAACCACGACAAGGCAGCGGCGCTGAAATTCCTCAGAAAAGCCATGAAACGCTACGGAAATCCCGAAGCTGTGGTGACTGACAAGCGCCCCTCCGATTGCGCAGCGATGAAGGTGATCGGGAACGAGGAACGCCAAGAGACGGGCCGGCACTCAAACAACCGCGCCGAGAATTCTCACCAGCCTTTCCGCCGACGAGAGCGAGCGATGTCGCGCTTCAGGCGAATGCGAAGTCTTCAGAAATTCGCTTCAGTTCATTCGTCTGTACACAACCACTTAAATCACCAGAGAAACATCGACAGGAGGGCCGGTTTCAAATCGCGACGTGACGCCGCCCTTCGCGAATGGCGCGAACTTCTCGTTGTGTAGCACCGTCTAACTCATTCAGCGTTGAACACGACGCGGCAGATCTCATCAGCGCTGAAGTCAGAGCGATCGATGCGATTGAGGCGCGTTTCATGCGGCAGCCGCGCGCTTCTTTGCCCACCTGCAAGCCACAATCAATACGCGCGTCGCAAGGGCGTGCCCATTTGTCCAAAGTGTCGGAAAACTTGAAAAGACTTGGAATACTTTAGAATAAGTCCGGTAAAGTCGGCCGATATAACAGTCATCATCGTGCAATGCTTTAGAGTTGCGCCTTGCTGCTCAAATGATCTCTATCCCCGTCGATTGTCTGCTGCTTGTGAATAAACTTGTTACCAGACGGGCGATTATCAAACGGGCCTGTGGCCGGCACTTCCTGCATCACGATAGTCCGTGAACAGGAGATTTTCATGAGAACCGCAAGTTCAAGAATGTTGGTGGCAACGATCCTGCTGGGGGCGGCCCTGGCGGGGTCAGTGACCGCGCAGAGCATAGTAGGCCAAAGCCCCTGGGGGCCGGACGACGAGCTCGGCCGCCTCAACATGATTACTGCCAAGTCGCGCTCGCAAATCATGTCAAAAGCGTCTGCCGAGACAGTCTACGACCTTTCCGTCGAATACTTTGTCGGGATGCCGAGCTGGCAGGCGGCAGGAGACCCGGACTACCAGATCTGGATGACTCACACACCCCGCGGGACTGTCATCGACGATCCGATGGGTGTCGGAGAGCAGATGAATGCGCATGTGGGATACACGGGTTCTGCGATCTCGATGTACACCCATTCCGGCACTCATATCGACGCCTTCAATCATTTTGGGATTGGCGGCAAAATCTACAATGGCTTCTCCGCTGACGAGCATCTCGGAGATCGAGGTTGGAAGAAGACAGGCGCCGAAACCATTCCTCCGATTGTTGCTCGCGGCGTCCTGATCGATGTTGCCGCGTCCAAGGGCGTTGCAATGTTGGACGACGGGTACCGGATCACACGCGAGGATATCGAAACGGCGCTGCGAAAGCAGAAGACAAAGTTGCAGAAAGGCGACGTGGTCCTCATCCGCACAGGAAGGATGCGCGTGTACGAAGATTCGCAGCGCTACATGTCCAACCCTCCTGGCCTCGGGATGGATGCTGCGAAGTACCTGGTCGAAGACGGCGGCGCGATGATCCTTGGAGCCGACAATCTGAGCTTCGAGGCGTTTCCTTCGGAAGTTGAAGGCAACTATGTGCCACTCCACACCTACCTTCTCGCCCAGATGGGCGTGCCGATTCTGGAACTCGTCTATCTGGAAGACCTTGCCCGCGACGGGGTGCATGAGTTTGCGTTCGTCGGTGGATCTCTGAAGCTGCGCGGCGCGGATGCAGCTCCAATGCGTCCGATCGCTTTTCCCTTGAAGGCGAGCCGCTAAGGCGGGTGGCGGCGCGCGGTTCCCCGTCTTGCGCGCCGCCAGCTATCTGCCCGGCACTTCGGCAAAACACATGTACTCCAAAAAAGACGTAGCCGTCACGGCGCTTGCCCCAATCATCTGGGGCAGCACTTACATTGTCACCACCGAGTTCCTCCCGCCCGGTGTGCCGTTCACGATCGCAATGTTGCGCGCCCTGCCGGCAGGACTGGTACTGCTCTTGATTGTGCGTCAGATGCCGCAGCCAGCGTGGATGGGCCGGATCCTGGTCCTGGGAGCCCTGAACTTCTCAGTCTTCTGGTCGCTGTTATTCATATCCGCCTACCTGTTGCCTGGGGGCGTTGCAGCGACGTTGGGTGCCGTCCAGGCACTGATGGTCGTCATGCTGTCCAGGGTGGTTCTGGGAACCCCGGTCCGAGCTGCCGCAGTTTTTGCAGCGCTGCTCGGGCTCGCTGGAGTCGCACTGCTCTTGCTGACACCTGCTGCAGTGCTCGACCCTATTGGTGTTGTAGCCGGACTTGGTGCGGCCGTCTCCATGGCGTTAGGCACGGTGCTTAGTCGTCTTTGGCGGCTGCCGGTGTCGCTGCTGTCTTTCACAGCCTGGCAACTGACGGTGGGCGGCATCTTACTCGTGCCCATGGTCCTGTTGTTGGAGCCCGCAGTCCCAGCATTCTCCGCCAGCAACGTGGCGGGTGTTGGATACCTGAGTCTGATTGGAGCAGCTTTGACCTATTTCTTCTGGTTTCGCGGTCTCGACCGATTGTCGCCTGAGGCAGTTTCCACCCTCGGATTTCTGAGTCCGGTGTCGGCGGTCATTCTGGGGTGGATTGTCCTTGGTCAGACACTCAGCTTCGGTCAGATTGCGGGCGTTGCGATCGTGCTGGTCTCGGTGTGGATGGGACAAAGATCTGCATCGCGATAAGCTCTCTCGATCAAGGCTGAGTATTCACTGCGCGCTGTAGCCCGATCTCATGTCCTAAACACGTCAGCGGTCCACAACTGCTCCTGCACCAGAACCGTAAATTCAGCCTAAGGAAGAAGTCTCAGGAAAGAGTTGTCGCTCCGCAGCGGGCTAGGGCGGCCGAAAGATATCAGTTTCCGATGCATGGATGAGACACGAGATGTCGCCTCGTAGCCAAGTGAGCTTCGGAACGCGTTGGCTTCGGGTAACGACTTGTTCAAAATCGTGCCGGACAACCACTGGAAATGAATGTGAACGCAGCATTTTCGATCGCGCCACTATCCATGTCGGCAGACTCGCTGTTCCGGAGCAGGGCAATAACTGCGTCCTGTTCGGGATAATGCGCCAACCAGGAAGAAAATCCCGGCATGTCGCCGCTATGCCAGATGCGGAGGCCGCCTGCTGAGTTGCTGATAAAGACGCCCATGCCATAGTCGGCGTTCAGTCCTTCTTGCCACGCTTCGGGCATTCCATGTTTGGTCGTCCGGCCATCGCCGAGCTTGCCCGGTGCGATCATGATCGCAAGGCTAGCCTGAGAAATCAGCTGCCCACTGAAAAGGGCTTTGTTCCATATCAGGAGATCGCCGGCGGTGCTGCGCAGTCCTCCGGCGGCGCCGGGTATTGTCCAGCTCAGCAAATCGGCATTGGCAAATCCAGAGGATGTTCCGGCGGATCGCCGGTATCCGGCGGCGCGGTTTGGGACGATTTCCGACGGCTCGTCAAAACGAGTATGCTCCATGCCGGCGGGAGTAAAAAGCCGCTCTTCGAAGAAGATTTGTATTGGCTTTCCGCTCACCCGTTCGATCACCGCGCCCAATAGTGCATAGTTGGAATTGCTATAGGACCAGCGCTCACCGGATTTGAAGAGCTGCCTGGGTTCCAGGGACGCAATCCACTGGATCATCTCGTCGCTGGAGCGATCAGCACTCATCGCGGCGTTGCCTGCCGCGTCGTCGGCATAGTCAGGCAAGCCTGATGTCTGGACAAGCAGATGGTAGAGCGTGATCTCGTTCGCTTGGGGCAGTTCGGGAACGTAAAGCGATAGAGGGTCATCGAGATCCAGTCGCCCGTCTTCCATCAGCAAGAGGATTGCAGCCGCAGTGAATTGCTTTGACACTGACGCAATTCGAAAAACTGTTTCGGGCGTCGTCGGCACGCCGTGCTCCAGATTTGAGAACCCATAGGCTCTCGAGATGACTGGCCTTCCGTTTTTCCCCACCAGAACCACCATGCCCGCGCCGCCCTGATCCAACGACTTTTCAGCGGCGGAATCGATCTGGTTGATCGCTTGTTCGCAGGCGTCCATTCTATTTGGCGCGTGAAGCGTCTGGCATCCGCCCAGAATAGCAGTTATCCCGAGCAGGCAGACAGACGCACGCAAGCGTCCGAGAGATTCACCCTTCCTGATAATCTGAGCGCTTATCGTCAGTGTGCTTGCTACATTTTTCATTTGAGGGGGAAGGCTCCGCGAACTAAGACGACCCGGTAGCCTTCAGGGTCCTCGAACGTTTCGCCGTGGATGTTCCAATAGGGATTGAAGGAGGGCACGGGTTCATACCCTTGGTCTTGCATTCGACTGAGGGCCGCCTCGTACTCACCAGGATCGTCCAAATAGAACACGATCAGATGATCAAGTGTTGGCGATCGCGGTGCGACGTGACCGTGAGCAACAGTAAATTCGAGCTGGGTTTTTCCGTCAGGCAATCCAAGGATAAGGCCGTCGAACCCGTCATGACCTTTAAATTCGGCAATGACGTCCAGCCCGAGACCGCCCACGTAGAAACCACGCAACTGCGCCAGATCGTTCGTTGGCCTCGCGACGCGGAAGTTTGCGACGGTCTCCATTTTTTGTTCCTGCTGTTCAGCGAGCGCCGGGTTCTGACCCGCAAGCAAGCCCAGTACCAGAATTGTAGAATACCACCTGTGCATCAGCTTTCATCCTCGATTGGTTATGCTCGCCAGTGTGCGTGAATGCCCGAGCGCTAGCTACTCCGGCGAGGTGAAAGCTCTTTTCACGGGTGGTGAAACAATGTTTGTAGGGCGTTGCTTCAATACGTTTTCAGCCTGTTCTGGTGAAAGTTCCGAGCAGGAAAACGGCGGGAGCGCAGGATAATCTGGAGAGGGACAAACGGCGGCTCGCTGGTCTTGGAGGGGAGTTTACGATGGACAAACTCGCAGCAATGCGCACGTTCAGGCGGGTCGTCGAACTGGGCGGTTTCTCAGCAGCAGCGCGAAGCCTCTCTCTTTCGAACGCCGGTGTTTCAAAGCATGTCCAGGAACTTGAAAACCTGCTTGGCGTTGCGCTGCTGGCGCGGACCACCCGTCGGATCAGTCCGACAGAGGCTGGGCGTGCCTACTATGAGCGATGTGCCCGAATACTGGATGATCTGGAAGAAGCGGAACTAGCTCTCGGCTCGTTGCGGGGACATCCTTCAGGCAGGCTGCGCGTCAATGCTCCAATGTCATTCGGCATCCTGCAGATCGCTCCACTGATACCGGCATTCTTGGAAGACCATCCCTCGGTCACGCTCGATGTAGTTCTTAACGACCGAATTGTGGATCTGGTGGACGAAGGATTTGATGTTGGAATAAGAGTGCGGCGGAAACTCGAAGACTCCTCGCTGATCGCGCGCCGTATCTGTTCTATGCGGCCCGTGTTGGTCGCGGCGCCAGCATATCTTCAACGCTACGGAGAGCCGCGTTCGATCGAAGAACTTCGCAATCATCGGCTGCTTGACTACAGTTTTGCAGAGCGTCAGGGAGAGTGGACGTTTTCGGTAGATGACCAGATCGTCAGCCTACCCACAAATCCAGTATTGAGCATAAATTCCAGCCTGGCAAAGCTGCCGCCGCTGCTAGCGGGTGTGGGAATAGCTCTGGAACAACCCTTTCTCGTCAGTCCGTCGCTGCGTTCCGGCGCATTGGCTCAAATCATGAAGGATCACATCGCTCCAGAATATGGTCTTCATGTAGTTTACCCGTCAAGCCGACACCTCGCCCCAAAGGTACGAGCGTTCGTAGACTTCATGATCGAGAAATTTGGTAAGCAGGCACCATGGGAATTGAAGCAGGAGTAGGTGCCGCCAGACTCTGCTTGAAGGGGCCCTGCCTCAGCGGCGCGGCCTCACACATCATAGCAGACGTCGCCCCCTTTAAGCGACCAATGACCCTCAAATCCTGGATCAGGTCAGCAGTCTTTGTCTTGGGCCGAGCGAAAACAGCGGCACCGTCACTGATGTCGGGTGCAGGTTTCGGTCATGTCGTGAGAGCACACTATGTCGATAACGCCCGTTTCGTCTGATGCGAGTTGGCGCAAGCGTTGCAGGTTTTCCCGCCGCGCGCCGTGATCGGCGTCCATGATGCGCTGGTATACCGCCAAGCCCGGTGGCATCGCGTGGGGATCTGTCGACACAACCTCGGAGCGGTGCAAGACCGCGTCGCCGGCATGCAACAGCCATCCAACAGCGGATTCAATCGCCACGCCTGTATGCCCGAGCGTGTGCCCGCGCAGAGGCACGAGGAGTATCTCCGGCGGAAGGCCTTTAATCTGGCGCACGGCGTCAAATCCGAACCACCGTTCGCCCTCGGGCGCATACGTCTGCCACGAAACATCGGAACTCCACTGGCGCATCCTGTAGCGTTGCTGGGCGACGAAGGACTTTTTGGGTGCACGAGCGGCCTCCAGTTCCGCCGCGAGCAAGTGCACGCGTGCGTTCGGGAAATCCTCGATGCCGCCAGCATGGTCAAAATCCAGATGCGTCATCACGATATGGCGCACATCTGACGTCGTGAAACCGGCTCTCTCGATCTGGCGCGCTGCTGTGTCTTCCTCGTTGAGCTGGATGTTGAGCAAGGAGCGCCAAAGTCCGGGCAGGCGCCCTCGTGGTGAGCGGACGTCTTTCAATCCGTACCCTGTATCCACCAGGACAAGACCGGATTCTGTCTCCACCAGAAGACAGCGGGTCGGAATTCTCGCCAGAAAGCCGCGGCTCGTCCCATCGAACAGGGCGCCGCCGAGCGGACAGTGAGACCCGCAGTTCAGGTGATGCACATGCAAGCTCATATGAAGGCGGCCTCATTCGCGTACACCTTCTTCCGGACTCTCAGCCGGAAGAGGGTCCTCTGATCTCAGGACCTGATGAACGCCAGGAGGTCCGCGTTGAACTGGTCTGCCATCGTTGCAGCGAGGCCGTGGGGCGCGCCGGGGTAGATCGTCAACGAGGCGTTCTTGAGGATCTTCGCGCTCAGCATTGCTGACGCGCCGACGGGCACGATCTGGTCATCATCGCCGTGCGCGACCCAGACCGGGATGTCGATCTTCTTCAGATCTTCGGTGTAATCGACGGCAGAGAATTCGTGGATGCAGTCATACTGCCCCTTGATACCGCCCATCAGGCCCTGGAGGCGGAAGGCTTCGCGCACGCCTTCGGAGATCACGGCGCCCTCACGGTTGTAGCCGTAGAAGGGGATCGTCAGGTCGTAGTAGAATTGCGCGCGGTCATCGCGTGTGCCTTTACGGATTCCGTCGAACACTTCCAGCGGCAGACCGCCCGGATTGGCGCCGGTCATTAGCATCAAGGGTGGAACTGCGCCGAGCAGTACGGCTTTTCGGGCCCGTTTCGTGCCATGACGGCCCAAATAGTGCGCGACCTCGCCGCCGCCGGTCGAATGGCCGACCATGACAATATCCTTCACGTCCAGCGTTTCTATCAGGAGGGCGAGATCATCCGCATACTGATCCATGTGGTTCCCACCCCAGGTCTGACTGGAGCGACCATGGCTGCGCCGGTCATGGGCGATGACGCGGAAGCCTTGCTCGCCGAAGAACAGCATCTGGCGATCCCAGTCATCCGCCGACAGAGGCCAGCCGTGCGAGAAGGTAATGACCGGGCCTTTACCCCAGTCCTTGTAGTAGATTTGTGCGCCGTCCTTGGCGGTGATGTAAGGCATCTGGAACTCCCTTTGGTTTGACAGGATGGATGGGATCAGGCGGTGACGGCGGCAGGCGCCGTGTGTTTGACGGCCCAGCTGAGGGCGAAGTCGGCCACCGTTTCCCAACCGGGTTCGGCGCAGGTCCAGTGAGAGCGATCTTCGAACAGCTTGAACGCAGTTTCGGAGGCGGCCTTCTTCTGGTGATCGTAGATGGCCTTCGTCATGCTGGCGTCAGCGATCAGGTCCTTGCCGCCGGCAATCAGCAGAAGGGGCGGGCGCACCTTGCTGTTCCAGGTGATCTTGCCAGCGCCGCCACCAATGACACCGTCCCAGTAAACCTTGCCCGCGGTCGGGACGATATAGCGGTCATAGTGCTCATCGGCGAACTCGGCCGGCAGGCCATTGGCAAACCGTGTGCGGAAGAACTTCCGCGTCATGGATTTCATCTTGCCGCCGCTGAACGGATCGCCGAGCACCGGGAAAGCGGAGACAACTGCTTGCGGCCCAAGTCCGACACCCGGTGTGGGCGCGGGGTCAATCGCGACGCCGGCAACGCCGAGTCCCTTGTCGAGCAGGTATTGCACCCAGACCCCACCCGCCGAATGTCCGATCAGGATGGGCCGTTCCGGCAGGGCGCGAATGATCTTCTCGTAGTGGTCCACAATTTCCTTCGGCCCGAACTTTGTGAGCGCCTTGCGCGGGTGGGCACGCAGGTCGGCCGGATCGCCTTCATCGCCGGGCCAGTCGGGCGCGATCGCCGAATAGCCTTGGGATTCGTAACGGGTCTTCCAGTGTTCCCACGAGCGGGAGTTCAGCCAGGCGCCGTGGATGAGTACGATGGTCTTGGACATGTGTTTGGTTCCTTGTGAGAGATGGGTTCAGGGTTGGGTGTTGCGGATGAAGCTGGCGATGATGTCGGCGCTCATCTCCGGGTACTGATGTTGGGGGCCGTGGCCGGCGCTCGGGAAGGTGACCAGCGTCACGGTCGGGAATTCGCGGTTGGCCACCGTCCAGTTTTCGACTGGAAAGATGATGTCATGGTCGCCGCCGATATGAAGGATGGGAACCGTGGTTGTGCGCAGCGTCTCGCGGACGAAGTCCATCGGGAAGGGCGCCTTGCTCACGCCGCCCGACAGGCGGGAGCGGGCGAAGTCGAGCGGGACAGGTTCGCTCAGGCCTTCTGTGCGTTGAAAGATGCGCTCCATCGACCGGCGCGCGGCCTCCCGGCTTGGGGCCGAGTCCGGCTCGAAGAAGAGGGTGACAAAGTCTTCGAGCGAGTAGTTTTCCCGTGCGGCGACTTCAAAGAAGAGCGGTTCGGCTAGAACAGCCATCTCGCCAGTGGGGTTGGTGCCAATCAGGACGAGGTGGCTGATCCGGCCGGGATGCAGCGCCAGCGCGGTCTGGGCGACGATCCCGCCCAGTGACCAACCGGAGACGACGACGTTCTCGAGGTTCAGCGCCTCCATCAGGTCGTTCAAATCCTTGACCATTTCCATCGGATTGTAGGTCGCCGTTCCGGTCGAAAGACCGAGGCCGGAATAGTCGAATGTGATGACGCGGAAGCCTTTCGAGACAAGACCGTCCAGGAAGGCCGGGTCCCAGAGATCCATGTTGCCGCGGAAGCGGGTGGCCAGAAGGATGGGCTGCCCTGCGCCGATCGAGCGATAGGCAAGGGTGCGACCGTCCACGTCGATGAAGCGGTTCGGAGCGGTAATGGCGGTGAGTTCAAGCGTTTTCATGGGTCAGGACTTTCTGCGCAGCGCGCTCAGGAGTTCAGTCGTGGAAAGGATGGCGTGGGCGAAGGCTGGCCCGTTGATGTCGTGGGCCGCACGCATGGCGTCTGGGCTGAATGCGGCGGTCGCATCGCGCACCAGTGTGACGTGGTACCCAAGGTCCACCGCGTTGCGGGCGGTGGCCTCGACACAGGTATTGGCGATCAGGCCAATCAGGATGACCTTGCGCACGCCGCGCTGGCGCAGCATCAGGTCGAGGTCTGTGTTGTGGAAGCCGTTGGAGGTCCAGTGTTCCTTGGCGACCGTGTCGCCGGGTTGCGGCGCATACTCTTCGCGAAACTCCCCGCCCCAGCTTCCCTTGGCAAAGACCTGCACCTTGTGCGCGGCCATCTGGTAGGGCGTCGGGTTCTGCCAGCCTTCAAAGTCATTCGGTTCGGCATGATGATGCGGAACGATGAAGACGGCCACACCGGCTTCGCGGATCGCCACGATGACGGCGCGGAGGTTGTTGTGCAGGTCCACCGCGGCGGCCACCTCCGCGACCTGCGGCCAGAGTTTTCCGCCCTCGGACAAAAAGTCATTGTAGGGATCGATAAACAGCAGCGCGGTCTGGTCCGGCTGGTAGTGGGGAAGG
>JAIXRO010000074.1 GCA_027485145.1 Hyphomonadaceae bacterium | reverse complement strand
TGGCGGCGCGACAAGGGCGCCGACCAGACCGAATATGTCCAGTTCATGGGCAAGGACAACGTGGCGTTTCACACGGTCAGCTTTCCGGTGACCTTGCTCGGCTCTGGCGAACCCTGGACAACGGTAGACAAGCTGAAGGCTTTCAACTGGGTCACATGGTATGGCGGAAAGTTCTCGACCAGCAACAAGCGCGGCGTGTTCATGGATCAGGCGCTCGACCTGCTGCCTGCGGATTATTGGCGCTGGTACCTGATTGCGAATGCGCCGGAAGGATCGGACGCCGCGTTCACATGGGAAGGCTTCCAGGCGGCCGTCAATTCAGACCTTGCCAACGTGCTCGGCAACTTCGTGAACCGGATCACCAAATACTGCGCCTCCAAGTTTGACGGAGCAGTGCCTCTGCAAGGCGAGCCGGGCGAGGCCGAGGCCTGGATGGCAAATGAACTGGCGACGCGGCTGAAAGCCATCGACGAGTATTACGAGGCGATGGAGTTTCGCAAGGCGGCCGCCGAGACGCGCGCGCTCTGGGCGGCGGGCAACGAGTACCTCACAAAGGCTGAGCCCTGGGTGAAGTACAAGTCGGATGTGGACGGCGCCGCAGTCGGCGTCCGCTCCGGCATCAACCTTGCGGCAGTCTTTGCGATCATCGCGCAGCCAATCATTCCGGATGCGGCCGCGAAGGTTCTGGCAGCCCTCGGCATCCCGGAGGGCAATCGCCGCTGGCCGGATTGGCAAGACAAGGGGCTTCTGGACGCGATCCCGCGCGGCGCGCCGATCACGCCGCCAGATGTGCTGTTCCAGAAGATCGAAGACACGCAGGTCGCCGAGTGGACCGAGCGTTTCGGCGGCGGCTGAGCCTCAAGCGGTTTTGCGAAAGCTGACGATCAGGTTGTTGGCCGGCATCTCGGTGACGCCCTGCTGCGCAAGGTTTGCCGCTTCGGCAAGTGGGACGAGATCGCGGTCAAGGTCTCGCACGCCCCAATCCGGATTTCGTGACTTCAGGCTCTCGTCGAAAGCGGCATTTGACGGCGCGATGACGCCGTTGCGGGCGAAGGGCCCGTAAAGGATCAATTGGCCGCCCGGCTTCAGGAGACGGCTTGCTCCGCGTATAAGACCTGTTGCGGCGGCAAAAGGTGCGATGTGCACCATGTTGGCGGAGAAGACGGCGTCCCAACCGCCGGCTGTCTCGGCAGCGAGCCAATCATCCGAGGACGCATCAATCGTCAGAGGACCTCGCAACCGTCCTGTGTGATCAAGGCGTTGCCATGCGTCCTGACTGACAAGGCTTTCAGGATCAATGTCCGAATAGGTCCAGTGCAGTCCCGCAAGCGACCCAGTGAAGAACGCACCATGCTCACCCGTACCGGACGCAACTTCGAGGATGCTGGCGGGCAAGATGATCAAACGAGAGAGAGCATCACGGATCGGCTCGCGGTTTCGCGCGGCGGACGGCGAATAGCGACGGCCGTCGCCATCCTCGCCGCGCACCTCCAGCGCAACAGGCGGCTCATCCGCCATGGAGCGCTTTTTCGAAGTCGAACATCTCGGTGGTCACGCTCGCCTGCCCCATCGCGTTGTAGCGTGGACCGGCGGCGCGTTCGGGCGCGAAGTGGGCGTCGAGGCGAGCGACCTGAGCGGCGCTGAGAGTAACCTCAGTAGACGTATGGTTTTCTTCGAGATGTGCGAGACTGGTCGTACCCGGGATCGGCAGGACATGGTCGCCCTTTGCCATCGTCCAGGCGAGTGCCAGTTGGGCCACCGAACAACCCGCGTCGCGGGCGATCTCGCGGGCTTCGTCCAATAGCGCAAGATTCCTCGGATAAAACGTGTCGTCGAAGCGCGGAAACATGATCCGCCGCAAATCGGCCTCGTGGAACTTCGCGGGATCGGCGGGCGGATCGGCAAGAAAGCCCCGGCCGACCGGCGAGAAGGCGACCAGTGCGGTGCCAAGTTCCTTGCACACGTTCAGCACGGCAATCTCGGGATTGCGCACCCAGAGGGAGTATTCGGACTGCATCGCGGCGACGGGGTGTACGGCATGCGCTCGGCGGAGCTGATCCTCCCCCATTTCCGAAAGGCCTATGAAGCGGATTTTGCCCGCCGTCACGAGATCAGCCAGTGCGCCGGCCGAGTCTTCGACGGGAACATTCGGGTCAGGGCGATGCAGGTAGTAAAGATCGATGACATCCGTACGCAGACGTTTCAAGCTGGCTTCGCAAGCCGACTTGATGGCTTCGGGTCGTCCGTCGAGGAAGCGCTGTCCATCGCGGAAGCCGAGCACGCATTTGCTGGCGAGGAAGTATTCCTTACGGCGATGACCGAGTGCTTCACCGATCAGCTCTTCGCTGCGGCCCATGCCATAGATCGTGGCTGTATCAAGAAAATCACAGCCGAGGTCCAGCGCGCGGACGAGCAGAGCCTTGGCCTCTGCCTCTGCCATCGGCGGACCATAGGCGTGCGTGATGTTCATGCAGCCGAGCCCGACAGGGTGTACGTCCCGGTCGCCGATACGGCGTTTGGATATGGTCATGAGTTCAGGCTCTCGCCTTGAAGCGTTGGCGCAGGTCGGATTTCACGATCTTACCGTTGGCATTGCGTGGCAGCGGTTCATCAAGGAACTGGATCTCGACGGGGACCTTGAACGCTGCAATCTGACCGGCGACGTGTGCGCGAAGCTCGGCTTCCGTGACGGCCTTGCCGGGTTTGAGCTGCACGACGGCGCCGACTTCCTCTCCCAGGATCTTGTGCTGGATTCCCACGACGGCAGCATCCATGACCGAGGGGTGATCGTACAACGCGTTCTCGACTTCGATACAGTAGATATTCTCACCGCCCCGGATCAGCATGTCCTTGGCGCGGTCCACGAGATAGAGGAAGCCTTCCTCGTCGATGCGCGCAAGGTCGCCCGTCACGACCCAGCCATTCCGGAAGGTCTCGGCGGTGGCGTCCGGCCGGTTCCAGTAGAGCCGGCAGTTCGACGGGCTCTTGCACCAGAGTTCCCCGACTGCGCCTGGTGTGACCTCTCTGCCCTCGGGATCACAGATCTTGATCTCGACTGCGCCGGGAGGCGCCCCGGCGCTTGAGGGGCGATTCACATAGTCCTCGCCGATATTCAGCGTGGCCGTGGCACAGGTCTCGGTCATGCCCCAACCGTTGCCGGGAGCGGCGTCCGGAAAGCGCTTCTTGATGGTCGTGACCAGTTCCGGCGCAGACGGCGCCCCGCCATAGGAGATCACCTGGATGCTGGAGAGGTCATACTTGTCGCGGTCGGGGTGTTCCAGCAATTGCCAAGCAATGGCGGGTACGCCGCCTACGGACGTTATCTTCTCCGCTTCTATGATGGGCAGGGCTTGCCCTGCGTCCCATTTGTACATCGCGACGATCTTGTCGCCGCGCAAGGCTGACGGGATCAGAATGGCGAAGGCGCCGGTGGCATGGAAGAACGGCACAGCCAGCAAGGTGGCGCGCATCGCATCCGGGTCCGGCGCCGGGACCGGCTCGCCCTTGCGAAGGTACATCCGCGCCTGGCAGGTCAGCGAATTGAACATGTTGGAGACGACGGCTCGATGTGTGGCGAGGGCACCTTTCGGTTTTCCGGTTGTACCCGACGTGTACATGATGGTCGCGTCGTCCTCAGGGCCAAGTTCCACATTCGTCGGGCCGGGGTCGGGCAGTTTGGCCCAGGAGTTTGGGTCGCCCACGATCGGATTGAGCGAAGCCACGCGGGGGTCAGCAATCTCCTCAGCGGAGTCGCGAGCAATGAGGATATGTTTCAGGTCTGGCAGACGCTCGAGCCGGTCCCGGATGCGTTCGTAGATTTGCGCATCGATGATCGCGACTTTCACGCCGGCGAAGGAAAGGCCGTATTCGAGTTCCTCGGCTGTCCACCACGAGTTCATCGGCGTCGTGATCGCGCCGACGCTCAGCGCCGCGTAGAAGCCCAGCGGCCATTCCGGATAGTTGCGCATGATAACCGCGACGCGGTCACCCTTCTCCACGCCAAAATCTGACTGTAGCC
Organism: Hyphomonadaceae bacterium; assembly: GCA_027485145.1. Taxonomy (GTDB): domain Bacteria; phylum Pseudomonadota; class Alphaproteobacteria; order Caulobacterales; family Hyphomonadaceae; genus Hyphomonas. The sequence continues at coordinate 24,394 of JAIXRO010000074.1, read as the reverse complement.
GGAGCGCAAGCGTGCGCGAGGCGATCTGCAAGGCGCGGAAGGTCACGCGCTCGTTTTCGTACACGATGTACGTGCGCTCGCCGAACTGGTCGGCGGCGGCGTCCAGGATGGATGGGATCGTCGGCGGCGCGTTCTTGTACACCTTCATGGAAACGCCGCGAATGACGGCATCCTCAAGCTCAACCGGGGACCCGGCGCCCGCGAGCGCCGCATTGGCATCTGCAATGGACATTACTGGCCAGTTGGGTATCGCGCCTTCAGCCATGCCGTTTTTCCTCCCGGATGTTTTGTTGGGCTCAACAAACCATGTCTGACCGGGGGTTTGAAGGGGCCAGAGCGCGAAAATCCGGCTCGGGCCGATGTCAATCGCTTCTGGCCGAGAGCACGTGTTCAAGATCTCTGCGTGAGCGCAGCCGCCTTGGCCGTGCATGGATCGCCCAGGACAGCATCAGCCCCAGACTGAAGACGATCAGGCTGGCTTTCAGCAGGGCCGCCAGTTGTGGGTTCTGGGGAAAGACCGGCAGCGCCAGAGTGAGGGCCATCAACGCGAGGAACACGGCTGCGTTGATCCCCAAAAGTAGCCAGTAGATCGCGGGCGGCTCGCCGGCCAAAAACTCGGCGTTGGGGTTCTCCTTCCAGACGCCGGAGGCCACCTGCCGAACAAATGGAAAGAAGTCCCCCGACCTGTCTTCCATCTGACCACTCTCGGCCAGGTGCGTATTCGAGATCAACCGGCGGGACCGCAGGCCCGTCACTTCCATGATGAAGCGCGTCGTCTGCGCCCGGGACGGCGAAAAATCGAGCCGGATGCGGCGCACATTGCGGTAGCGGAGGGTCGAGATCAGCGCTCCCGAAGGCCCGAAGTATTCGAGCTTGTCGGGATGAGCCCGCCACAGGGCCTCGCCTTCGTGCGACAGCGAAGCCCTGCGGCGATACTCGATTGCGGACATGCGGCGTCACCTCTTTGAGGCGAAGCTACCGCTTATTTTCCGAAATCGCAAAAGCGCAGGTTGCGAACCGTGCCGTCCCGGTCGGTAACGGAATAAGCGCGCCCGGTCAGGTTTGAATCATCACAGAGATAGCCGATCTGGAACATCGCCAGCAATTCTTCGTTGCTGGGCACGATGTCGTTGGCGACCATCACGTCAATCGCCTCCTGATGCCGGCCAAGCTTGAACAGCGCGAGGAACTTCTGCGAATTGGTCGAGTTGACCGATTGCAGGGTCGCGAGATGCGCAGCCACCGCCGCCTCGGCATCCGGCAAGGCGGCTGCGGCCTGTTTGGCGGCGGGTGTGTCCGGATATCCGGCCAGCACTTCATTGAAATACTCGACAGCGCCTTCGGCGTCATAGCCGGTTGGAGAGGCACTGAGCTTGCCCAGTTTGAACAGCGTGTCGCCGCGCTCCAACGGAGTTATGCTCGTGTCGCCGACCAGTTGCATTAGCCGCTGGATGGCCGTTGGCGTGTTTCCGGCAGCGACCAGTTCATCTGCGGTCTTGATGCCGAGGGCGTAAGGCGACGGGGCTTGGGTTTCCGCGCCCTCAGACGAACCGGACGAGGCGGGCGCCGAGGCACAGGCACTCAGGACGAAGGCGGAAGCGACTGCAAACAGGAGGGGACGAAACATCGGTTTTCTCCGTTGAACATCAGGGACAAGCGCTGAAATGGGACTGCGCGAGAACCTGCTTAGCTTGGCAAGCCAAGCGGCGACAGGGCCGAACTGAGGTCAAACTGTGGCGCCTGCGCGCCTAGGCGCGAACGGCGCGCTCGATTGCCGAAATGTCACCTCGGCCAAGCGCTTCGATCGCTCTCGCGGCGATGTGGCGGGCATTGAGGCCAGCGGTTTCATACATCGCGTAGGGTGTATCGTGGTCCTGGAAGATATCCGGCAGTGTCATCACGCGAACCTTGAGACCACTATCCAGCCCCCCGGCATTCGCCAGGTGCTCGAGCACGAAGCTGCCGAAGCCGCCGGTTGAGCCCTCCTCGATCGTGATCAGCACTTCATGCGATTTGGCCAGCCGGTTCACGAGGTCCGCATCAAGCGGCTTTGCGAAGCGGGCGTCGGCCACGGTGGCGCTCAGGCCCTGCGCCGAGAGAAGCTCTGCCGCCTTGAGGGATTCCTGAAGGCGGGCGCCGTAGGACAGGATCGCGATCGTCGTACCCTCGCGCACGATCCGGCCCTTGCCGATCTCGAGCGCCTTGAGATCCTTCGGGATCTCAACACCGGTGCCCTCTCCGCGTGGGTAGCGGATTGAACTGGGGCGGTCGTCGATATCCAGAGCCGTCTTGACCATCCGGGCGAGATCCGCTTCGTCACCGGCCGCCATGCAGATGAAGCCGGGTAGCGCGCCGAGATAGCCAATATCGAAACTGCCGGCATGGGTTGCACCGTCTGCGCCGACCAGACCTGCGCGGTCGAGCGCAAAGCGGACGGGCAATTTCTGGATTGCCACGTCGTGCACGACCTGATCATAGCCGCGCTGAAGGAAGGTCGAATAGATCGCGCAGAACGGTTTCATTCCATCAGCAGCAAGGCCGGCCGCAAACGTCACCGCGTGTTGCTCTGCAATCCCGACATCGAAATGGCGTTCGGGGAACTTCGCGCCGAAAATGTCCGTGGACGTACCAGATGGCATGGCCGCGGTGATGGCGCAGATCTTGTCGTCGGTCTCACCAAGCTTGGCCAAGGTCTGTCCGAAGACCTTCTGGTAGGACGGTGGACCCGCCGCGCCCTTGGCCTGTTCGCCTGTGACGACCGAAAATTTCGAAACGCCGTGATACTTGTCCGCGGAGTTTTCGGCAGGCGCGTAGCCCTTCCCTTTCTGCGTCCCGACATGCAGCAGGATCGGGCCGTCCTGAATATCGCGGACGTTTTCCAGGATAGGTAAAAGCGTATCGAGGTCGTGACCATCGACGGGGCCAATATAGTAGAAGCCCATTTCCTCGAACATCGTGCCGCCCATGGCGAAACCGCGAAGATATTCCTCTGCGCGGCGCGCGGGCGATTCGAGGCCCATCGGGGCGACGACCTTCTTCGCGAACCGGCGGAGTCCCCTATAGGGCCGCGAGGAAACGAGGCGCGAAAAATAATGGCTCATGGCGCCGACAGGCGGCGCAATCGACATGTCGTTGTCGTTCAGGATGACGATCAGCCGGGACTTGTCCGCGCCCGCATTGTTCATGGCCTCGTAAGCCATGCCGGCCGACATCGAGCCATCGCCAATGACGCAAATTACATTGTTGGCGCGGCCCTGGAGATCGCGCGCCTTGGCAAAGCCGAGACCCGCCGAAATTGACGTAGAAGCATGCGCCGCGCCGAAAGGATCATACTCGCTTTCGGAGCGCTTCGTGAAACCGGAGAGGCCTCCCCCTTGACGCAGTGTGCGCATCCGGTCCCGGCGGCCAGTCAGGATCTTGTGGGGATAGCACTGGTGGCCCACGTCCCAAATCAGTTTGTCATCCGGTGTGTCGAAGACTGTGTGGATCGCCACGGTCAGTTCCACCACACCGAGACCCGACCCCAGATGTCCGCCAGTCACGGCGACAACGTCGATCACTTCGTTGCGAACCTCATCGGCGATCTGCTTGATGTCCGCGCGCGAGCGCCCCTTTAAGTCTGCCGGGGACTGGATCTGGTCCAAAAGGCGGTTGGGGCGTAATTCGGTCATCTGGCTCAATCTTTTCCGGACTCTAGCCTCGCCCGATCAGCGTGGTCTGTCCAACACATAATCCACGGAATGCAGCAGGACAGCGGCCTTGTCACGGAAAATCGCCAGATGTTCCTTGGCCTGCGCGGCCAGCAGCCGCACCCGCTGGCGGGCGCCATCGACGCCCAAGAGGGTTACAAAATTCGCCTTTCCGGCGACCTGGTCGGTCCGGAGGGGCTTTCCGGCAATCGCTTCGTCGCCTTCGGCGTCGAGGATGTCGTCAGCGATCTGGTAGGCAAGGCCGAGGTCATTCGCGAACCCCGCCAGCGCGTTCCGCTCCGCCTCCCTGGCATGGCCAATAATTGCAGCAGATTCCATGGCATACGAAATCAGGGCGCCTGTCTTGAGCCGCTGCATGCGGGTGATGGTGTTCAGATCGCGAGGGCTGTCTTCTTCGAGCATGTCGATCATCTGGCCGCCCACCATGCCGCGCGCGCCCGAGGCATCGGCAAGGCGTTCGATCAACATGACGCGGATCGCGGGATCGTCATGCGTCTCGCTCGAGGCGAGAATCTTGAAGGCCAACGTCAGCAGCGCGTCCCCTGCCAGTACGGCTGTGGCTTCGTCGAATGCCTTGTGAACGGTGGGCTGTCCGCGCCGGAAATCGTCATCATCCATGCAGGGCAGATCGTCGTGAACGAGCGAGTAACAATGCACACATTCGAGCGCAGCCGCTGTCCGCAGCAGGCTCTTTTCGGAGGCGCCGAACATGGCGCCGGTTTCGAGCACGAAAAAGGGCCGCATGCGCTTTCCATTGGCCAGCGCCGCATGGCGCATGGCGCGCATCAGGTTGGCTTCAGGTCCGCTGGCCGGCGGGATCAACTGGTCCAGCGCAACCGTCACCCGGTCAGCGACTTCCTTCAGCTTCTGCTCGAAATTGGCAACGTCCCCCATCTTGTCTTTGAGATCTCAATCGAACGCAGCAGGTTCGGTTGTCGCGCCGTTTGTCCCTTGGACGATCTGTTCGACCTTCAGTTCGGCCGACTTGAGCCGCGCCTCGCAATGGGCTTTCAACGCGGCGCCCCGCTCATAAATGGCAATCGACTTTTCGAGTTCCACATCTCCGGTCTCGAGCTGACGCACGATGCCTTCAAGCTCGGCCAGCGCTTCCTCGAAGCTCATCTTGTCCACCGGTTTGATCTTCGTTTCAGCCATTGCCGGCAGATCCTTCACGTCAGATGACAACTGGTATTAGAGCCGCGAAGTGAGGGCGACAACCAAAATACGTCCCTCGGGGATCAGGCCCCGCGATGTTCGTAAACGCGGAAACTCCAATAGCTGTCACCGCCATCCTGCACGCAAACCCAACCGAGACGTGCAAGCTCTGGCCTGAGCATTCGGTTGAACCAGCCGTGGGCCGCGAGATAGACCTTGCCTTGCGCGGACGCCTCATGCAGCCGCAAGGCCGCGATCTTCGCCCGCAGCCGGGCCTCCGAAGAGGATTCGCCATCCAGCCGGTGACCCGCCAGCCAGGCGGCACGGGCGAGCACGTTCCAGGTCTTTGGCAGCGCCTTGAAACCGGCAAGTTTGGGCGGCGGCAACGGCGCTTCGTTGAACACCGGGTCGTGGCTCGCGGGCTTGTGCGGCAAGGCGAAACCGGCCGTTTGCTGGGCCCTCAATCGTCCTGATGCAAAGACGATGTCCGCGTCGGCCACGATGCGTTTCAGGTCCTCCGGCGCGGCTTGCCCGTCGGCCAGCGCACCTTTTTCATAACTGGCCCACCAGTTCACATAGTCGCGCCAGGCGAGCTTCGGGCCTGCCGAGCGATCCAAGGCCGGTTTGCCATGACGCGAAATGATGATGGGGCCTCGCAACGGCCGATTCGATGTCGTTTCAGGCATCGTCGTTCCTCGTCGGATTCTAGACCGGCGGACCCCTCGCCCAGCGCTAACGGACTAGCGGCGTTGCCCTCCCCGGGCAAGCATGAAGCCAGTGACGCGTTGGCTCAGAGCCCTCTCCACACCCGCTTCTTGCACGGCTCGTCATCCTGCAGCTTGCAGCGATGGAACGTCAGCAGGACCGTGTCGGCGCGGCCGATGAGGTGATCCATCGGCACAAAGCCGATCGAGGCATCGTCCGCATTGCCGCGCAGTGGGCAGCCGGCCTGGTCGACGACTCCGTTCAAGGGCGGGCAATGTCCCGACAGTTCCCGGCTATCATAAGAATTGTTCCGGTTATCGCCTACGAGGAACATGTGTCCCTCCGGCACCACAAACATAAGCGTGTCCGAGACCGGGCGCCCGCGCAGCCCCCGGTGCGTCGTCCAGGTGCGATCTCCGAGCGTCTCGGTCCACTCCTGCGCCTCGTCGATGATGACTTCCTTGTCCGGTACATAGCGCACGGTGCGCACGAACTCGGACTCCACTGGCTGCCCGTTCAAGATCAAGGTTTCGCCCAGGAACTGAACAGTATCGCCCGGCAAGCCGATGATGCGCTTGATCATCACGCGGTCCGAATGGGTATGTTCGAAGACAACCACTTCACCGCGTTCCGGTGTTCCCGGGAAAAACCGGCCGTCGCCGAGCGGCAGATAGCGGCCCATGCTGAGCGGAAGTGAGTAGCGGCCATAGCCAAACGCAAATTTCGCGACAGCGACCCTGTCGCCTACTTCTAACGTCGGCACCATGCTTTCGGACGGGATCACCCTTTGCTCATAGAGCAGCCCCGTGAAGAGCAGGAAGGCCGGGGCGACGATGGCGAGTGTTGCCCCCCACTCCTTGAGTTCGCGGACAACTTTCTGCATCGCGGTCAGCGGCGGTGTCTCAGTCGGGGCGTCGATTTCGCTCGGCATTCTGACCTCAACAATCCGTTTCCGCGGCAGTCTTAGACGAATTTCCGCGGTCCTGCGAAGGCGAAAACGCCCGATGGACTGCTATTCGCCCCGCTGCGTCACGTGCGCCAGATTGTACAGCGATACCCCGTCCGCCGTCCGTGAGACCGCAAGTTCTCCACGGTGCTTGAGGTAGTTGAGGTGCGCGAGCGCTTCGCCGGACGCCATGCTGAGTTCTTCGCCCTCAATCGCCCGGCCAAACACGGATACGAAGGTTTCGAGCACGGTCGCTGGGCCCTTCTCAAGGCGGGCTCGCAATCGCGTCAGCGCGGTTTCGTGGCCGCTGATAAGGTGTTCCAACCGCTTGTGCGCACCCGTGAACGGCTCGTTGTGCGCAGGCAGGACAAGACAATCTTCGGGTATCAGGTCCAGCAGCTTCCGGCAGCTCGCCAGCCATTCCTCGAGGGGGTCTGCGTCCGGCTCCGTCGGATGAACTGACACGTTCGACGAGATGCGCGGCAGGATCTGGTCGCCGGAAATCAGGATGTTGCGGTCCGGGCAATACAGGCAGGCATGTTCCGGCGAGTGTCCTGCACCGATGATCACACGCCAGGTGGCGCCGGCCATTCGGAACTCATCGCCATCCGAGAGTCTGTGGTAGGCATCCGGCATCAGGCTGACGCCGCGCCCGAAGCCGCCGAACCGGGACTTGTAATTCTCGAGCGCGTTGTCGCTCCATCCAGCCTGACGGTAAAACTCGATGCCAGCCGCCGGCGCTTCGCGCCCGGTATCGGCCACAAGCATGCGGCAGGTGATGTATTCGAGCCGGCTCATCCAGAGTTCGGCACGGTACTTGTGGCAGAGCCAACCCGCACTGCCGACATGGTCCGGATGCATGTGCGTGACGATCACGCGCCTCAACGGCTTCTGTTCTGTCACGCGGGCATCCAATAGCGAACGCCAGGCGGACTTGGTTTCCGGGAGCGGAAGCCCGGTATCGACGATGGTCCAGCTGTCGCCGTCATCGATGAGCCAGAGATTGATGAATTTCAGAGAGAACGGCAGCGGCATCCGAACCCACTCTATGCCGGGCGCCACCGTGATTGTTTCGGCAAGAGCGGGTGTTGCTTCCCCGAAGGGATAGTCTAGCCCGAAGCGGCGCGTGGGAGCGTATTCAAATCCATCCATCCTGCGAGGATAACCCGGCAAGGAGTCGCGTCGAGCCGTCACGCGGGGGAAAGCTACTTGATGGGGCTTCGCGGCCGGGGGGGCAGCTTGGTGCGCCGGAAGCCCTCTCCTGTCAGGCCATAGGAGCGGGTACGATAGGCAACCTTTGGCGGAAGTTCCGATGTGACCGGGGTCGACTTGGCCGCGCCGGGATTGCGCGCCTTTGGCCCCGGTGTGGGTGCCTTCTTGGCCGCCTTGGCTTCGGCGACTTTGCCGACGCTGGCCGCAATCAGGGCGGCGCGCTCCTTATGGCTCAGCGGGCGCCACTTGCCTTCAGGCAGGTTGCCGAGGTCAACCGGGCCGACGCGGATGCGCTGCAGGTCCGCCACGCGCAGGTGCACCAGCGAGCACATCCGCCGGATTTGCCGGTTGCGTCCTTCCGACAACACGAAGCGCAACTTGTCCTTGCCCTCAGCGGTCACCTTCGCCGGACGCAACTTTCGCCCGTCCAGTTCCAGACCATGCCGTAGCAGGGCGAGTTTTTCCGGCGTGATCTCGCCAAGCACCTTGACGACGTATTCCTTGTCGACTTCGCTGAGCGGGCCAATCACGGCTTTGGCCAGCACGCCATCTTCCGAAAGTATCAGCAGGCCGCGCGAGTCTTTGTCGAGGCGGCCGAGCGGTGCCATCTTGTTGTTCCGGCCCGGAATGGCGTGCGCCTCGCCCTTCAGGCGCTCCTTGGTGATCAGACGAATAGCGGGCGTCTCGCCGGGCTCAGGCGTTCCCGAGACGAACCCGACGGGCTTGTTCAGAACGATGGACAGCTGACTGTCGAGCTGCTGTGCCGCCCTCGAGTTCAGTTTTATCGTCTGTCCCGGGACGATGCGCTCACCGAGTTCCGTCACGACCTTGCCATCCAGTTCGACAAGCCCCTGCTCGATCAGCGCGTCGGCCTCCCGGCGCGAACAGACGCCTTCCAGCGCCAGCCACTTGTTGATCCGGACGGGGTCTGCACCCTCATAGGTCTTGGTCCATGCAGCCATGAAATTACTCGATCCCGAACAAGGCGCGGCTGTTGTCGAGGAACCTGTCCCCGCCTTCGATAATGCCCGGCACCCGGCCGGGCGCGGAGGCCAGCGACGTTTCTGCAAAGAAACCTGCGAGAGCGATCTGCCGCGCCCGGAAGTCTGCTTCCTTTGACCGCGCAGCAATCGCAGCCCGCGCAAGGAAATGCCCACCGATGACATCGCCGGCGAGCGCGAGATAGGCGGTGGCGCCTGCCAATGCCTTGTCCTGCTCTTCGGCCTTCATCCGCGCGAGCATCCAGTCCGTCGCCTCGGCAAGCGCCTTCGAAGCTGCCCAGAGTCGCTCCGCCAACTGAACGAATTGCGGGTCGTTGGTAGACCTGGCCAGGCGCACCGTTTCGTCGATTTCCGTGATCATGGCGCGCATGGACACTCCGCCGTTTCCGGCGAGCTTGCGTCCCACAAGGTCGATGGCCTGTATGCCGTTCGTGCCCTCATAGATCGGCGCGATGCGCGCGTCCCGGTAGAGCTGCGCGGCGAGCGTGTCGTTCATGAACCCCATGCCGCCGTGGACCTGCACGCCGAGGCTGGCAACATCGACGCCCATGTCAGTGCTCCAGGCCTTCGCAATGGGCGTCAGCAGGTCTTCGCGCGCCTTGGCGGCCGCGCGGATCGACGGCGTGTCCGAGGCATGTGCCAGATCGGCGGACACCCCGCACGCATAGCAGATGGCGCGCGCCGCCGCGACACGGGCCCGCATGGTGATCAGTGTGCGGCGCACATCGGCATGATGCAGGATCGGCGCTGGCCCGGACACCCCGTCGGATTTTCCCTGCTTGCGGTCCTGTGCATAGCTGAAGGCCGCCTGATAGGCCGCCTCACCGACGCCGACGCCTTCGAGCCCGACATTCAGCCGGGCCGAATTCATCATTGTGAACATGCAGGCGAGGCCCTTGTTCGCTTCGCCGATCAGCCAACCCGTCGCCCCGGCATATTCCATGACGCAGGTCGGGCTCGCATGAATGCCGATCTTCCGCTCGAGGCCAATACATTTGACCGCGTTGCGCGCGCCAAGCGAACCGTCCGCATTCACGAGAGTCTTGGGCACAAGAAACAGGGAGACGCCCTTCGAGCCCGCCGGCGCGCCAGGAATGCGGGCGAGCACGAGATGGATGATATTGTCTGTGAGGTCATGGTCGCCCCAGGTGATGTAGATCTTCTGACCCGTGATCGCGTAGCTGCCGTCCACATTGGGAACCGCCTTGGTCGTCAGAGCGCCGACATCGCTTCCGGCCTGCGGTTCGGTCAGGTTCATCGTGCCGGTCCAGTCGCCGGCGACGAGCTTGGGGAGGTACATCTGCTTCTGGGCGTCCGTGCCATGGGCCAACAAGGCCTCGATCGCGCCGAAGCTGAGCATCGGGCAAAGCGTGAAGGCCATGTTCGCGGCATGGAACATCTCAATCACGCCAAGCGCCATCGCACGGGGCAGCCCTTGTCCGCCCCATTCTTCAGGCACGGCGAGACCCATCCATCCGCCGGTCCGGAAAGCGTCGTAGGCGGCCTTGAACCCGTCTGCCGCGATGACATCGCCGTCTTCGAGCCGCGCGCCCTGCGAATCACCGGACTGGTTGAGTGGCGCGAGAATGTCGCGCGCCAGCTTGGCCGCTTCCTCCAGCACGGGCCGCAGAATATCGTCGTCATACGCGCCGAGCCCCGGCAGCCCGGCAAGGTCGCCAATCTTGGCTATCTCCTTGAGACAGAACTCGATTTCGGTGATCGGGGCGTCATAGGCCATCAGGTTTCCATGTCGTGGATAGGAGTTATGCGTCCCGAGTGATAATCAACTGGTTCAATCCGGGGAAGTCTTGCACTACTTGAGCAGTCGACCCGTTGGGCATTTTGGAGACGAAGACAATGAGACTGTTCCTGATTTCTGCCAGTGCGCTGATCCTCGCAGCCTGCGCGCCGGCCGCTGAAGCGCCTGCCGCGACCGAGGCTGCCCCTGCCGAAGCTGCAGCCACCGAAGCTGCTCCCGCTGCGGAGGTCGCTTACGGCAAGCCCGCAACCTACAAGATTGATCCCACCCACGCCTCGATCACCTGGCGCGTGAACCATTTCGGCCTTTCGAAATACACAGCCCGGTTCAAGAATTTCGACGCGACGCTGACGTTCAATCCGGCGGATGTGGCGGCCAACTCGGTCGAAGTGACCATCGACCCCGCTTCGGTCGAAACGGACTACCCGGGCGACTACAAGGCCGGCCATGCCGACAGCCCATATGCCAGCTGGAACGAAGACCTCGCGAAGAACCCGCAATGGTTCAACGCAGTCGCTCACCCGCAAATCACGTTCAAGTCCACCGCTGCCACGCAATCCACCCCGACGACCGGCACTGTGACGGGCGATCTGACCTTCCTCGGCGTGACCAAGCCGGTGACGCTGGATGTCACCTATAACGGCGTCGCGCAGATGCCTTGGGCTCCGAACCAGGACAAGATCGGCTTCTCGGCCAAGACAACCCTCAAGCGGTCGGACTTTGGCATGGGCGCATACATTCCGAATATTGCGGATGAAGTGGAAGTTGTGATCGAAGCCGAGTTCGCTGAGGTCGCAGGCTGACGTCCATGAGCGCTGAAGCGTCGTCACGCTATACCGGCATCGCCATCGCCCTTCACTGGGCGATGGCGGCATTGCTCGTGTTCATGATCTGGCTCGGCTGGAACATGGACGAGAACGAGGCACGCTATCAGCTGCACAAGTCGATCGGGATCACCATCCTGTTTCTGGCGCTCGCCCGCCTCGCCTGGCGATTTGCCAATCCGCCGCCGCCCCTGCCCGATGGCATGCCGGCGCTGGAAAAGACAGCCTCGCACGCAGTCCACATCGCCTTTTATGCCCTGATGATCGGCATTCCGCTCGGCGGCTGGTTCATGGTGTCGGTCTCGCCGTTTCAGGTCTCGACGGTGCTTTACGGCGTGCTGAGCTGGCCGCATCTTCCGTTCACGGAAGGGCTGATCAGCAAGGATTTGTACGAGATCGTCGAGTTCATGCACGGCAAAGGCGCGTGGGCTATCATTGGGCTTCTAGCGCTGCATGTTGCTGGGGCTGTGAAGCATGAGTTTGGTCCCGAGGACGGCGTGTTCAAGCGGATGATCCCGGGCCTGTTCGGCAAGGCCAACCCACCGGCCCTTCCCGCGCGTGGTGTTTTGTTCGCCTTCGGGGGTAGTCTCGCTTTGTTCACCGCCATCGCCGCAACGTCTCTGATCGGTGCGGGAACGGCAAACTCGGCGGCCCCTCCGGCATCGGCAGCCGGTCCGGCTACCACCATCGCGTCGAACTGGATCGTGGATTACGAGGCTTCGGAAATCACATTCGCGGGTTTGCACGACGGCAACGCCTTCACGGGCGAGTTCGAGGCATGGACCGCCGACGTGGCTTTCGATCCGGACGCGTTGGCTGCGGCCAAAGTTCGGGTCGTGGTAGACACGCGCTCGGCAAAGACCGGAAAGAAACTTTACGATGACAGTCTCAAGGCCCGCGAATGGTTCAATACTGCCGAGTTTCCGGAAGCCATCATCGAACTGTCGGAATTCACGCCATCCGCCTCCGGCTACGAAGCAACCGCGACTCTCGCGCTGAAAGGCAAGCCGGTCAGCGTGCCTCTTCGGTTCACGCTCGATATCGACGGGGACAAGGCGACGCTCGACGGTTCAGCGGTGTTCTCGAGAAAAGCGTTGGACCTCGGACAGGCGTCTGATGCTTCTGCCAGCTGGGTAGCTGACGAAGTGACCGTCACGGTTTCCGGACGCGCGACCCGCAAACCCTGAACGCCGTGATTGTGTGAAACGGCAGCAATGATATGCCGCGCCGATGACCGCCCGTATTGTTCCAATCCTGCCTGAGACCCTAGCGATCGCCGCCGAGATCCTGAGCGAAGGCGGTCTGGTGGCAATGCCGACCGAGACCGTATACGGCCTCGCCGCCGACGCGGCCAATTCGAATGCGGTGGCGAGGATTTACGAAGCGAAGGGCCGTCCTCGATTCAATCCCTTGATTGCGCATGTGTCGTCCTGGGCGATGGCCGAACGGGAAGCACAGTTTTCGGGCCTTGCGCGCACGCTTGGCGAAGCTTTCTGGCCCGGACCACTGACCATGGTCTTGCCGGCACATCCAGAGGGCCGGGTCTCTGATCTCGCCCGGGCCGGGCTCGGCACGATCGCGCTCCGCTGGCCCAGGCATTATGCGGCGTCGGCTCTGATTGAAGCCTTTGGAGGCCCGCTCGTTGCACCTTCCGCAAACCGTTCGGGACACGTTAGCCCAACCAGGGCCGAGCATGTTGCGGCCGATCTTGGTGACCGGATCGATCTGATCCTTGACGGCGGTCCGTGTCCGGTAGGGCTCGAGTCGACGATCATCGGAATCGAGAGCGGCGAAGCCGTTCTTCTCCGCCCCGGCGGACTGGAGACATCTCTCATTGCGGCAAAGCTCGGCCGCGCTGTCCACGTGCGGTCACACACCGATGCGATCAATGCGCCCGGGCAGCTGAAATCTCACTATGCGCCGCGCGCAATCCTACGCCTTGGTGTGACCAAACCGGAAGAAGGAGAAGGCTATCTCTGTTTCGGGCCCGACCAGGGCGGCGGCTTGAATCTCTCGCCAAGAGGCGATCTCGTCGAAGCTGCGGCCAACTTGTTTTCGATGTTGCGGGCGCTCGATGAGTCCTACGCCAGCATCGCCGTCGGGCCGGTGCCGGACGAGGGGCTCGGCGAAGCGATCAATGACCGGCTGCGCCGCGCCGCTGTCCGCGACCCGGAATAGCGGGCATCAGCCGCCCATGATGTCTTCCTTGAGGACGGTCATCATGAACTGGTACGAGGTTTCGCCCTCATCTTCGTCCTTGTAGACGACCGCCAGGAATTCGGCGCCGAGATAGACTTCAAGGGAATCGTTTGCCTTGTCGCGCGCAAGCAGGCGCAGGCCCGGGTTCAGCTTTTCCTTGAGATAAGCTTCCAGCCGAAGGGTTTCTTCTTTGTTTATCATGGAGTTTCCTGAACCTTATCAACACGCGCGGACATTAAGGCGGCGGGCGGAAAAGTGGAACCCGGTTTTCAGCAAAACTCCGCGACAACTCACCACTGCGCATGCGCGGCGCGGCCCGGTCGTCTGGTCTGCAGACTTCAGATCGACGTCTGGTCAGGAATGCCCTGATCCATCGACTGCGCCGGTTGACAACAACTCGGGCCTCCAACGACCTTCGCGGGCACACCGGCGACGGTGCAGTAGGCTGGAACGTCCTTGAGCACGACGCTGCCGGCGGCGACCTTCGCTTCGTCGCCAACCGTGATGTTCCCGAGAATCTTTGCACCGACCGACAGGAGCACGCCCCGCCCGATTTTCGGGTGACGATCGCCGACTTCCTTGCCCGTTCCGCCGAGCGTCACGCCATGCAGCAGCGAGCAACCGTCGCCGACAACCGCCGTTTCGCCGATGGTAATGCCGGAAGCGTGATCAAGCATCACGCCCTTGCCGATCCGGGCAGCGGGGTGAATGTCGACGTCAAACAGTTCCGAAGCCCGGCTCTGGAAATGGAACGCGAGCGTTTCCCGGCCGAGCCGCCAGAGCTGATGCGCGATCCGATGAGTTTGAAGGGCAAGATAGCCCTTGAAGAACAGGAATGGCTGCAACACGCCGCGGCAGGCAGGATCACGTTCGAGAACAGCCTGCATGTCCGTTTCAGCGATTGCGATCAGTTCGGGGGCGTTGTCATAAATCCCGGTGATCACCTGGCGAACCTGCTGCGTTCCCATGGCGGGACCCGCGAGTTTCTCCGCGAGATGGAATGAAAGCGCGTTTCCAAGCGTCAGGTGGGTCAGGATGGCTGCGTTCAGATAGCTGGCGAGCGAGGGCTCTTCGGCGGCCGCCGCGCTCGCTTCAAATCTGAGGCGCTTCCAGACGGGTGCAGGGGCGCCGATATCCGGATTGTCGATCATGGCGGGCTCCTGCGATCTTGTATCCATAACATGGCGCTCAAACGTGAAAATTTCAATTGCGACCCCGGTCTGCGTTGCCGCTCCGGCCAAGTGCCAGTATGCCCCAGACACATGACAAAGAGATTTCCGCCCCCTCCCCTTCGCGATGCCCCCCTCGCGGGCGCACGCCCCAGCAGCGACGCGCGTACCCTGCTCGCCCTTCGAAAATCGGCCAACAAGCTGGTTCTTGGTGATCCGGCGCCGACTGAGTGCGAGATCGACGAACTGCTCACCGTGGCCGCCCGGGTGCCGGACCATCGCAAGCTGGGCCCCTGGCGATTCGTCGTTCTGGAAGGCGGCGCGCGGGAGGCATTCGGCGCCGCGCTGGGCCAGATCCTGCGGGGACGCGGCGGGTCTGGGGTCCAGATCGAAGAGGCCGAAAAATCGATGACCCGCGCGCCGGTCGTTGTGTCGGTGATCTCCAGCCCTGTGGATGACGGACGCACGCCGGTTTGGGAACAGGAACTTTCGGCTGGCGCCGTCTGTTACAACCTGCTGCTGGCCGCCAATGCCTCTGGCTGGGCGGGTGTCTGGCTGACCGAATGGATGGCTTACGACGCGGAGGCCGGCGCGCTGCTCGGTCTGCGAAGCGGCGAGCGGGTGGCAGGCTTCGTGCACATCGGCACAGCGCGGACGCCAACACCGGAACGGGTGCGCGCGGCTGTGCCCGAGCGCGTGACGCGCTGGCCGGCGCCCTGATCAGCCGCGCCCGCGATAGGGCGCAACGCCTGTGTCAGGCACATGCAGTCCTTCCGGTACCGGGCCCGACTGCCAGAACACATCAATCGGAATCCCGCCCCGCGGATACCAGTATCCCGAGATGCGTAGCCATTTCGCTTCGGTGAATCCGAACACCCGCTTGCCAATCGAAACCGTGCAGTCCTCATGGAAGGCGCCGTGATTGCGAAAGCTCGTCAGGTACAGCTTCAGGCTCTTGGACTCTACCAGCCAGTTGGCCGGCGCATAGTCGATCACCAGATGCGCAAAGTCGGGTTGTCCCGTCACTGGGCACAGGGATGTAAACTCGGGCGCGACGAACCGCGTGAGGAACAATGTGTCCGCGTGCGGATTGGAGACGCGCTCCAACACGGCATCTTCCGGCGATGCGGGAATTGCGCTCGCCTGGCCCAGCTGGCCGAGGCCCTTGTAGATCGCGTCATCAGCCATTGGGGATGATTTCCAGGGTTGGGATGAGATTGAAGGTCAGCCCCATGTAGAGAACATAACCGAGCAGCAGAACAACGCCTTCCCAGCGCGCGATCTTGCGGCCGGTCATGGCGAACAGCATCAAGAGGCCTGCGGAAAGGACCAATGCGCCGGCATCCACCGACGAGATGATGCTGACCGGTTGGTCTCCCGCCAGAGCGACAGCCGTCGTGTCACCTCGAATGCTGAACGGATTGAGAAGTGCCGTGATCCCGAGAATGCCAAGAATATTGAAGATGTTCGAGCCGATGATGTTGCCAAGCGCAACGTCGGCACGTTTCCGGTAAGCGGCGATCACGGATGTCGCGAGTTCCGGCAGGCTGGTTCCGACGGCTACGATCGTCAGACCAATGATCGTTTCGCTGATCTCGAATGAACGTGCGATCGAGATGGCGCCGGTCACCAGGAAGTTCGCACCGGCGACAACCCCCACAAGACCGGCGATCGCCATCAGTATACCGACACCGAGGCCGTATTGGCTCTGCACGGCTTCACCTTCCGCGCGGTGCAGGTCTGCCGCTGGATCGCTTTGGTTCGAGCCTGTGAACAGGGAGATTCCAACATAGGCGATCAGCAAGCCGACAAGTACAAATCCAGTGCTGCGCCCAAATTGATCAAACCACAGCAAGGCGCACAAAAGAAACGTCGCGGCGATCATGACCGTACCATCGCGCACGACGGCCTGCGGGTTGACGGCCAAGGGCGCCACCAAGACCGCGAGGCCCAGGATCAGAAGGATGTTTGCAATGTTTGACCCAACCACATTGCCGAGCGCAATGCCGACCGAGCCCTGATCCATGGCCCGAAGGGTGGTGACCAATTCAGGCGTGGATGTGCCAAAACCAACCAGGGTCAGACCGATCACCAGCTCCGAAATATTGAGTTCCCGGGCAACACTGACCGAACCGCGGACAAGCGCCTCGCCACCGACCAACAGCAGCGCGAGGCCGCCCAGCAACATTATGTACATCATTCCGCCAAATCCTGCCCTGATTCCTGCTTTATAGGGTCACGAAACCGTGAGAGGCAATCAACCCTGGGAGGCTTGGGCGTTTCGCACTCACCTCTCAAGTGAACATTATGGTTTCAACCCTATGGATGGGCCAGTACTTGCAACCCTCTGCTCTCGCAGAAAGCTGAGATCATGATGAAAACGGCTAATCCGGCCAGCGCGTGGACAATTGCCCGGCCTTTGGCGGGGGCCTGTCTGCTTGCGTCGGTTTCCGGATGTGCGCTGGTCTCCAGCCTGCGCGGTGCAATAACGCCTGTCGAGGAGGGTACGGCTCGCGCTTCGGTTGAGGGCATGCCGCCGGAGCTGGCGGCGCGCGCGGATGATCTTGTTACGGTTGACGAACCCCCTGCCCGAAGCGTGCTGGAAGCCCGCAACCGGATGAACAGCTCAGCATCCGTTTTGCGTGACCTTCTGGCGTCGGAAGGGTATCTCGCTGCAGAAATCGCGCCGTCTGAAATTCTGGCCACGGCAGACGATGCCGTGCTGATTGCCGAGCCGGGCCCGCTCTTCAGGGTACTGTCGCGCGATTTCCAGGGGCGAGACGCGATTGTGCCCGAAGTGGCCCGGCGTCTCGAAGCTGAATTGGCGGAGTTGCCCGAAGGCGCAATTGCACGCACGCAGAACATCGAACGGATGGATGACCTGCTCGTCCAGCGTCTGCGAAACCAGGGCTACGCTTTTGCTTACAGTGAAGGCATCGATGTTCTGGCATCGCGCGAAAACGCGGATGTCGAACTGACCTTCCTTCTGGTGCCGGGCCCACGGGTTTCGCTCGGCACTTTCGAGGCGCCTGGCCTTGATGGCCGCAACACGAAGATGGTCCGGGCCCTGAAGACATGGTCGGACGGTGATCTCTTCACGCCGTCCGCCATCGACCGTTTGCGCACCCGTCTGCGTGCGACGGGGCTGTATGAGGGCATTGGCGTAGTCATCTCGGAAGCCCCGGGCGATGACGGTTTGCACTCGGTGACGGCGACGCTCGTCGAAGGCAAAACGCGCACGGTCGGCGTAGGCGTCGCCGCCTCAACGACTGAAGGCATTGGTATTGACGCCTACTGGGAGCGGCGCAACCTCACAGGCCGAGCGGACCGACTTCGGATCCAGGGTGAAGTGGCAACCCTCGCCCAAAACCTGACCGCAACTTACGAACGGCCGAATATCGGACGCTATGGCCGCACGCTCTCACTCGAGACCGGCGTGCGTTCGGAACGGACAGATGCCTACGATCTTGACGGCGCGCGGATCGGTGCCTCTCTCGCACAGCCCTTTTCCCGCGAGTTGACTGTGTCGGTGGGCGCTGCGCTGGATGCAACTCGGACGGTCGACCAGCGCGCCCGTATCGTCGGCGGTATCGAGCGCGAGCAGGTCACTGTGTCCTTCCCGGTTTCGGCGACCTATTCCGATGTTGGTGACCCGCTCGATCCGCAATCCGGGTTCCGCTTCTATGCGTCGTCTGAAACGGGTGTATCGGTCGGCGATGAAAATCCCGCCTACACG
Source organism: Hyphomonadaceae bacterium (assembly GCA_027485145.1). Classification (GTDB taxonomy): domain Bacteria; phylum Pseudomonadota; class Alphaproteobacteria; order Caulobacterales; family Hyphomonadaceae; genus Hyphomonas. The sequence continues at coordinate 5,978 of JAIXRO010000074.1, read as the reverse complement.
CGCCTTCAGTTATCGGCCGCGACCTACCAGGCTGTGGCCGAGGATCTTGTGGCGGCGTTCCGCGCAGAATACGGGGCGTTTATCGGGTCTGGCGCCGTGCCGCCCGACCGATTGTTCTTCGCAGGTGGCGGCGGGACCGTGCGCGGTTATGAGTACCAAAGCCTCTCGCCGCAAAATGCGTTCGGAGACCTTGAGGGCGGGCGAAACCTGTTTGCCGCGTCGGCCGAACTGCGCTGGCGAGCGAGTGAACGCTTCGGCTATGCTCTGTTCACGGACATTGGATCGGCCAGTGATGAAGCCGGGGCCGTGTTTTCTGACGCGGCCGCCTCTGTCGGCTTTGGTCTGCGCTACTACCCGGGCTTCGGCCCGATCCGGTTAGACATTGCAGCGCCGCTCGACAGCCGCGAAGACGACCCGCCGGTGCAACTCTACATTTCCATTGGTCAAGCGTTCTGATGTCGTCGGCTGTTCCTCCGCTCTCGTTTATCAAGCGTCGCCCGGTTTTGTCCTCGATGGCCGCACTGTTGATCGCTGCGCTATTGCTCGCGGCGTTTGCGCGGCACTGGGTCACGACGGACTCTGGCCGTGATTTCGTCGTCTCCCAGATTGAAGGCCGGCAGATCGCCGGGTACGGACGTCTCAGTGTCCGTAAGCTCGAAGGTGATCCGCTCTCGGAGTTTTCGGCCGGGTCGTTGGAAATCCGGGATGCGTCGGGCGTGTGGCTGTCCGCCAAGAAAGTCAAGGTGGTCTGGTCTCCGCTGGCGCTGCTGTCACGGACCGCTGATCTCGAAATCGTGGACATCGCGGCGATCGATGTTCTGCGCCGTCCCTTGCGCGAGGCCAGACCGCCATCTGCCGACAATCCCTGGCAGGTTCGCCTGGGGCGTGGAATCATCGATCGTTTGTTCCTGGCGGAAGGAGTAGCCGGGCCGGAAGCCGCCCTCGGCGTATCGGCTCGCTTGCTCAACGAGCGAAATGGATCGCTGGACGCAACCCTGCAGATCGTTCCGCTCGAGGGCGTTGGCGACCGTATCGAGGCGAAAATCCTCCGTGACCGGAATTCCGCTTTTGAGCTGCAGATCGATAGCGTCGCCCCGGCTGGCGGTGTGTTTGCCCACTTGCTGGAATTGCCGGAGGGCTCGTCCGCTGTTCTGGCCGCTACGGCCGCAGGCGATCTCGACGACGGGCGCGGTGAGGCGCGGTTTTCCATCGACGGTGCCGACACGGTCTTTGTTTCGGCGAAGATCGAAGACAAGGCGCTCGAAGCAGGCCTGCAGATGGATGCCGGCGCGCTGCCGATCCCGGAGAATATCGCGGCGTTTCTCGGACCCAGGGCGGAAGCCGACCTGACCGTTGTTTTTGGTGACGCGAGTGCTTCATTCGATCTCTCCAGCCGGATTTCCGGCGGCACGGTCGCGCTGTCCGGCAAGACGAACGCTGCCTTCACGCAATTGGCCGAGCCCGCCAAACTGAAAGCCAACCTTTCAACACTGGCGCCTTTCTGGGACGGCGCCCGGGTTGTGAAGCTCGACGGCACGCTGGCCAAGGACGATGCAGGCTATGTCTATTCCGGCAATGCTGAGATCGCCTTCACGCCTGGCGCCGGATTGCCGCTTGAAGCCGTCGCCGGTCCTGTAACCTTGGGCCTACAACCGGACCGCATCCCGTTCTCCGGCGACGTTGTCGTCTCCAAAGCTTTTCCAAGCAACGAGGTAGTCGCCGGTATTCTGGGCGACGCCGTTCGCGTATCCGGCAGCGGCACGTTCGATCTCGCGGGCCGCCGCCTGTTGCTCGATGCCGCCGAAGTGGCGCACCGGTCCGGCACCGCCCAGTTACTGGGTGAAGCCGGGTTCAATGATCGCACGCTCAATCTTTCGGGAAAGGTTTCCCAGTCGCTCGATGCCTTGCCGGGCGGTTTCGGCGGCAACGCATCTGGATTTGTCCAGGCAAAAGGCACCTTCAGCAATGCCGAGCTCGGCTTGAACCTCAAGCTCGACAAGGTCACTTCGCCCACCGCTGTCCTCGACCCGCTGGTAAACGGAAATGGCACTGTGCGCGGCCTTCTCCAGTTGTCTGGCGATGCGGGCACCATCCGGCGGCTCGATGTTATGTTGCCGGGCCTTCAGGGACAGGTCTCAGGCCGCGCCTATGGCGCGGGAAGTCCTGACTTGCGCATGGATGCGAAGCAAACCGTCGTGCTGACGATTGCCGGCAACCAGCTCGACTTCGGCAGCATGCAAGTGCGCTTGACGCGCCCGGCTGGAACCCTGCATTTGACCGGCAAGTCGACCGGTGGCCGCGCGAACGTCCGCGGCCGGACCGTTTCGGACCTCTCGGCCGATGCATCACTCAAGTTCGACGGCAACAACTTTTCCGGCCCGATCGTCCTGTCGGGACGATCAGACGGACAACCCGCCAACGCGTCGTTCTTTCTCGAGCGCAAGGGCAAATCAACGCGCCTCGGCAATGTCGCAGCCAAGCTCGGCACGATCGCTTTGGCCGGATCTGCGACCATTGGCGATGACGGCTCGCTTGCAACAGATTTCGACGCGAACGCCGATGCCTTTGAAATCTCCGGAATGACATTCGGACGTCTACGCCTGAAGGGTCAGGGCAAACGGAGTCCCGGCGATCCGCTTGCCATTGGCGGCGAGTTCGAAGCCCGCAAAATCCAGGTCTCATCGCAGCTGCTGATCGACAAGGTAACCGGAACGATCACGACGACGGCGGAGGGATATCGGTTCGAAGGGCAACTCGTCGACCAGCAGCCGCGTGCCAATAGCGACCTTGACTTTTCTGGCCTGATCCGGACGCCGCATGGTCCGGCCACTGGGCGCCTGTCGCTGTCGGGTGACTTGCTCGGCATCAAAGTCACGACGGATGAAGACATTCAGTGGACTCTGGGCCCCGCCCCCTCGCTGCGTGCCAACGTCGGTTTGCTCGGTGGACGGATCGTCGCGCGCCTGCAGCCCGGTCCGGACCAACCCGGGAGCGAGATAGAGTTGCAAAACATTGCCATTGCGCCCGTGCTCGCCGCACTCGGGTTGCCGGCAATCGACGCGGTGGTCTCCGGACGGGCGAACGGGCGCTTCTATGGCGAAAACCCTGACGCAGAATTCGAGCTTTCGGCCAACAGCCCGGTCGAAGGTCTGTCGACTGCAATCGACTTCGATCTGACCGGACGGGTGGACGGCCGGGCGCTGACGTTCGCCGCCCAATCGTCCTTTGGCCCGGAGTTCAAGGCGAATGGCGCGGGCCGATTGCCCGTCAAGACCTCGCTGGACGGTCTCGTAGCCTTCGACAGAAGCCGAGCGATGGAAGCCTTGATCGAGATTGGAGGCGAACTCAAGGCGCTTCAATTGATCGCGTTGGCGTATGGGCATGACATCGGTGGAACACTTCAAAGCCGTACCGTGATTTCCGGCTCGCTGGATGAACCCGTCGTTGATTCAAACGCGCGCGTGACGCGAGGAAGTTATGAATATGGTGCAACAGGGTTGAGCCTGAAGGATATCGCGCTCAACGCAGATCTGAACGACCGCGTACTGACCATCAAGGGATCAGGGGCCGGAGTCAAAGGCGGCTCGCTTGCGCTTGATGGTCGTCTCGCGCGGACAGAATCCGGCATCAACGTCAATCTGGATAGCCTGTTGGTGTACGACCGGCTCGGTGACGAAGCGCGTGTGAGTGGCGATCTGAAGCTCATGGAAGGCGAGGTTGATCGCCTTCTTTCCGGCGCGCTCACGATCAACAATGCGCAGTTCAACTTTGACAACTATTCCAACGACACGATACGTACGCTGAATGTCCGTTGGGTCACGGACGATGAGAATGCGACTCGGCAGCGTCTGCTCAGCAAGCCGATCCGGTTGGGATTCAGCGTCGATGCGCGCAGCGGTGTCCTGATCAAGGGCCGGGGACTCGACACCAATTGGGGTGTGGATCTGGACGTTTCAGGTCGGCCGGACAGCTTGCTCCTCAACGGAACGGCGACGCTCGTTCGCGGCAACCTCGAACTTGCGCAACGGCCGTTTGAGTTCGAATCCGGCCAGATCAATTTCGATGGCCCTCTGAGCGCGGCCACTCTGGCCATCTCTGCAACCAGGGACGTCGACAGCTTCGCCGTTCGCGCCGACGTGGGCGGCACGCCGTCGAAGCCTACGATCGAGTTGTCCAGCACACCGTCCCTTCCCGACGATGAGATCCTGTCCCGGATGCTGTTTGGCAGATCGGCGGTTGACCTTTCCGCGCTCGAAGCCGCCGAGCTTGCATCGTCGATTGCGAGACTGTCCGGCCGGAATACTGGGCTTGATCCGATCGGCGCGATTCAATCCGGACTAGGCGTCGACAGGTTGCGGTTCGGAGTCGACAATGCCGGCAATCCCGAACTCGGCGTCGGTCAATATCTTGCGCCCGATGTCTATCTTGAGGTGACGACTCAAGGGGCCGCAGGTAATTCCGTCGAAGTGGAATGGCAGCCGCGGCCGCAGGTTTCAGTGACCTCCGAAACGAGTTCATCGGGCGATTCAAGAGTTTCCGTACGTTGGAAAAAGGATTACTGATCGTATAGAAAATCGCCGAGCCCAGCGCCTCGCGTTGTTTAGGCTTAAGCTTTGATTTTCGGCTTTTCAAAAATGGGCATATCGGACAAGTTGCCATATACTTTCCCTGGAGCGACACCCTGAAAAAAATCCAAAAGGTAGAATTATGCTCGAAGAAACCCGCATCGCAGGCTCCCGCTCGCCTACCCGCATTGACCAGATGGTTGGCGAAAAGATTCGCGAGCTCCGGACAGCGCAGAATTTCACCTTGTCGGAGCTAGGTCAGGAACTGGGCATCAGCCACCAGCAACTGCAGAAGTATGAAACAGGTACCAATCGCCTAAGCGCCGGAATGCTCGCAGCCGTTGCACGTGTTCTGCGGGTTCCGATCTCGGAATTGTTCCTCGACAGCGAGAGCGCGGCCAAAGACAAGCGCGATCCCGTCAATGAAGCGCGTGCACGCTGTCACACCCTGATCGACCGGACGAATTCCGTCGCCAAGCTCGAAAGCATGGCGAAGGTCTTGCGCGCGCTGTCCTCCGACTGACGTTCAGCATTCGACGACGTTGACCGCCAGTCCGCCCTGGCTGGTCTCCTTGTATTTCGACGACATGTCGATGCCCGTCTGGCGCATCGTCTCGATCACTTGATCGAGTGACACCTTGGTCTGTTCGAGCGAATGCAGCGCGAGTCGCGCGGCGTTTGCGGCCTTGACCGCGCCAATCGCATTGCGCTCGATGCAAGGTATCTGCACGAGGCCGCCAACAGGATCGCACGTCAGGCCGAGATTGTGCTCCATGCCTATCTCGGCCGCGTTCGCGACTTGCTGAGGCGTTCCGCCCCAAACGGCAGCAAGTCCCGCTGCCGCCATTGAACATGCGACGCCAACCTCGCCTTGGCATCCCATCTCCGCGCCGGAAATCGAGGCGCGCTGCTTGTAGAGCAGGCCAATCCCGCCCGCCGTCAGCAGGAACTTCCGTATACGGCTGTCCCGGTCTTCGGCGTCCCAGCAATAGTGGCGGATTACCGCGGGAATGATTCCGGCCGCGCCGTTGGTCGGCGCTGTCACGACTTGCCCGCCAGCCGCATTTTCCTCATTCACTGCCATCGCATAGACGTTCAGCCAGTCGAACAATTGTTCGCGCTCGTTGGACGGCGGCGCATGCACCAGCTTCTGCCAAATTTCGGGGGCACGGCGCCGCACCTTCAATCCGCCCGGCAGCGTGCCCGTCCGCGACAAGCCGCGATCCATGCACGCCATCATCACCTGTGCGATCCGGTCCAGAGCGGCGTCGGTCTCCTGCGAGCTGCGCTGGGCAAGTTCGTTCGCGTCGATCACGGCGTCTATCGACATTGACAAGTCACCGCATGTGCTCAGCAACTCGGCCGCCGAAATAAACGGATATGGCACCGGCGGACCCGCCGGCACGGTGTCAT
>JAIXRO010000005.1 GCA_027485145.1 Hyphomonadaceae bacterium | reverse complement strand
GCCCGTTTGCAGGAAGCCCAGCGCATCCGTTCGGAAGGGGAGGAGAAGGCCCGCCTGATCCGCGCCACCGCCGAACGCGAGAAGACCGTCATCGAGGCCCAGGCCCGCGAACAGTCCTCCAAGATCCGCGGTGAAGGCGATGCGAAAGCCTCTGAAACCTATGCGCTTGCCTATAGCAAGGATCCGGAATTCTTCCGCTTCCAGCGCGCCCTGATCGCCTGCGAAGCGGCGATCCAGGAAGGCACGCAGGTCATCGTCGGGCCCAAGTCGCTCGGCATCTGCGACGAGTTCCTCGACAGCGCCCGCTCGGCTGGCGTTCCGCGCTAGCATCGCCACCCAATCGGCTGCGGCGGTGGGCAAAACCCACCGCCGGGCCGGTCCCGCGCCGATAGCAGTCCGCGGCGCCTGAAGCGGTTGCACCGCGCCGTCAAAGCGCCATAGTGAGGCTCCATCCGGAGGGTTCGATCCATCCGGCGCCTGTTGGAGCTTTGACTGAAATGACCCGCATCGCTGTCCTCGCGCTCATCCTCGCCGCGCTCCCGGCCGCCGGCCTGACAGCTACCGCGCAGGGCAGCCTCTCGCAGCCCGCCGCCGGCGTGGACATGAAATCCGCGCCCTCCAGCTTTCGCGACCTGGCCAAGCGCCTGATGCCCGCTGTCGTGAACATTTCCACCGAGCAGGCCCTCGCCGCCCCGTTGCCGACCTTCCCGGAAGGCTCGCCCGCCGAACGCTTCAACGACTATTTCGGCCGCGATGGCGGCGCCGAGATGCAGGGCTCCCTCGGCTCCGGATTCGTCATCAGCACCGACGGCTACATCGTCACCAACAACCACGTGATCGAGCAGGCCGACACGATCACGATCACCTTCTCCAGCGGCCGCGAGCTGCAGGCGAAACTCGTCGGCCGCGACAAGGACACCGACATCGCCGTCCTGAAGGTCAATTCGAGAACGCCGCTGCCCTTCGTCGAGATGGCCGACAGTGACAAGGCCGAAGTCGGCGACTGGGTCATCGCCATCGGCAACCCGCTGGGCTTCGGCGGCTCGGTCTCTGCCGGCATCATCTCCGCCACGGGCCGGGACCTGAATGCGGGGCGGTCGGACAATTTCATCCAGACCGACGCGGCCATCAACCAGGGCAACTCGGGCGGCCCCTTGTTCAATCTCGCCGGCCAGGTCGTCGGCGTGAACACTGCGATCATATCCCAGTCCGGCGGCTCCATCGGCCTCGGTTTCTCCGTGCCGTCAAATTCCGTGAAGCGCATCTCGCAGCAGCTGATCAAGGAAGGCCGCGTCCGTCGCCCCTGGCTCGGTGTCAACGTGCAGGATGCCGACGCCGCCCTGATCAAGGCCTACCGCGCCAAGGGCCTCACCGGGGTCATCATCACCCGCATCTCGGATGGCAGCCCCGCCGAGACCGCCAAGCTCGAAGTCGGCGACCTCATTCTCACCATCGACGGCAAATCCGTCGGCGGGGTCCGCGAGATGACGCGCACGCTCTCGGAAAAAGCCATCGGCAAACCGATCAGGCTCTTGGTCGTCCGCGATGGCCGCGCCCGCGATGTCAGTGTCACGTTGACCGAATTGAAGGAAGACGAAGACGAGACTGTCGCCGCGCCGGACACCGCTGCCAACTCGAATGATCTGGGTGCGGAGCTTGCGCCCGTCGATGACGACATGCGCCGGCGGTACGGCATCCCGAAAGATATCTCCGGCGTCGTCGTCTCCTCGGTCAGCCCGCGCGGCCGCGCCTACAACAAACTCCGCCGCGCCGACGTCATCGTCGAAGTCAACTTCCAGACCGTCTCGACGGTCACCCAGACCCTCGAGAAGGTAAAGGCCGCCATGGCGAATCCGTCCCAGCCGGTCCTCATCCGCGTCAAACGCCGCGGCGAAACCGGCGGCTGGTTTGACCAGTTCGTCTCCATCGAAGTGACGAAATAGTCAGCGCTACAAGGGTCCGCTTCCGGCGCACTTGACACAGCTTGTATATTTCGACATTCGTCGAAATATGGAATCAAGCGCCGCCATAGATCGCCTCTCCGCCCTTGCCCAGCCGGGCCGGCTGGATGTCTTCCGCCTGCTCGTTCGCGCGGGTCCGGACGGCATTCCTGCTGGTGAGATCGCCGCCACTCTTGGCCTCGCGCCCAACACGCTGTCGTCGCAGCTGGCGATTCTCGTGCATGCCGGCCTGCTCACCAGCGCCCGGGAGGGCAGGGTCATCCGCTACGCCGCCCGTCCCGAAGCCCTCAGTGAACTGATCGTCTACCTGATGGACGATTGCTGCGGCGGGCGCCCCGAAATCTGCCGCCCCGTCGAAGAAGCCGCCCGCGCCGCCTGCTGCGCGCCGCCGAAATCCAAGACACCGCGCGTCCGTGCATGAAGTCCGCTTGGGCCCACCTCGCGTTATCGCTTTTGCTGGCTGTCATGGCGACGAGGGGCGCGGCGGCCCAGCCATCATCAGACTCGCCGCCTCGCTTGAGCGTCTCCGGAGAAGCGCGCATCCGTTACGAAACGCTTGACGGCCAGTTCCGGGCGGGCCGCACCGGCAGCGACCAGCTGCTTCTGATGCGCACCCTGGTGCTCGCCGAACTCGACTTTGGCGCGCTCGAACTCGGCCTCGAGCTTCAGGACAGCCGGTCCTATCTCGGCGACACCGGCACACCCTTGAGCACGTCCACTGTCAATCCGCTCGACGCCTTGCAGGCCTATGCCCGCCTCGAAGACTTGCCCGGCCTCCTTGGCCCCGGTTCGAGAACCGATGTCACGCTGGGGCGTCAGACGGTGTCCATTGGCTCCCGCCGCCAGATCGAGCGGGTAGAATTTGCCAATGCCCTTTACAGCTATACCGGCGCCCACCTGATTTCGAAGTCCGCATCGGGAGACAGCTTACATGCGGTTTACGTGGTGCCGCTGACCCGTTTTCCCTCAACCGCCGATCTGCTGCTCGATAACGACATGTCCGGCGACGAGGAACAATGGCAACGCCGCATCTGGGGCCTTCATTACATGGACCGGGACGGGCTCGGCCATCTCTGGGACGGCTTGTCCTACGAACTGTTCGTCTACGGACTGGACGAGGCCGACACCGCATCGGTCCAGACACCGGACCGGTCGCACATTGCCCCGGGCTTCCGCCTGACCCGTCCGGCCGAACGGGGCAGGATGGATCTCGATCTCGAAGCGGCGCTGCGACGCGGCACCCGGTATGCCACCGCCAACCCCACCGATACGGCCTCCCGCAAGGTCGAATCTAGCATGTTGTACGGCGCGCTCGGCTATACGTTCGAGGCGCCCTGGCAGCCGAGGCTCGCCGCCGAATACTACTATGCCAGCGGTGACAAGGATCCGGACGATACGACGTTCGGCCAGCACGAGCGCCTTTTCGGATCCCGGCGAACCGACCTCAACAATACCAGTATCCACGGCCCCCTCACGCCGGCCAATATCTCGGCGCCCGGCCTGCGTCTGGAACTGGCGCCTGGTCCCCGCACCGATGGCTGGTTGAAATACTCTGCCGTCTGGCTGGCCTCAGCCACCGACAGCTGGGTCGTTGCCCGCCTGCGCGACCCGTCGGGACAATCCGGTGACTTTGTCGGCCACGCGGTCGATGGGCGACTGCGCTATTGGCTGCTGCCGGAAAGGCTCCGCTTCGAAGCCGGTGCGTCGCTTCTCGAATTCGGCGAGTTCGCGCGCAAAGTCCCGGGCGGACCGGAAGGCGAACGCACGCTTTTCGGATATTCTCAGCTCACGTATCATTTCTGAGGCATGCACATGGGCACATTTGAACGATACCTCTCCCTTTGGGTCGCCCTTGCTTTGATTGCGGGCCTCGCGCTCGGCCAGCTTTTCCCCGCCGCCTTTGGCGCGCTGGCGGCCTTCGAGTATGCCAATGTCAATTTCGCCGTCGCGCTGCTGATCTGGGCGATGGTCTGGCCCATGATGATCGGCATCGAGTTTGCCGGCATCCGAGGCGCGTTCGCGAAGCCCAAAGGCCTCATCATCACCGTCGTGGTGAACTGGCTCGTCAAGCCGTTCACGATGGCGCTGCTCGGCGTTGTGTTCTTCGAACATGTCTTCGCCGGCCTGATCCCGGCAGATGACGCAAAATCCTATATCGCCGGCCTCATCCTTCTCGGAGCCGCGCCCTGCACGGCCATGGTCTTCGTCTGGTCGCAGCTGACGAAAGGCGATCCCGCCTACACGCTCGCACAGGTCGGCGTGAACGATGCGATCATGGTATTCGCCTTTGCGCCGCTCGTCGCGCTCCTGCTCGGCGTTGCCGAAATCGCCGTGCCATGGGAAACGCTGCTGCTCTCGGTGGGCCTCTATGTTATCATTCCGCTGGCGGCCGGCATCATCACTCGCCGCATGCTGATGGCGAGAGGCGAGACTGCCGCCGTCGATTCCTTCATGGCACGGATGAAACCGGTCTCGACCACGGGCCTCCTCGCCACGGTCGTCCTCCTGTTCGGCTTTCAGGGCGGCGTCATCCTCGCCAATCCGCTCATCATTGCGCTGATCGCCGTGCCGATCATCCTCCAGTCCTGCGGAATCTTCGTGGTCGCCTATGCCGCGGCCTTTGCCTGGAAAGTCCCGCACCGGATCGCCGCGCCTTGCGCGCTGATCGGCACGTCCAACTTCTTCGAACTCGCCGTCGCCGTCGCGATCAGTCTGTTCGGCCTCAATTCCGGCGCGGCCCTCGCCACCGTCGTTGGCGTCCTCGTCGAGGTGCCAGTGATGCTGTCGCTGGTCGCCTTCGCCAATCGCACGCGCGCAAGGTTCGCCCCTTTCGAGACGGAGCCAGCATGAAAATCCTCTTCCTTTGCGTCGCCAATTCCGCCCGCAGCCAGATGGCGGAAGGCCTCGCCCGCCACCTCCTCGGGCCCGGCGCGGAGGTCATGTCCGCCGGATCGGCGCCCACGAAACCCAATCCCTACGCCATCGAGGCGATGGCCGACCGCGGCATCGACATCATGTCCCACACGTCCAAATCCTTCGCCAGCCTCGACGCCGCCGCCTTCGATTACGTCATCACCCTCTGCGCGGAAGAAATCTGCCCCTGGCTGCCGGGCAAGACCCAGCGCCTCCACTGGCCCATCGATGATCCGGCCAGTTCCGATCCCGCCCTGACGCCGGAAGACTTCCGCATCCGGTTCGCCGCCGCCCGCGACGAGATCGAGGCCCGTATCCGGACCTTCATGGCCGTCTCCGCTCCCTGAACCCCGAATTTCCGCAGGGTAACACCTTGAGCAGGCTGAAAAATGTCAACACGGCTTTTCACTAAAGTGCCGTTTGGGCTCGCCAAGCCCACCAACGCACGCTAAGAGCGGCCAAATCATAGTTTTTTCGGGCTGAGAGACACGTCATGATCCATCCTTCGCTCATCGCAATCGGTGCCATCGTTCTGGTTTTCGGCATCCTGAACCTCATCGAGTTCAAGCGCATCGACTAAGCCTGAAAGGGCGGCCAGAATGTCCGCTCCGGTTTTGAACCCGTCCACACTGGCCGATCCGGTCCTGCTGGCGTCTCTCGCTGGCGGCCTCGTCCTGCTGGCCCTTGGCGGTGACCTCCTCGTTCGCGGCGCCGTCCGCGCCGGACGCGCCCTCGGCGCCTCGCCCCTCATCGCCGGCATCTTCATTGTCGCGCTGGGCACTTCGCTGCCGGAAATCTTCGTTTCGGTGAACGCCGCCTTCAATGGCAGCCCGGGCCTCGCCGTCGGCAATATCGTTGGCTCCAGCATCGCCAACGTGTTCCTCGTGCTTGCGATCCCGGCGCTGATCTTCCCCTTCGCCGCCGGCGGTCCGGGGCAGGGACGCGCGCTCCTGGCCACCCTCCTCGCCACCGCCCTCTGGATCGGCATGACAGCCATCATGCCGCTCTCGCCGCTGGTGGGCATCTGCTTCCTCATGGTCCTCATCGGCTATACCGGCCTCAGCCTGTTTGCCGCCCGCCGGGATGAAGTCGCGGGCAAGCCGACCGGCGTGCGCGAGCATGAGGCAGCGGGCCCGCCCCTCTGGCGCGCCCTCATCTATATCCCGCTCGGTGTCGCGGCGCTCGTCTTCGGCTCGGGCTTCATCGTCGAGGGCGCGGACGGTCTTGCCCGCGTCGCCGGCGTGCCCGAAGAATACATCGGCCTCACGCTCCTCGCGGTCGGCACCTCGCTGCCCGAAATCGGCGCCTCGCTCGCCGCCGCCTTCCGCAAGCGCAGCGATGTCGTCGTCGGCAACATCCTCGGATCGAACATCATCAACATCCTCGGCGCCGGCGGCATCGTCGCAATGAGCGGTCCGTTCGAGATCGCGCGCCTCTTCCACACCTATGATCACTGGGTGATGGGCTTTGCCGCGCTCGTCCTCGCGGTCCTGATCATGACGCGCGCGAAGATCGGCCGCCTCCTCGCCCTCCTCCTGCTCCTTCTGTACGCGGTCTACATCTACGGCCTCGTGAACGGCGTCAGCCTGCTCGGCCTCTACGAGACCCTGCGCGGATGACACCCGGCGCGGCGCTCGTCACCGGCGCAGGTGCGCGCCTCGGCCAGGCGATGGCGATTGCTCTGGGCGAAGATGGCTGGGCCGTCGCCGTCCACTACCGCGGCTCGAAAGCCGGCGCCGAAGACACCGCCGCCACGATCCGCAAGGCCGGCGGACGCGCCGAGATCGTCGCCTGCGACCTTGCCGACGAAGCCGCCCGCAGCACGCTGGTGCCGGACGCCGCCGCCCGGCTCGGCCAGCCGCTCACCCTGCTCGTCAATTCTGCCTCCACCTTCGCCGATGATACGGCCACGGATCATTCCCGCGCGGACTGGGACTACCATTTCGAGCCGAACCTGCGCGCGCCGATCCATCTCGCCCAGCAGTTCGCGAACGCCCTGCCGGAGGGCCAGAAGGGGCTCATCGTCAACCTGATCGACCAGCGCGTCTGGAAGCTCACGCCGCAATTCTTCACCTACACGCTCTCCAAGGCCGCCCTCTGGCAGGGGACGCAAACCCTCGCCCAGGCGCTCGCGCCCTCCATCCGCGTCAATGCCATCGGGCCCGGTCCCACCCTCGCCAGCATCCATCAGTCTCCGGACATCTTCGCGGCTGAGGCGGCAGCAACCCTCACCGGTGAGGGCTCCAGCCCTGCCGAGATCGTGCGCGCGCTGCGCTACTTCATCTCCGCCAGCAGCGTCACCGGCCAGATGATCGCCTCCGATGGCGGCCAGCATCTCCTCTGGCAAACACCCGACACGCAGCTCTGAGGCCTCCTTGAACTTCGGCTCCGACACAACCTCTCCTGCCCATCCGGCCGTGCTCGAAGCGCTCGCCCGCGCCAACACGGGCTACGAATCCAGCTATGGCAACGACGCGCTCACGGGGCACCTGCGCGCGCTCCTGACGGAAACGCTGGACACGGAGGATTTCGACTACTGGCTCGTCGCCTCCGGTACCGCGGCCAACGCGCTTGCGCTCTCCTGCTTCTGCCCGTCCACGGGCGCCATCCTCTGCCATCAGGAAGCGCATATTGAGCGTGATGAACGCGGCGCGCCCGGTTTCTTCACCGGCGGCGCCTCCCTGCGCCTCTTGCCCGGGTACGGCGCCAAGATCGATCCTGCCGCCTTCGAGGCCGCGATCGCCGCCAACAGTCCGGACTTCGTCCACGAAACCCCGCTGCACGCCCTGTCCCTCACAAACCTCACCGAATGCGGGACGATGTATTCCGGCGCCGAGACCGCCGCCTTCGCCGAGCGCGCCAGGTCCGCCGGCCTCGCGGTGCATCTCGATGGCGCCCGCCTCTCCAATGCGCTCGCCGCGGCCAAGGCCCGCGTCTCGCAACTCTCTTGGACCTGCGGCGTCGACGTCCTCACCCTCGGTCTCACCAAGACCGGCGCCATCGGCTGCGAGATCATCATCCTCTTCGGCAAGGCGCGCGAGAAATTCCCGGAACTCCATGTACGGGCAAAACGCGCCGGCCACATGCCGCCCAAGATGCGTTACCTCGCCGCCCAGGCCGGCGCCATGCTCACCGGCGGACTCTGGCTGCAACTCGCAGGCCACGCCAATGCCATGGCGGCGCAGCTGTCTTCGGTCTTCTCGTCCGCCGGCGTGGATCACGCCTATCCGGCCCAGGGCAACGAAGTTTTCGTCAATCTGGCGCCGGACCAGATCGCCTTCCTTCGCACGCAAGGCGCGGCTTTCCTCGAATGGCCGGGCGGATCGTGCCGTTTCGTCTGTTCCTGGACCACGACCGAAGACGAGATCCGCGCCCTCGGCGCCGCGCTGGCGCGCGCCTAAGCGCTGACGCCCTTCGACAGCCAGCCCTGCAGGCTCGCCATCGTCGCGCCGATATCGATCGGCGTGCATTCCGATCCGCCCAGCAATTCCTGGTGCAGGCTCATCACCAGCATCGGTGACAGGGCCGCCAGCGCCGCCGCCCGCAGGCCCGCTTCCGTCTTGGGCCCGCCCGGCGTGCCGCGCAGCTTGTCGCTCACCGCACGCAGTGCCGGCTCCAGCACCTTCTCGAGATAGGCCTTGCCCGCCACTTCATCGGCAAGGCCCTCGATCAGCCCGAACGCATGCGCCCGGGTAAACCCGCCCAGTTTCATGCCGGCTTCGGAAATGCGGAAATACTCCTCGAATGCCGCCGCAGGGCTGGTGGAGGGCGTCGCCACCATTTCCCAGAGCAGCGTTGCCCGCAGGCCGATATTCTCGAGGATATCGACGACGAGGCCCTGCCGGTCATGGAAGTAGTGGCGCAGCGTCGGCTCCGACTGGTGCGCCGCCATCGCGAACTGGCGCAGCGACGGGCGCCGCAAGTCGGCGGACAGCGCAAAATCGGTCAGCACATTCAGCAGCGCCATGCGCTTCTCTTCGAAGTCGTGATTCCGGGCTCCGGCGGGTCTAGGCATGCTCACGTCCCTTCGAGTGCGCCGTCCGGACAGGTTCGGACAGGCCGCGGCGCACTTCCGTTATCAACATCCGGCATGTATCATGTCACGAATGTCGGCCACACGCGAGACGGTTGGTTTTTAAGGACCAGAAGGCCTGTAAGCCGGGTTCTGTTCGCCCCTTGCGGGGTCTGGCAACCATTCCTCTGGGACGCTCATTGCTGAGCGCCTCACGCGACACACCCGGGGCACGGGCATAAGACGGCCCATATGTGCCCCCTACTTGGTCTTGCTCCGGGCGGGGTTTGCCATGCCAGTCCTGTTGCCAGGCCTGCGGTGGGCTCTTACCCCACCCTTTCA
Source organism: Hyphomonadaceae bacterium (assembly GCA_027485145.1). Lineage (GTDB taxonomy): Bacteria > Pseudomonadota > Alphaproteobacteria > Caulobacterales > Hyphomonadaceae > Hyphomonas. The sequence continues at coordinate 7,969 of JAIXRO010000005.1, read as the reverse complement.
CCCTTACCCATCGGCCGAAGCTTCCGGGCGGTTTACTTTCTGTGGCACTTTCCCTCGGCTCACGCCGGGCGGCCGTTAGCCGTCGCCCTGTCTTGTCGGAGCCCGGACTTTCCTCCCGCACGCAGTTACCCACGTACCAGCGGTTGCCCGGCCTTCTGGTCCTGACGCGGGTTATAGGCCAACCGGCACCGATGGGGAAGGGAGGCCCGAGGTGCGTGCGTCTGAACGCGCGCTCAGTGGCCGGATGCGTGTTCATCGTCGAAGGGCTGGAAATCGCCGTAACGCGACGTTCCGGCCGACATCGTTGTTTCGTCCGCAAGGGGCCTAAAAGTCTATGGCGACGAGACTGAAAGCTCAATTCGACGTACTCGACAGGAAGGCAATTGTGGCCATCCGGGGATCACCCGAATGGCCACTTTCCGGTTCCCAGAGCTGGACGCTACTGGTTCAAATCGAAGGCGCGAGCGAACTCACGCGGGTCAAAGTATTCGCGGAAGAGCGTGATCTTGCCATCTTCGACGTGGAAGAGGCCACCATAAGTTTGCCGGTAGGTCAGGCCAGTTGGAACGATATCCACAACGCCCTTGTACTCGACAAACACCGTTTGCGGATCGGTGGTGTCGCGGAAGACGATACTGTCCGTGAAGTTTGCCGCGCCCGATGCTGTCGGCCATCCAGCGTATTGCTGAATGAGCGCCTCGCGGCCCACGACCTTATTGGGCCATCCTGCCGGAACATAAGGCATGTCCTGGACGGCATCCTCCGCCCAGACGCCGTTGACCTTGTCCATGTCTTTTTCTTCCAGACCGGTGAGGAAATCCATCACGACCTGACGGGTCTGCTGGCGCTGAAGGTACGGCGACGGTTGGGTTCCCGCGGCCTCGATCGCGGGACCGAACACGTCCCTGGAGCCGGTCTCAGCTTCAAGGGTGAATGTGATGGCCGTGATCTTCCAGCCATTGTCTTCCCGAACCAGTTTATAATCATAATGGCCATCGACCTGCCAATAGTCATCGGCGATCCAGTGACCGGCTATGACTTCGGCAGTCGCGGTCGCGCGTGGTCCGTCGATTGTCGCCGTAACATTCGAGAGATCGTGCCGTGTACGGTCAAATCCAGGAAGTACACCCGCCCACTCGGTCATCAGGGCACGCGGGCTTTTCACGTCGGCCGGTTGTCCAGAAAGCGAAGAGTAGTCGACGAGTATCTCATCGGCAAAGAGGCGTTCGAGGGCCTCGAACTCGTTGCGATCGGCCAGAGTTGCAACGCTTTCGACAATCGTCTTTACGGCCGCCGCGTCTGCGGTCGAGGCTTCGGCAAGCGGGGTTAGCATGAGGGCGAGGGTCATGGCGACGGCTCCTAGTCTGCTGTTCATGGATCTTGTCCTTTGGGTTTGGGGGATCCCGTCCAGCGGCGTGACGGCCGCCGGACGGGAATAACTGAACTCAATGACGTGCAAAAAACTCCGCCGTGGCGTCGCTTGCCGCGATGACAGCGTCCTGGCGGTGGTAGAATTCGAACTGCGTCACACCTTCGAGCCAGAGCGCGTCCTTTTCGCCTTTCAGGTTGGCGTAGAAGCGTTGTGCGCCCTGCGGGATTGCAGCGGCTTCGGAATGGACGATCAGGAGGGGCTGGTTGATGGCCAGCGCGGCGCGGATGCCATCGAACGTGAGCCAGCCTTCCCAGGAGGCGAGATTGAACGTGTTAGCCCATTGAGGGATTAGGCCGAGCCCCTCCTCGGTGTAGTAGGGAACACCCGGCATCAGGGCGTCCGATCCAGCCGGGCCAGCTGCGGCGATGAGCTGGGGCTCGCCGGTTGTCGCTTCGCGCGCAGCCGCTGCACGGCCCGTTTCGATCAGCGCTGCCACCCCGTCCGGGCCGCCATAGACCTCATTCACGATCCCGGCGTCGTGCAGCCAGGGTGCGACGAGAGCAATCGACTGGAAGGTGGCGGACCGCTCGGCAGCCGTGGCCATGTAACCGGCGCTTGCGCAGATGCCCAGGCCGTTGACGCCGCTCACGTCCGGCCGGGCGGCGAGAAACTCCCCAGCAGCAATGATATCCTCGATCTTGATCTTCGGGTTCTCGAAACTCCGGGTATCCCCGCCGCTCTCGCCCCAGGTGCGAAAATCGAATGCGAGCGCAACGTGACCGCGTTCGGCCATTTCGGCGGCGTACGTGCTCGGCATGTGCTCTTTGACCGTCGTCCAGGCGCCCGTCACCACCACGCCCTCAGCCGGGCTCGCGCCATCGACGCCTGCCGGAATGTAGAGATTGCCGACAAGCGTCTCTCCGCCGGACGAAAAGGTCACACGTTCCACCGTGTACGCGGGCGACGCGGCTCCCGAGGGGGCGGCCGTGGTGCAGGCGGCAAGCACCCCAACGGAAACTGTGGCGACGAGGGATTTGATCAGCGTTTTCATCGAAGGGCTCCTTGTCTTGGTTTCGATGGGAGCAACGTATCGATTCATGAGGTTCGCTGATGGGATGAGCCTGCGCGTTTTTTGAAGATTCCTGCTCGCGAGAGGCTTATGAAAGTGGGATGAAAACCTATCAGGAGATCTATCCTTCAGAGCCGATCCTGCGATCGGACGATCATGTGCGTCCTCGGGCGGGAGCTTTGCTCAGCCTTGAGTATTTCGAAGCCGAGCCCGATACGATGCCGACCCGGGCCTTCGACCAACATCACATCCTCATCAATTTGAAGGATGAGCCGCACCGGGTCGAAAACTGGCGCGGCACCGAACACCGCGACTTTATATACCACAAGAATGAGATCGTCGTGACGCCGGCAGGCCTCAAGAGTGGCTGGCGTTGGCATGCGCGGTCGAAATGCATCGTCATCACGCTCGACCCGGGACGTCTCGAAGCCTTCACGCAGGGTGAGCTTGGTCTTTTGCTCACAGAGCGGCAGCTGTTTGACCTTCCCCAGTTCGAGGACCCTGACATCACGAATGCCGCTGTCATGCTTCTCGACGCGTTACGGCTTGGAGGTACGGGTTCCGAGCTTATGTTCGAAAGCCTCGCGCGGGTCTTCCTCGTCAAGCTTATACAAAAGTATGGCGATGAACGTTCCGAGGTGATCGCGTTCTCGAGAGCCTTTACAGCGCAGCATTACAAGCGCGTCCTCGACTTCGTTGCCGACAACTTCGGCCAGCCGATACAGATCGAGGACCTGGCAAGGCAAGCTGGCCTGTCAGCGGCGCATTTTTCGCGGCTGTTCAAGCGCACGATCGGCGACACGCCGCATCAGTTCCTTATGCGCTACCGGGTCGAGCGGGCCGCCGAGTTGTTGGCCAACCCGGCACACCCGATGATCGACATCGCCCTCGCCTGCGGCTTTGCCGACCAGCCGCATTTCACGCGCGTGTTCAAAGACATCCGCGGGGTTACTCCAAAGGCTTGGCGCTCAGATTGTTTATGAACTGTTCGAACCACAAGGAATGGTTTGGGTGTGACCGTCCGGATAGGGCCAATTCCGGCCCTTTCGTTCTGCGATTGCCAAAGGCTGCGCCGATCTTCAGCGACCATTTCGCCTGCCGCGCGCGCGGGATTTCGGCGCATTCAAACGCACGAATGCCTACGTTTGGCCGCGTCACGCTGAGGCCGCACACATTTTTTTCGCCGTCTCCCGGCGCGCTGCCAACGCCTCCATCCCCTCGCACCCACAGCCGCTTCCCTCCTCGCTATATGCTGCCAGGGTGATGCCCCGCGCTGCCCGGCTGCACTTTTTTCCTCGCCGCGAATCCGCCCGGGTCCGCACCCGGGTTAGTCTCCGGCGATGTCTGGCGCGCCCACCCTCACCGAACTCTGGCAGATGGCCGCGATGCACCACCGTGCGCTCCGGGGTTTTGCCGCCGCGCACGTCGCGCACTGGAACATCTCCGCGCGCCGCACCGCCTGGCACGGTCTCGCCGTCCTTGCGGCAATGCTCCGCAGGCTGATCCATCTCATGGCGCGAGATGTCGCGCTGCCGCCGCCGAGCGTCCGCGACGACGACCTCCCGCCGCTCCCCACCCTCGCGCCCCGCCGCCCGGCCCTGCGCTTTCGCCTCACGGAGTCCGAACGCCCGCAGTCAAGCCGCGCGGCCAATCCCGACCGCGTGCCGGACTCGCCCGCCTTCGATCATGCCCGCTTTCTCGACCGTCTCGCCGTCCTCGCCGAAGTCTACCGCGCCCGCGCGCGCCTCGCCCGCCGCCTCGGGCGCCGCGCGCAGACAGGCCGCGCCCGGCTGCGTACCCCGCCGCTCCCGCCGCGCCTGCGCGCCCGTGTCCGCCCCGGCCTGCTGGAGGTCCTCGATCATCTCGGCCACCGCCTCGCCGCCCCGGATACCTCCTGAGCCATGAGCAAAATTCGGGCGTCACTCTCGACGGGCACAGCCCGTCTGAGGGCCGATCTGCTGACCCGTTTCTGAAACGCCGCACCAATTCAACGCCCCGCGCTTTGCGGGCACGCCCGCGCATGGCAGAAGGACACGCATGTTGAACAACTGGCGCACCGACCTGATCGAACCGGCCAAGCGCGCTGTCGTCCGGCTGTTCCGGCCGGATGTCCGCATCGTCACCGGCGGCATCGCCTTCTACGCGCTCTTCTCGATCTTCCCGCTCATCTACCTGACGCTGACGCTGCTCACCGTCTTCCTGCCGCCGGACCTTGCCGCGCAGCTCGCGACCCCCATCAGCAATTTCTTCAGCCAGAGCATGGAATCGCTGTCCTCGGAGGAAGTTGAAACGATCCGGAGCATGACACCCGTCGGTCTCAGTCTCCGCGCCCTTGTGGCCGTCGTCCTTGTGCTGATCACCGCCACCTCCGGCGCCAAGGCCGCGATCACCGGAATCCGCATGATCGCCGGCACCGAAGGGCGCACGCGGTTCGCGCGCTTTCAAGGCATTTCGCTGCTGCTGACCGGGGCGCTGGTCCTGCTCGTCTGGCTGCTCGGCGCATTGCAACTGGCCGTCACGGTGATCACCTCCGAAGGCGGCAACGCCATGGGCCGGTTTGCGGGCGAGATCGCGGCGCTCGCCGATGCGCTCTGGATATCAAAGGGCATCGCCGGCTTCGCCGTCTTCTACCTGATCCTCGTCCTCGCCCTGCGCGGCCATGTCGAGCGCGGCACGAAGGCCATCGCCGCGGGCGCAGCGGCGGGAACGGTCGCCTTCGTCTTCGTCACCTTCCTGTTCCAGCTCTACCTGAACTATTCCGTACTCGGAACACTCTATGGCGCGCTCGCCTCGGTCATCCTCGGTTTCGTCTGGCTTTCGGCTTCGGTCATGTCGCTGCTGCTGGGCGCAGCGCTCGCCACCGAATGGGCTCAGGCCTGGGGCGAAGAGGGCGCCGACGCCGCTGCATAGGCCTCGGCCACATGGGCGAGCCTGCGCAGCGTTCGTGCGTCCGCCATCCCGGTCACCGCGTCCGGCAGGAACCGCCGCTGGAAGGCCCGCAGGGCGGCCGGCACATCGGTAATGTCATAGCCGATGGCGCCCAGCTGGCGGTTCAGCCCGCCCGGATCGCCGCCCATCCAGACGCAGCCGGCCCCGGCCGCTTCGTCCGGCCACAGACCAACCCCCGCTTCGGCCAGTCGCGGCCAGGGAAAATGCTCGCCGGGGTCGATCTTGCGTCGCGGCGCAATGTCGGAATGGCCCGTCACGCGGGCCGGCGGAATCGCATGCCGGGTGACGAGTCCCTGGCAGAGTTCAATCACCGCCGCGATCTGCGGCTCCGGATAAGGCGGCAGGCGCCGCCCGGGCAAGGGAAAATCATGGCCGCCATTGACGATCTCGATGCCGATCGACCGCGAGTTCAGGTCGTCATCGCCTTGCCAGCTCGACAGGCCCGCATGCCAGGCCCGCCGGCTCTCGTCGACGAGGCGCACCACCCGGCCGTCTTCCCAGATCATGTAATGCGCCGAGACCTTCGCCTCAGGGTCGCGCATCCGTTCGAGGGCCGCCTGACCCGACTCCATGCCGGTATAGTGGAGCACGAGCAGGTCCACCTTATAGCGGCGCTCATCATGGTTCGGGCTCGGCGCGTCTGCGATCTGCATCAGGAGTCTCCGGATGCGAGTTTCTTCCCCAACGAGGCATCAGGCAACACCGAATTGGGGCGGATGGCAATCAGGAACACGCCCGCCAGCGAAACAGCCCCGCCGATGACCAGTTTCCAGGTGAACGGCTCGCCCAGCAGCGTCACGCCGAATATCACGCCCCAGAGCGGCGTCATCAGCGTCAGCGGCGACAGGAGGGAGACGTCATGACGTTTCACGAGTGTGTAGAAGGCCGAGTGTGCAAAGATCGAAACGCCCAGCACGGCGAACAGGCTGGCCAGCCACACCTCCCAGCCGCCCGCGACATACGACTCGATCTGCCCGGTTTCCATCAGGCCCGACATCGCAAACAGCGGCGCGAAGCTGAACAGGCCCACCCAGGCCTGAAGGTTCAGCGCGTCCATCGGTGGCATGCGCTTCATCACGATACCCCCGGCCGAGCCCAGCACAGCGGCGAAGAAGATCAGCATCAGGCCATAGGACAGCGTGAAGGAGTTCGGATCGAACGCGATCACGACCACGCCCGCAAAGGCGAGCGCGATGCCGAGGCCTCGCCGCCAGCGGATCTGCTCGCCGAGAAACACCATGCTCATCAGCGTCGAGATCGGCACGCCCAGTTGCCCCGTCACGGCGGCCGCCGACACGTCGGCATTGGCGAGGCCGATGAACAGCAGCCCGAAATTCAGGCAACCGATCAGCATGGCGATCAGGAACAGCGTGCCGAGATTCTTCGGCACCGGCCTCAGGAACGGGATCAGGAACACGGCCACGCCCAGGAACCGGATCGCTGCAAAGAACAGCGGCGGCACGCTGAAATCGGACACGACCCACCGCGTCATCACAAGGTTCACGCCCCAGATGAAACAGATCAGGAAAAGCAGGCCGAAGTCACGCAGGGACATTTCCCGGCGATATCAGGCTTTTTCCCGCACGGGCAGGGGGGACGCGGCGTGAACTTTGGCCCCGGACCGGGCTGGCAGCTATGCAGCGCCCAGCCGGTTCACCGGCAGTTTCAGATAGACCTGTCCATCCGCTTCGGCCGGCGGCAGCGCGCCCGCCCGGATGTTCACCTGCAACGACGGCAGGATCAGTCGCGGCGCGTCCAGTGTCTGGTCACGGGCCTCGCGCAGGGCGACGAAGTCATCCTCGCTCACGCCGTCATGCACGTGGATATTGCGCGCCCGTTCCTCGGCGACGGTCGTCTCCCACACGAACGTGTCACGGGATTTCGGCAGGTAGTCGTGGCCGACGAAAATGCGAGTTTCCGGCGGCAGGGCGAGGATTTTCCGGATGGAGCGGAACAGCGCCCGGGCGTCACCGCCGGGAAAGTCTGCCCGCGCCGTGCCATAGTCCGGCATGAACAGCGTGTCGCCGACGAAGGCCATGTCATCAATGAGGTAAGTCACGCAGGCCGGCGTATGACCGGGCGTGTGCAGAACACGGATGTCGAGGCCGCCGAGTGGCAGCGTGTCGCCGTCCTTCAGCAGCATGTCAAAGACGCGCCCGTCCGGCGTATCGGACACCTTGCCGAACAGCGGCACGAACGCCTTCTGGACCTCCGTGATATGCGCGCCGATGCCGATCCTGGCGCCGGTCAGCTGGCGAAGGTGATCGGCGCCGGACAGGTGATCGGCATGCGCATGCGTGTCGAGGATCCAGTCGATGCGAAGGTTTTCGTCCCTGGCGATAGCCAGCACCGCGTCAGACGAGGACGTGCTGAGGCGCCCGGCATTCGGATCGAAATCGAGTACCGGATCGATAATCGCCGCGGCGCGGGTCGCGGGGTCGCAGACCAGGGAGGTGACCGGGTTGGTGGCCGTGTCGAAGAAAGATCTGAGGTTCGCCATCGCGCGGGGTCCTTGTTCTGCGCAGACATCTAGATATTAGCTATTGCTAATTTAGCAAGTGCTGATATATGAGGCCTAT
>JAIXRO010000182.1 GCA_027485145.1 Hyphomonadaceae bacterium | reverse complement strand
TGTCTCCGGGGTTGCCGCCACGCGGGTTTCGCCGGGTCGCCGTTCTTTGAGCACTGATATCTTCATGGCGCCCTGAATTAGGTTAAACCTTGCCGCGTGCAACAGTTATTTTGGGGATTCAGGGCATGAGCTTGTTTAGTCTGGTTAATCGGACGGCGCTGGTAACGGGGGCATCGAGCGGCCTTGGGCGCCATTTTGCGCAGGTTCTGGCGGATGCCGGGGCGAGCGTCGTCGTGGCCGCGCGCCGGATGGACCGGCTGGAAGAGGTGGCCGGCGAGATCGGAAAATCGGGCGGCAAGGCGCTCGCGGTCGAGATGGACGTGACCAGCGAAGCGAGTGTCGCCGCCGCTTTTCAGGGAATCAGTGAGGCGCTGGGGCGGCCCTGCGATGTGGTGATCAACAATTCCGGCATGTCGCGGGAAGGATGGTTCCGCGAGCAGAGCGAGGAAGACTGGGACGCCGTGCTGGACACCAACCTCACGGGTGTCTGGCGCGTCGGAAAGCATGCGACCAATGCGATGATCGCGGCGGGCACCAAGGGTTCGATCGTCAACATCGCGTCGATCACGGCGCACCGGACGCAGTTCATGACGACGGCCTATTGCGTCTCGAAGGCCGGGGTCGATCACCTGACCCGGCACATGGCGCTCGAGAATGCCCGCTACGGCATCCGGGTGAATGCGATCTCGCCCGGTTACTACAAGACAGCGATCAATGACGCGTATCTCGACTCCGAGGCGGGCGAGGCGATGCGCAAGCGGATCGCGTTCCGCCGGTTTGGCGAATACCGGGAGCTCGATGGGGCATTGCTGCTGCTCGCGTCAGAGGCGGGCAGCTACATGACGGGCTCGACGATCGTGGTGGATGGCGGGCATCTGCTGTCGCCGATCTGATGAAAGAGGAGGACTGCATGAGCGTGTCGATTGTGCGGGTTGACGCCTCGAATGCCGGATTGCTGGACACGATCGCACCGGATGTCTTCGACTTTGCGATCCGACCGGACTCGCTTGCCGCCTTTCTGGGAGATGCGCGGCACGTGATGTTTGTCGCGCTTGAAGACGGCGTGGTTGTCGGAATGGCGACGGCGTTCGAGTATTTTCATCCGGACAAGCTGCCGCAGATGTTCATCAATGAAGTGGGCGTGACGCCGGATTCCCAGAAGCGCGGCATCGGCCGGCAACTCATAGCACGGCTGGTGGAGGAAGCGCAGCGGCGCGGCTGCCAGTCTGCATGGCTGGGAACGACGCCGGACAACGTCGCCGCACAGAAGTGCTTTGCAGCGGTGCCGGACGCAGAAGGGCCGCAGACCTTTCTGCTGTATGAGTGGGATCTGAAGGATTGAGGTTGCGCGCAGCAGTATTGGCCGGACGCAGCGTGGGCTGGCCGGTTATGTTCTCTCAGTTTCATTGCTTTTCATCCCGGCGAAAGCCGGGATGACAGGAAACTAGCTGGTGTTGAAGAGTTGTGAGGTCGGAGCCCCCTCCGTCATGGCGCGTTGCGCCATGCCACCTCCCCCGCCAAGGCGGGAGAGGCGTGGGACAGCCGCGAGCGTTTCGCATGTGGCGAGGTTTGCGGGCAGGTCGCTCGCATAGCCCGGATCCGTCAGGGGACGGAAGGTTCTGGCGAGGGGTTTGTAGGCGGCCGGATCTTCCTTGTCGCCGAGATAGTGGACGGTAAGCCAACCCCAGCGGTTGACGCTGTAGAGGGCGTTATGGATGCCTTCGCGGATGGTCCAGCTGTAGAAACGGTTGAGCTGCCAGACGAGGATCGGCCAGCAGAGCACGAACACATGCGCGAACAGGGGCGCAAAGTGAGGGCTGCTGCGGAGGGCGCTGAGCGTCGGCATGCAGGAAGTATAACTCCGCCTTTGGAGGGGGTGCGCAAGTTTTGGCCAAATATTTTACAAGCGCTTGATGGGGCTCAGGATTTTGTTGCCCGTGGGGCGGAAATTTGTAGGCATAAGCAGGCTTGCCGATGCCGCACGGCCGCAATGTAACCGCTTGCGAGTGTGTCAAAGCCGGTTTACACAAAACCCACGCGAGAGGTGCCCGGGGAAGCCCGGGTGAAAAGGGAAGCCGGTGCGAATCCGGCGCTATGCCCGTAACTGTCAGCGGGGAGTTCTGAAGCCATACGCCACTGGGCAACCGGGAAGGCCGCTTCAGAACGCTGATCCGCAGAGTCAGGAGACCTGCCTTTCGCCGTCGATGGCTCGCCGCCCGGGATCAGGCGAGGGGCCGCGGAAGGACACCTTCCGTTCATGCGACATGTCATGAACCCGCCGCGGGGCGTGCGCTCCCGGCTAAAGAAGGACCTGTGGACATGTTCCTCAGACTGACCCTGCTCAGCGCTTCGGCGCTTGTTTTCCATGCCTCCCTTGCGATCGCGCAGGACGCGCCGGCAATCGCCCCGATCGAAGTGACGGGGTTGCGGCCAGCCGCGCCGGACCGCGCGACGGCGTCCGTCTCTGTACTGACGGAAGACGATCTCGACGTGCGCGCATCGCCCAATCCGGCGGACCAGTTGCGGGCGGTGCCGGGGGCGGCCATTTCCCGCTCCGGCACGCTGGGCGGGCTGACGCAGGTGCGCCTGCGCGGCGCCGAGGCGAACCATACGCTGGTGCTCTATGACGGGATCGAAGTGTCCGATCCGGTGAACGGCGAGACGGATTTCGGCACGCTCACCGCCTTGCCGGTGGGCCGGATCGAAGTTCTGCGCGGGGCGTCGTCCTCGATCCACGGTTCGGATGCGATCGGCGGCGTCGTCTGGCTGTCGCCGGCGCACGGACGCGGCGTTTCGGGTTTTGCCGAAGGTGGCAGTTTCGGCACGGCGCAGGGCGCGCTTGGCTGGAGCGGTGACCGGTTCGGGCTCGGCCTGTCGGGTCTGGCGACGGACGGCGTGGATGCGTCGGGCACGGGCGGCGAGGACGATGGATCGCAGGCACTGTCGGGCATTGCCACGGCAGAGCTTGATCTGGGTACGGATTGGTCCCTCTCGCTGATCGGTCTTGTCCGGGAGACAGAGTCCGAATTTGATTCGGATACAGACTTTGATGGCCTGCTGAATGATGCCGACCGGCGCACCGAAGGCGAGCAACGCCTTGTTGGCGCGGCGCTGCGCGGGACGGCCGGGCCGCTCGATCACGTGATCCGGGCGAGCTTCAATGAAGTGACGCGCGACAATTTCAGTGACGGGGCGCGGGCGGATACGGCAGCAGGAGAGCGCACGAAACTGAGCTGGTCGCCGGGCTACAGCGCCGGGGCGCATCGCCTCACCGGCCTCGTGGATTTCGAACGCGAAACCTATGACCGGGCGGATGTGGCGTTCGGCGGTCTGACGGATGCGTCGGAGGCGTTTGAGTCCCTCGCTGTGGCCGGCGAGTACGGTCTGTCGCTGGGGGCGCTGGACGTGTCGGCATCGGCCCGGTTCGATGACAACAAGGGCCGGTTCGATGATGCGCAGACCTGGCGCATTGGCGCGGGGTATGCGTTTGACGACATCGGCGGGCGGCTGCGGGCATCGATCGGCACCAGCGTCAAGAATCCGACGTTCACGGAGCTGTTCGGCTTCTTTACCGGGAGCTTCATCGGCAATCCGGACCTGAAACCGGAGGAATCGCAAGGCTGGGAGATCGGCTGGGCGCAGGACTTTGGCGCGGCGCAACTGGAAATCGTGTATTTCGAAGCCGACCTCGAGAGCGAGATTTTCACCGCGTTCAATCCCGATTTTACCTCGACGGCGCGCAACCGGACGGGCACCAGCGAGCGCAGCGGTGTGGAACTTTCCGGCCGGTGGCAGGCGCTGTCCAACCTGACCCTTACCGGGCAGGCGACCGTCTTCAACTCCCAGACTGATGCGGGAGCGGATGAAATCCGGGTTCCCGAACTGACGGCATCCCTGGGCGCCGACTGGCAGGTCCAGCCGGATGGCTTGCGCCTCGGGCTTGCGCTCGATCATGTGGGCGAGCAGGGGGATTTCGATTTCGGATTCTTCCCGTCGCCCCTCGTGGCCCTCGACGCCTATACACTCGCATCGCTGACCGCGGAATATCCGGTCACGGACCGTATCGCCGTGACGCTGCGCGGGGAGAACCTGCTGGACGAAACGGCGGTTGACGTGTTCGGGTATAACGGGCCGGGCGCCGGCGCGTTTGTGGGGCTGAAGCTCAAGTGACACAAAGGCTTGCCGCCTCTGTCTTGCTCGCGCTTCTGATCGGGCAGGCCGGTTTCGCACAGGCGGAGCCGGCCCGCCCAACGATTGTGTCGCTGGATTATTGCGCCGATCAGTTCGTACTGGCGCTGGCCGATCGTGACCAGATCCTCGCGGTATCGAAGGATGCGGAGCGGCGGTTCAGTTATCTGCGGGACAAGGCGGCGGGCATCCCGAAAGTGCGGGCGGCGGCGGAAGACGTCATCGCGCTGCAGCCGGATCTCGTTGTGCGCAGCTTTGGCGGCGATCCGCAGGCGCTCGCGTTCTATGAGCGGTTTGGCATCCGGACGGTGCAGCTCGGATATGCCGACGATATTCAGGGTACGGCCCAAATCCTGCGCGACGTTGCGGCCGAGATCGGACAGGCCGCCCGTGCCGAGGCCTTGATTGACGCGATGCCCGGGCCTCGGGTGCAAAGCGGCGCGTCGGCGCTGTATGTGACGCCGGGCGGCGTCAGCGCGGGCCGCGATACACTCATCGATGCCGTGCTGCGTCATGCGGGGCTGCAGAATGCAAATTCCGGTACCGGGTGGACAAGCCTGCCTCTTGAAGCGCTGGTTCAGGCGCCGCCGCGCCTGATGGTGACGGCCTTCTTCGGGTTTGACGATGACGCGACGGACCTCTGGTCCGTGTCGCGCCATCCTGTGATGCAGCGGCTGGTGGAGACGGCTGACGTGATCGAGATGGACGAGGCGCGAATCTCGTGTCCGGCCTGGTTCATTGCGGACGAGGCGCTGGCGATTTCCGATGCCGCGCGAGAGGTGAGATGAGCCGGCTGACATTGATCCTTGGACTGATGTCAGCGGCGCTGTTTGCGCTCTCGGCGCTGGCTGGATCGGCGCCGATGCCCATCGCGGACACGTTGGCCGCTTTGGTCTGGCAGGGCGATGACGCGGGACGTGTGATCGTGTGGGAGATCCGCCTGCCGCGGGCGGCGGCGGCGTTTGCCGTTGGCGCGGCGCTGGGGCTGGCGGGCGCTGGTCTTCAGGGCCTGTTGCAGAACCCGCTGGCAGAGCCGGGCGTTCTGGGCGTGTCTGCGTTTTCGGCGCTGTTTGCGGTGATTGCGATCTTCTTCGGGCTGACGGCGTTCAGCGCGCTGGTACTGCCCCTCGCGGCCATTCTGGGCGCGGCGGCCGCGACCGCCATTCTCGCGGTTGCGGCGCTGCGGGGGGCGGGGAGTGTCACGCTGCTGCTGATCGGCATCGGGCTTTCGAGTCTCGCAGGGGCGCTGATGTCGCTGGCGATGAATCTGGCGCCGAACCCGTACAGTCTGTCAGATCTCGTCAACTGGATGATGGGTTCGGTGGCGAACCGTTCGTGGGCGGACATCCTGCTGGCGGCGCCCGCGCTGCTGGTCGGGGCTGCGCTCGTGTTGGTCGCGGGCCCCGGCCTGAGGGCGCTCAGCCTCGGCGAAGAGACAGCGGCAAGTCTCGGCGCGGATCCGAGACGGACGCGCCTTCTGGTGATCGGTGGAACATCGTTGCTGGCCGGGGCCAGTGTAGCCACCGCCGGGACGATCGGCTTCGTCGGTATCGTGGCGCCGCACATCGTGCGCCCGTTCGTGAAGCATGATCCGCAAAGCCTGCTGGTGCCGTCGGCGCTGCTCGCCGGCATGATCCTTCTGGTGGCGGACATCGGTGTCCGGATGCTCCCGCTCCAGCAGGAACTCAAGCTCGGCGTCGCGGCGGCGCTCGTGGGTGGCCCGGTGTTCATCTGGATCGCGGCGCGGCTCGGGAGAGCATCCCCATGATATCCGTGAGCGGACTGGTTGTTCATCTGGCGGGCCAGGCGGTGGTCAATGATCTGTCGTTTTCGCTTGCGCCGGGCGAGTTCGTGGCGTTGGCGGGCCCGAACGGTGCGGGCAAGAGCACGGCGCTCAAGGCGGTCGCAGGCATCGCGCCGATCGGCTCGGGCAGCGTGCGGATCGGCGACAGGGACGCGGCCGGGATGAACCGGTCGACCCGGGCGAGGGCGCTCGCCTGGCTGCCGCAGTTTCGCCCCGTCGCCTGGAACCTGTGCGCCGAGGATATCGTGGCGCTCGGCCGGTTTATAGAATCGCCGGCCCCGTATATCCGTCTGGGCGCTGCGGACCGCGCGGCGGTGGATTCGGCCTTGGTGAAGTCCGATGCGGCCCACCTCGCCGGGCGGGCGATCCATACCTTGTCCGGCGGCGAACAGGCGCGGGTGCATGTCGCCCGCCTGCTGGCCAGTCCGGCACAAAACCTCTTGCTCGACGAGCCGTGCGCATCGCTCGATATCTCGCACCAGCTGTCGTTGATGCAGACGCTTTCGAACGAAGCGGCCAGTGGCCGCGCGGTGATGGTGGTGCTTCACGATCTGGAACTGGCAGCGCGTTACTGCAGCCGTGTGATCGTGCTCGACGGCGGCCGCAAGGTGGCGGACGGCCCGCCGGAATCATCGCTCAGCGACGACGTCCTTCGCCGGGTGTTTGCGGTTCAGCGTGGACCGTCGGGCGGTCTAGTACGCGCCGGTTGAGAAGATCAGTGCCGGGATGGTCATCACGATGATCCGCAGGTCCAGGCCGAGGCTCCAGTCACGGACGTACTCGGTGCCAAGTTCGGCGCGCTGCTGGAAGCTGAGCTGATTGCGGCCGCGAACCTGCCACAGGCCGGTGATGCCCGGCCGGGCCGCTTCGTAACCTTCAATGTGCACCCCATAGTGTTCCCGTTGATGCAGCATGATCGGGCGTTGGCCGACGATCGACATGTCGCCCTTCAGCACGTTGAAGAGCTGCGGCAGTTCGTCGATCGACGTTGCGCGGATGAATCGGCCGACCGGGGTGATGCGCGGATCGCGCCGCAATTTCTGGAACATCGACCATTCGGCCCGGCTGGCCGGGCACCGGTCGATGAGTTCCTGCAACATGCGGTCGGCGTCGGCGTGCATCGACCGGAACTTGTACATGTCGAATGCGCGTCCGCCTCGGCCAAGCCGTGCCTGAACGAAACATGCGCTGCCGCCATCGAGCTTGATCGCGAGGGCAGTGAGCAGCATCAAAGGAGACAGAAGAATCAGCGCGGCGATCGCAATCACAACATCCAGTGCGCGTTTGGCGAAACCGTTGATGCCCCAGACTCCACCCGCGCAATGGATTGCATCGGGAACTCCGGGCACACCTTCTTCGAGGCCGGGCACTTTCAGCCCCAGCGGCATCTGGCTCATTTCGAAGGTCCCCTTGCGACCTCGAAAGCCGTTCTCGGCTTTCGCTAATGCCGCGCACTTACAGTCAAAAATCAATTTAGTGAAGTATTAACCTTCAGCTTTCCGGCCAAATTTTTGCGAATGCAGTGTTAGTCAAGGTTTAGGATTGGTGGCGTAGTAGTGACCCTGTTTAAACAGGGCGACCACGATGCACGCGAAGAAGAAACCCGCCGTTCACACGCCGGAATTGCGCGAAGCCGATCCGGCATCGCCGCTCTCCAGTGTATCTGCAACAGATAGCGCGGTGCCGGCCATGTCCGGACAATCGCCGGCCCGGGCCCTTCAGATTCGCCTGTCACGCGAACTTGTGGCGCCCGCGCGTGCCTGGCTCTGGCACTCGACCGGGCTGGTCCTGACGCTGCTTCTGTCGCTGTCGCTCGTGGGGTCCATGACCGGGATTGGTTTATGAAGGGGCCAAACTGGCAGATGATTTGCTAGACTGCCCGCAAAGGTATCGCTGGACACCCCTTCATCCGGCCCGAAACAGGAACGTTTGAATGCGAATCAGAAAAGCGGTTTTTCCCGTGGCCGGTCTTGGCACACGTGTGTTGCCGGCAACCAAATCCATTCCGAAGGAATTGCTGCCGGTCATCGACCGTCCGGTGATCCAGTATGTCGTGGACGAGGCGCGTGAGGCGGGGATCGAGCATTTCGTGTTCGTGACCGGGCGCGGCAAAAGCGCGATCGAGGACTATTTCGATCACGCCTATGAACTCGAGACGCAGCTCAAGGCAAAGAACAAGCTCGACATCCTGGCCTCGGTCGAAACCTCGCGGCTGCCGGCCGGCAGTTCGAGCTTCCTGCGCCAGCAAGCGCCGTTGGGTCTTGGACATGCCGTCTGGTGCGCGCGCGATGTGATCGGCAACGAGCCATTCGCGGTTCTGCTGCCCGACGTGATCGTCAAGGGCAAGCCGTCCGGCCTCAAGCAGATGGCCGATGCGTTCGAAGCGGTTGGCGGCAACATCATCGCTGTCGATCCCGTGCCGCAGGACCGCGTGTCGGCGTACGGCGTGATTGCCCCGAAATCGCGCGATGGCAGGTTGATCAGCATGTCGGGCATGGTGGAGAAGCCGCCGGTTGCCACGGCGCCTTCCAACCTCGCCATCACGGGCCGCTACATCCTTCAGCCGGAAATCTTCGGTCTGCTCGAAAAGCAGGGCGCTGGCGCAGGCGGCGAAATCCAGCTTACCGATGCGATGGCCCGGTTGATGGAGATCCAGCCCTTCTATGCCTACGAGTTTGAAGGCTCGGTACATGATTGCGGCAACAAGACCGGTTATTTCGAAGCGGTCCTGGCGCATGCCCTGGACAATCCGGATACGGCGGAGTTTGCGCGGGACCTCGTGAAACAGGCCGCTGCGAAGATCTGATCGGATTGACGCGCTTTTGCAGTTGTATCCTCGTGCGCGGCGTCTAAACACGCGCCCATGACGCATGTGGCTGACCTTCCGGATTTTGACAGTGTGCTGGCCGCCGCCGAACGTGTCCGGCGATATGTGCGCGAGACTCCGGTGCTGACGCATGCCGCGATCGATGCCGCGGCGGGCGCGCGGATCTTCGTCAAGGCCGAATGCCTGCAGGTGACCGGCAGCTTCAAGATGCGCGGCGCCACCAACCGGCTCGCGCAGCTGACACCCGACCAGCGCAAGACGGGCGTCGTGGCCTTCTCGTCCGGCAATCATGCCCAGGGCGTTGCCCGCGCGGCGCGTCTCCTGGGTCTGCCTGCGGTGATCGTGATGCCGTCGGATGCGCCCCAGGTGAAGATCGACGGGGTCAAGGCCGATGGCGGCGAAATCGTCCTGTACGACCGGAACTCGGAGAGCCGCGAGGTGATCAGCGACCGCCTTGCGGCCGAACGCGGCGCCATCGTCGTGCCAAGCTATGATGACCGCGATATCATCGCGGGGCAGGGTACCGCGGGTCTCGAGTTTGCCCGTCAGATGGAGGCGGCCAGCGAGCCGCTGGACGCACTGATTTGCTGCACCGGTGGCGGCGGTCTGATCTCGGGCATTGGGCTTGCCTTCGAGCGGCTTTCGCCCGCAACGCAGATCTGGACCGCCGAGCCTGAGGCGCATGATGACTGGGCGCGCTCGCTGGAAGCCGGACACATTCTCGCCAACGCGCCGGGCACGCGCTCGATCTGCGATGCAATCCTGACGCCTGAACCGGGCATGCTGACCTTCGCCATCGGGAAGCGTTTGTTCGCAGGCGGATTAAGGGTCAGTGACGCCGATGTGCGGGACGCCGTGCGGCTGGCCTTCCGCCATCTGAAGATCGTGGCGGAGCCGGGCGGCGCCGCGGCGCTCGCCGCTGCGGTGCACCGGTTGCCGCCTGCGCTGAAGGGCAAGCGCGTGGGTGTGCTGGTGACCGGCGGCAATGTGGATACGGCGCAGTTTGCGCAAATCCTCGCGGGCGGCGATTGAGCTGGCCCTATAATTGCCGCCTTCACGCCTTATGGCACAAGGATGAATGCAACCATCCATTGCGCCATTGGCGACATCCATGGAGAGCTTGAGCGGCTGAAGGATCTGCACCGGCAGGTTCTCCGGCACGCGAAGCGGCATTTTCCGGAGAGCCCGATCCAGTTCGTGCACCTCGGCGATCTTGTCGATCGGGGGCCGGACTCGTGCGGCGTGATTGAATATCTCATGTCGTTCGAGGCGAAGACCTCACCGCGGCCGATCACGCTGCGCGGCAATCACGAGCAGATGATGATTGATGCCCACGAGTCGCTGGACGTCCAATCCAGCCAGTGGACCTCCTGGCGCCGCAATGGTGGCACCGCAACGATCGACAGCTATGTCGACAAACCCGGACGCCTGCTCGACCGGCATGTGGCGTGGCTGAAATCCTTGCCCACCGTGCACGAAGACGCGGATGCCGGGCTGGTTTTCGTGCATGCCGGCGTTGACCCCGACCGCTATCCGGCCTGCGGGGAGGAGGTTCAGATGTGGACACGGCGCGCGGATTTCTTCGATCCGAGGTGCTGGACCGCGCCGGGGCTCAGCTGGATGCGGGTGATACACGGCCACACACCAACGATGGATGGTTTTCCGGAAGCCGCAGGTGGCGGCCGCCGCCTCAACATTGATACCGGCGCGGTTTATGGTGGACGCCTGACCGCGGCGCTGCTGCGTCCCGGGGCACCGGACCAGTTCCTTTACGGCTGATGGCGGGCCGTTGCCCGCGCAATCACAGGTAAACGACGCTGAAACCCTGTCTTTCCGGATGGTTAATCGCCTCTTCCGTCCCCGGACGAGATTCGACCTCCAAGTTTCAAGAGGTCTTATATCCCCGTTGCTAAGAATGAACTCTGAGGGCGGCCCCATGCCGCCTCTGGAGGGCATTCCGAATGAAAGCTGCGCCGCTCATCAGCCTCGGGGTCTCGGTCGCGCTGGGTGCAGGCGCCATCTTCTTCGGGCGCACGTTCATGTCCGATGCGGGACCGGAGGCGGGCGCCGCCGCCGCGCCGGCCATCGTGATGACGAAGGTGCTCGTGATGGCGCAGGCGGTGGAGGCGGGCGCGCTGATCGACGCCAAGATGGTGAAGGAAGTGGAGTGGCCTGAGCGCGCGGTGCCCGAAGGCGCCCTGCGCAATGTGGGAGATCTCGGTCCGAAAGCCTATTCCCGCGGTATGATGGTGCCCGGCGAACCGCTGCTCTTGCCCAAAATCGACACGACGGGCGCGTCGCTCACGTTGGCCGGCGCGATCACGCCCGGCATGCGAGCTGTCTCCATTGTCGTCCGCAATGACACGGGCGTATCCGGCTTTGTGTTGCCGGGTGACCGCGTCGACGTGAATGAATTCATGGCGCTCGAAGATGCGGGCGGGCGGCCGGAAGGCGCGCGTATCTCCGCGGATATCCTCGCGCGGCCGGTCCTGCGCCATGTAAAGGTTCTGGCGGTGGACCAGACCTTCGGATCGAACCTCGAAGGCGCATTGCCCGCCCAGACGGTGACGCTCGAAGTGACGCCGGATGATGCGCTGGCTCTTGGCGCAGCAAGCCAGCGCGCCGCGCTCGGCCTTGCCCTGATCAGCCGGGAGGAAGAAGCGGCTTCGGTGCCCGGCCCGGGCAAGGTGGCCGCCGCGCTGCCCGCACCTAAGGCCAGAAGCGCCCGGCGTGCGCCGGCCAGCGCGTCGGTTCGGGTGATCAACGGCGAAAGCGATGTCCAGGTGAATACGCCGGTCGCACAAACCGATCCGCAAAAAGGGGATAATTGATGATGCACCTGATACGGATCATCATCTCGTCCGCCATCCTGTCGCTTGCGGCAGCGCCCATGTCGGCCTGGACAGAGCGTCAGGCAGGCGCCAGCGCCGAACGCCTCGACATCAAGCGCGGCAAGTCCGCCGTGGTGGAGACGGACGCGGCCTTTGCCACGCTCGTGGTGGCTGATCCTGACATTGCCGAAGCGATGGCGACGTCCAATCGTTCCTTCTTCCTGCGCGGCAAGGCGCCGGGCTCGACGACGGTGCTGGTTTACAATTCTGCCGGCGCCATCGCAGAGCTGATCGAAGTAGAAGTTCAGCTTGGCCTCGAAGAATTGCGGGCTGATCTGAAGCGTCTGCTGCCGGGTGAACCGATTGATGTGTACGCGGTGCATGATGGCGTGTACATCGATGGCCGCGTGACGACGGCCGCTGCCGCCGACATGGCGCTGCAACTTGCCGAGCGCCATGTACCGGGCGGCGTGGCGAATGGGTTGTCGGTGGGGCAAAGCCAGCAGGTACTGCTGGAAGTGCGCTTCCTTGAGGCTAGCCGCAGCGCCGTTCGCGAAATCGGCTTCGGAAGCACGATTGACGCAAATGATGTCCAGATCGGCACCGACAGTGGCACGATCTCCGGTCTTGCGGACAAGACCGTCGCCCTGTTCACGAACCTGGGCGGTGAGAACATCGACCTGCAGATCCGCGCGCTCGAGGAGAAGGGCGTCATCCGTACACTGGCAGAACCGAATCTGGTGGCGCTTTCCGGCGATACGGCAAGCTTCCTGGCGGGCGGCGAGTTCCCGATTCCCGTGGCCAGCAAGGACAACGAAATCAGTATCGCGTTCAAGCCGTTCGGCGTGAGCCTCGAATTCACCCCGACTGTTCTCGGTGATGGTCTCGTGAACCTGCGAGTGCGCCCGGAAGTCTCGGCGCTCGACCGCGCCAATGGTATCCGTACGGCGGAAATTGAAATTCCGGGCATCTCGGTTCGCCGCGCCGACACCACCGTGGAACTGCATGACGGACAAGCCTTCGCTGTCGCCGGATTGCTGCAGAACAACTACTCCAACGATGTGCGCCAGACGCCCTGGCTCGGAAATGTGCCGATCCTCGGTGCGCTGTTCTCGTCGAAGCGCTTCCAGCGCAACGAAAGCGAGCTTGTCATCATCATCACACCGCGCCTTGTTCAGCCTGCGGCACATCCCGATCAACTGGCCAACCCGCTCCAAGCCTTCTCCGAACCCTCGGACACTGACTTCTTCCTGCTCGGCAAGACGATGGGCGAAGGTGCGCAAACCTCTGAGGACGGATCACCATGAACACCTTGAAGTCTGTTCTCCTGCTTGTTGCACTCACGGCGATGGCCGCTTGCACATCCATCGGCGAGCCCGACGCCTACATGCTGGGTGACGCCAACCGAGCCAATATCGCTGCGCAGTCGAGCCGGGATGTCACCCTGCCGAATGCAAAGCAGGTCGAGTCGACGTCGGGCGTGCGCGCCGTGAACGCAGTCAAGGCCCTCAATGAAGGCCAAACGAAGCAATTGGCCAGTGCGGGCACCGGAGGCGCCGAGTGAGCCAGGTGGCAGCATCAGCGCGTGAGGCACCTGCCACGCGCGCGCCTGTGCGCAGTCCGCCGCGCATGGCTGTGCTTGCGAGTCCGGACTGCCTGTCGGCTCTGGCCGTGGCCGGCGGCCCGCTGCAGGATCTGACCGGCCTTGCACCACAGGACATTGTCTCGCGTCATGGCGGGGGACTGATCGTGATCGAGCAGGGGCAGCCCGGATGGGACCAACTCCTGCTACAGTTGGCGGTCGAGCAGCCCGCCACAGCCGTTATCATGGTGTCGGACCAGCTGTCGGCGCACATGGTCCGGGCCCTGATGAAGCTTCAGGCCTGGGATATCCTCTCGGTGTCGTCCGCTCCAGAAGATGTGATCGACGCCGCGGCGCGCCTCGAAGACAACCGCGCTGAACCGCGGGACACAGCGGCAAGTTCGGTCTGCTGGGCCTTTCGCGGCGCTGTCGGCGGGGCGGGGGTCTCGACCCTCGCGATCGAGAGCGCGTTCGCGCTGGCCCGCGTGGCCGGACCGGGGCAGGTCTGCCTCGTGGACCTGAACCTTGCCGATGGCATGACCTCTTCCTTCCTGGAAGCCGTTCCGAAACTTGACCTGCAGGCCCTGTCCGCTGCGCCCGAACGCCTCGATTCCCGCCTGCTGGCAGCCTGGTGCTGGCAGCATGAGGGCGGCGTGGCGATCATTACAGCGCCGCGCAATCCGGATGCCGACTTGCTGGCGAGCGAGGCGGCTGTGCTCAGGCTTCTGGACGTTGCCTGCACGTCTTTCCCCTTTGTCATCGTCGATATGCCACGTCACATGATGGCCTGGACGAAGCCCGTGCTTTCAGCGGTTGACGAAGTTGTGATCGTCAGTGAACTGACCGTACCGAGCCTGCACGCCGCCGCTGACATGTGCCGGGACGTCGACGTCCTGCGCGGCGACGCCAGCAAGGCCCGCCTCGTGCTGAACCGGATGTTCCAGAAGAAGCAGTTCCGGGCCGGCTTTCCAGTCGGAAAGGCCGAAGAGGCAATCGAACGCAAGATCGATGTCACGATCACGTCGGACTGGGACGCAGCGCGCACTGCCGTGAACCTCGGCAAGCCGATTGCGGATGTGAAGCCCAAGAGCCCGCTCGTTCTCGACGTGGACAAGATGGTGCGTCTTCTGGCGCCCGCCGGCATGATCGCGAACTCCGAAAACCGGAAATCAAAGAAGAAAGCAAAGCCATGAGCCGTTTTGGTCTGCCGTCCGCCCTTCGCAAGGAAGAGACTGCGCCGCAGGCGGTGCCCGTGGCGGCGACCGCCGCGACCCCGCGCGGAAAGCCGGAGTCCGCCGCGTTCGATCTGCTCGATGCGAAGCTTCGCGTGCACGCAAAGCTGATCGACGAGCTTGATCTGTCAGCGCTCGACAAGCTCGATGATGAGACGATGCGCCGCCGCGTGCGCGGCATCATAAGCGAGATCATCCGAAAGGAAGAGATGGCGTTGTCGTCCGCCGAGGAGGTCTCGTTCGCCGATGCGGTGATGGACGAGATGACGGGCCTCGGTCCCATCGAACCTCTGCTCAAGGATGATTCCATTGCGGATATCCTGATCAACGGCTGCAACCAGGTGTATATCGAGCGGCATGGCAAGCTGCAGCTTGCCCCCGTCCGGTTCGCTGACAATGATCACCTGCTGCGCATCGTCCAGCGTATCGTGGCCCTGGTCGGCCGCCGGGTTGACGAGAGCCAGCCCCTCGTCGATGCCCGCCTGCTCGATGGCAGCCGGGTCAACGCGGCCGTCATGCCCATCGCGATTGATGGCCCGCTTGTCTCGATCCGAAAGTTTTCTAAGTCTCCGCTGACGATGGACAAGCTGGTCGGCTTTGGGGCGATCCCGCGGCCAGTCGCCGATTTCATCCTCGGCGCCGTCAAGTGCCGCGCCTCGACGGTGATCTCCGGCGGCACCGGATCCGGCAAGACCACGCTGCTGAATGCCCTTTCGGCGGCGATCAGCCCGGACGAACGCCTGATTACCATCGAAGACGCGGCGGAGCTTCAGCTCCAGCAGCCGCACGTCGCGCGGATGGAAACGCGTCCGCCAAACATCGAAGGCAAGGGCGAGATCCGCCAGCGCGAGCTCGTCAAGAACGCTCTGCGCATGCGGCCCGACCGCGTCATTCTCGGCGAGGTGCGCTCCGAAGAAGCCTTCGACATGCTGCAGGCCATGAATACCGGCCACGAAGGCTCGATGGCGACGATCCATGCCAACAATCCGCGCGATGCGCTGACCCGACTGGAGCAAATGGTGATGATGGGCGGCATGAAGATCTCCGAGGAAGCCATCCGTGGGCAGATCGCCTCGGCGGTGAACTTCATCGTTCAGGCGACGCGCCTGTCGGATGGCTCGCGCAAGGTCGTGTCGATCGCCGAGATTACCGGCATGGAAGGCTCGGTGGTGCAGTTGCAGGAGATATTCCGCTTCGAACGCACCGGCACGGCAGAGAACGGCAAGGTGCAGGGCCACTTCGCCGCCACCGGCCTTCGCCCGAAATTCCTCGACGAGATGGAGCGGCGCGGCGTGTTCATGCCGGCGGGACTGTTCGACCCGTCCAGCCGCTTCTGACCCGGAAGCGCGCGTATGTTCGGCCTGCCGGATCTCACAAGCCTCGATGCCTCCGTGGTGATAGCGGCCGTGATGGCGATCGGCGCGGTGTTCATGGCGATACAATCGGTGCTCAGCCTTGTAACCGAGGCGCGCACGCAGCAGATCGTCAACCGGCGCCTTCAGTTCAAGGATCGTTTTTCGAGCCATAACGAGGCGATGGTCGAGCTGCGCAAGAGCCGGGGACTTGATCATGACGGCAACCTGGCGATGTCGCTGCGCTGGGTGAACCGGTTGATCGTGCGCTCGGGCCTCAAGTACGAGCCGGCCAAATGGGCGGTGATGTCGGCGGCCGGTGCGTTGCTGCCGGCCGGGCTGGCTTTCGTCTATGCGGGCGGATTGTGGATCGCGGTCCCGGTCTATCTGGTGGTGCTGATTGCAGCGCCGCTTCTGGTCATTCGCCATCTGGCTGCGCAGCGCGCCAAGAAGATGGCGAGCCAGCTGCCGGACGCCCTGCAGATAGCCTGCCGCAGCCTCGAGGCTGGTCACCCCGTTGCTACAGCGGTAGCGCTCGTCGCGCGGGAGATGCCGGATCCGATCGGCACCGAATTTGGTATGACGGCGGATGAAGTCTCCTATGGCATGTCCCTGACCAATGCGGTGCAGCGCATGGCGGAGCGGGCAGGGGATCCGGACGTGGAACTCTTCGCGGCCACCATCCGCCTCCAGGAGAAGACCGGCGGCAATCTGACGGAGCTTCTGAAAGCGAACACCGACACCATCCGTGGACGGCAGACCATGCGACTCAAGGTACGTGCCGCCTCGTCCGAGGGGCGCACTTCGGCGATGATCCTCACGTCTGCACCATTCCTGGTGATGGGGGCCATCCACACGCTGCGTCCCGAGTTCTATGGCAATGTCATCGACGATCCGCTGATCCGCTACGGCTTTGCCGGCCTGCTGGTCTGGATGGTGATCGGCAACCTCGTCATGAACAAGATGATCAACTTCAAGATGTGAGGCGCCGCCGATGACCCTGCCTCTCCTCTCCGGACC
The DNA here is from genome assembly GCA_027485145.1 of Hyphomonadaceae bacterium. Lineage (GTDB taxonomy): Bacteria > Pseudomonadota > Alphaproteobacteria > Caulobacterales > Hyphomonadaceae > Hyphomonas. Next base: position 5,818 of record JAIXRO010000182.1, on the reverse strand, counting down.
CCTGCTGGCCGCTCTACTCGTCTTCCTGGCGGTGCTCGCGGCCATCCCGGCGGTGATTTCGCTGCTGCGCAACCGGAAGGCTGACGAAGATGTCCGCCGCCGGCTGCAGCGCCGCATGCCGGGCGAGGGCGGCGCCGCGCGCCGGAACGAACGATCGCTTGGCAAGGCGGTCATGGAACTCGCCGACAATGCAGCGCCCTCGGAGGGAGACGAGGTCAATGCCGCGCGCGGCAAGCTGAACCTTGCGGGCTTCACACAGGCGAATGCGGTCTCCCGCTATTTTGCCGCGCGGTTCCTGTGCCTCGTGATCCCGCAGATCGCGCTTCTGTTTGCGCTGCCGTACTTCAGCGGCCTGCCGAAATATGCGCCAGTTGCCGTTTCGGTTCTGCTTGTCCTGATCGGGCTTGCAGCCCCCGGCAAGTATCTCGACATGCGCATCGCGAAGCGCAAGCAGGCCTGCTCGCTCGGCTTTCCGGACATGATGGACCTGATGGTTGCCTGCGTCGAAGCCGGGCTCAGCCTCGACGCGGCGGTCCAGCGCGTCGGCGAGGAACTGGAGCTGCGTCATCCGATCATCGCCGGTCACATGCGCACCCTCTCGCTTGAGCTTCGGGCCGGCCGGGCGCGCAAGACGGCGTGGCGGGCTTTCGCCGACCGGCTGGGGCTGGAGGAGGCCGGATCGCTCGCCACGATGCTGCGCCAGGCCGAGGAAATGGGCACCAGCCTCGGCCAGACGCTGCGGGTTTTCTCAGCCGACATGCGCCAGCGCCGCATTCTCTATGCCGAGGAGAAGGCGATGGCGCTGCCCGCGAAATTGACCTTGCCCTTGATTTTCTTTGTTTTTCCCGTCCTCCTGGGTGTGCTGACGCTACCCGCCGTGGTGATGCTGGGCCGGACCCTTCCCTCATAACCCCGCTAGGCGAAGCGCAAGCGACAAGTTAGAAAGCGCGCATGCCTACCTATCTGGAATTTGAAAAGCCGATCGCCGAACTCGATTCGAAGATCCTCGAACTCGAAGCCCTTGCCGCGCGCAAGGACGGTCCGTCGATCACCGACGAGCTTGCGAAACTGAAGACCAAATCGGCCAAACAGCTGAAGCAGATCTATTCCGATCTCGATGCCTGGCGCGTGACGCAGGTCGCCCGCCATCCGGACAGGCCGCACTTTTCCGATTTCATCGGTGGCATCTTCGAGGAGTTCGAGGAACTCGCAGGCGATCGCCACTTCGGCAACGATGAAGCCATCATCGGCGGCCTTGCCCGCTTTCGCGGCCGTTCGGTCGTCATCATGGGCCACGAGAAGGGCCGCACGACCGAGAAGCGCCTGAAGCACAATTTCGGCATGGCCCACCCGGAAGGTTACCGCAAAGCCGTGCGCCTGATGGATCTCGCCGAGAAGTTCAACATGCCGGTGCTCAGCTTCCCGGACACGGCCGGCGCTTATCCCGGCAAGGGCGGCGAGGAGCGCGGACAGGCCGAAGCGATCGCGCGCGGCACCCAGCGCGGCCTTTCGCTCGGCGTGCCCTTCGTGACGCTGATCATCGGCGAAGGCATGTCCGGCGGCGCCATCGGCATCGCAGCGGCCAACCGTGTACTGATGATGGAATACTCCATCTATTCCGTGATCTCGCCCGAAGGCTGCGCGTCCATTCTTTACCGTGACGCGGCAAAGGCGAAGGACGCGGCGCAGGCGATGGGCATCACGGCAGCCGACCTGATGCGCCACAAGATTGTGGATGGCATCGTCAAGGAGCCCGTCGGCGGCGCGCACCGCGACCCGCAGCGTGCGATGGCCTCTGCCGCGAAGGCGCTTGATGCCGCACTGCGCGATCTCGAAGGGCTGACGCCCGTCGAACTGAAGCGCCAGCGCCGTGACCGGTTCTACGCCATCGGCCGTGAAGGGCTGTAGCGCCCGTCTGCGCGAGGAGCATCCTTGATGTCCGAGCGCGGCTGGATCGAAAAATACTTTGCCCCGCTCGCCCGCGCCCCCGGTGCGGCGCGGCTGAGCGATGACACCGCCGAACTGTCGCGTCAGACGGGCCCCGTGGTCATCACCACCGATGCCATGGTCGAAGGCGTGCATTTCCTCTCAGGCGATCCGGTCGAAAGCCTTGCGCGCAAACTCGTTCGCGTGAATGTGTCCGACATCCTGTCGAGCGGCGCGGTGCCACTCGAAGCGCTGCTGGTGCTCGGCTGGCCGCCATCCCGCACCGAAGAAGACCTCGCCGCCTTCGTTGGCGCGCTTGGAGCGGAGCTCGATGCCTGGGGCATTTCTCTGATCGGCGGCGATACTGTCTCTGCGCCCGGTGGTCTCTTCCTCTCCCTCACGTTGACCGGTGCCTGCATGGCCAACGCGCCCATCCGCCGGAACGGGGCTGCGCCCGGCGACGAGCTTTGGGTGACCGGCGAGATTGGCGGGGCGCGACTCGGCTTCCTGGCGCGCGCTGCGGGACGAGACAGTCCGCACCACCTGCAATTGCTGGAGCCAAAGATTCCAGGCCTCGCCGCTGCCCGGTTGATGGCGGCGCACGCGAGTGCGGCGATGGACGTCTCCGATGGCTTCCTGGGAGACGCCGCCACGCTCGCCCGGGCATCAGGCTGCGGCGTGGACATCACCCTGAGCGACGTTCCGTTCGCTGACCATGCCCCAGACCTTGCCGAAGCACTTGAACTTGCGACCTGGGGCGATGACTACCAATTGCTGTTCGCGGTTCCCGAAAGCGGCCGGGAACGCCTTGAAACAGATGCACTTTCTTGCGGCATCCGCATTTCGCGAATCGGCCGGTTGACCGCCGGTGACGGCCTGAACGTCACCTGGCAGGGCGCCCACGTTAACCTGCCAGAAACTCTGGGCTTCGAGCATGGCCGAATCGGCGCGTCGCTCACTCGCCCCTGAATTGAGGCACATTGCACCTCGACAAGGCGGCTGGCAGGCATAAGCGTCATAATAAGAGAGCCGTAGCCAGGCACGCGCCGGGCCGCGAGCAAAAGGGGAAAAGGAAGGAACGCCATGACTTGGTATCTTCTCGCACTTGGTGCGGGTCTGTTGTCGGTGGCCTATGGCTACTGGCAAATCACATCGATCATGAAAGCGCCGTCGGGCAATCCGCGGATGATCGAGATCGCGCAGGCGATCCAGGAAGGCGCCAACGCCTATCTCAGCCGCCAGTATCGCGCCATCGCCATGGTTGGCGCGGCTGTTGCTATTCTCCTGTTCTTCTTGCTCGGCTGGAAAGCCACGCTCGGCTTCCTCGTCGGCGCTGTGCTCTCCGGCCTTGCCGGTTTCATCGGCATGCTCGTCTCGGTGCGCGCCAACGTCCGCACAACCGAAGCCTCGCGCAAGGGCCTCAATGAAGGCCTGCAGATGGCGTTCAAGTCCGGCGCCGTCACCGGGATGCTCGTGGTTGGTCTCGCGCTGCTCGGCATCGTCGGGTATTACGGCCTGCTGACAGGTCCGATCGGCCTTTCGCTGACCGATGAAGGCCAGAAACGTGAAATCATCGATGCACTCGTCTCGCTGGGTTTCGGCGCTTCGCTGATCTCGATCTTTGCCCGTCTCGGCGGCGGCATCTTCACCAAGGGTGCGGACGTCGGCGGCGACATGGTCGGCAAGGTCGAAGCCGGTATTCCGGAAGATGATCCGCGCAACCCCGCCACCATCGCCGACAACGTCGGCGATAACGTGGGCGACTGCGCCGGCATGGCCGCAGACTTGTTCGAAACCTACGCCGTCACCCTCGTCGCCACGATGGTGCTCGGCGGCATCTACTTCGCTTCGGCGCCGTATATCGGCGAGATCATGTTGCTGCCGCTCGCCATCGGTGCGGTCTGTATCGTCACCTCGATCGTCGGCACCTTCTTCGCCACCCTTGGCAAAGGCTCCACCGACGTCATGGGCGCGCTCTACAAGGCGCTCATCGTCACCGGCGTGCTCTCCATCGGCGGCCTCGCGATTGCCATCGAGACGGTGCTGCCGGGTGGTCTTGCCGGCACACTCGAAGGCGCGGGCGACCTGCTCGGTCTCGTCAATCCGGTCACCGGCGAAGCTGCCGACATCACTGGCTGGAAGCTCTTCGCGTGCGGTGTGGCAGGTCTCTTCGTCACCCTGCTGATCGTTGTGGTCACGGCCTATTACACGGAAACCAAGTACCGCCCGGTGCGTTCGATCGCGAAAGCGTCCGAGTCCGGTCACGGCACGAACGTCATCCAGGGCCTCGCCGTCTCGCTGGAAGCCACCGCGCTGCCGGCGCTGATCATCATCGGCGGCATCCTGCTGACCTACAACCTGGCCGGCCTCTACGGCATTGCCATCGCCACGACCACGATGCTCGGCGTTGCCGGCATGATCGTGGCCCTCGATGCCTTTGGTCCGGTGACGGACAATGCCGGTGGCATCGCTGAAATGGCCGAACTGCCCTCGGAAGTCCGCAAGACAACCGATGCGCTCGACGCCGTTGGCAACACGACCAAGGCGGTCACGAAAGGTTACGCGATCGGCTCTGCCGGTCTCGGCGCGCTGGTGCTGTTTGCTGCTTATGCAGAAGACCTGAAATACTTCTCGGCCCGCGCCGTCGAAGGCTCGTTCTTCTACAATGTCACGGTCGATTTCTCGATTGCCAACCCTTACGTGGTGGTCGGCCTGCTGTTCGGCGGGCTTCTGCCATTCGTGTTCGGCGGCATGTCGATGATGGCTGTGGGCCGCGCCGCCCAGTCGGTTGTGGAGGAAGTCCGCCGCCAGTTCCGCGAAAAGCCGGGCATCATGCTGGGCACGGAGAAGCCTGACTATGGCCGCGCTGTCGACATGCTGACCCAGGCGGCGATCAAGGAAATGATCGTTCCGTCGCTTCTTCCGGTGCTGTCGCCAATCGTGCTCTTCATCGCGATCCACCTGATCGCCGGTTCGGGCGCCGCACTTGCCTCGGTTGGCGCAATGCTGCTCGGCGTGATCGTGACTGGCCTTTTCGTGGCCATCTCGATGACCTCGGGCGGCGGAGCCTGGGACAACGCGAAGAAGTACATCGAAGACGGCCATCATGGCGGCAAGGGCTCCGAAGCCCACAAGGCTGCGATCACGGGTGATACGGTTGGTGATCCCTACAAGGACACCTCCGGCCCGGCTGTGAACCCGATGATCAAGATCACGAACATCGTCGCGTTACTGTTGCTCGCCGTACTCGCCGGACACTAAGTCCGCAGACGGATCAAACGGAAAACCCCGGACCTTGCGGTCCGGGGTTTTTCTTTGTCCCGATCTGAAGGGCGATTACTGGCCCTGTCGGCCAGTCGGGTTGCCGGGTGTGGCTTCGTCCGTCGTCGGCAGGCGCACGCTGCTGACGGTGCCGAAGATCTGCTCGAGCAGGCCGAGTTCGCGCCCGCGCGTTGCCGTCTCGCGCGCTGCATAGCTGATGACCTGACCGTCATCGGCAGTGTAGCGCAGGACTTCATCGACCTTGTCGTCTTCGCCGAACTTGATGGCTGTGATGCTGCGATCTGAAACCTTCGGCTTGTAGAACGCGAAACGCTCCTGAACGTCCGACACGTAGAACCAGGTATTCGTGTCAAACAGGCCCTCGGTCGACGGCGAGCCGAGCTGTGCCATCACGGATGAGCGGGTGTCTTCATCCGGCTTGATGTCGTAAGGCTGGACTTCGTCCGCAATGTAGCCGTGAAAGTCGAGCGATGGGGAAAGGCACCCCGTCAACGGAAGCGCGAACACACTGGCCGCCAATATGGCAAGTTTACGCATGGAAGAACTCCCGATGGTCTTTGACGCACGACCTAGCTGCAGGTAACGGGACTTGGCAAGCATGGGAGTGCAT
>JAIXRO010000160.1 GCA_027485145.1 Hyphomonadaceae bacterium | reverse complement strand
TCCCTGTTCCAGGTCTCGGTCGGCATGGCGATGGTGCTGCTGACGGGCACGCTGAACCGCGTGATGATCGTCGAGCTTGGCGTGCCGGCCTGACTGGTCGCCCTGATGGTCGCGCTGCCGCTGGTCTTTGCGCCGCTGCGCGCCCTGATCGGCCACAAGTCGGATACGCATCGCTCCGTGCTCGGATGGCGCCGCGTGCCGTATATATGGTTCGGTTCGATGTTCCAGTTCGGCGGCCTCGCGCTGATGCCGTTTGCGCTGATCCTGCTGTCGGGCGATTCGACCGGTCCGGCCTGGATCGGGCAAGCCGGAGCCGCCGCCGCTTTCCTGCTCGTCGGGGCAGGGATCCACACGACCCAGACGGCGGGCCTCGCGCTCGCGAGCGACCTTGCCAGCGACGAGACGCGCCCGCGCGTCGTCGTGCTGCTCTATCTCATGCTGCTGGCCGGTATGGTCGTAAGTTCGCTGATGTTCGGCTGGCTGCTGAGCGACTTCAACACGCTGACCCTGATCCAGGTGATCCAGGGCGCTGGCGTCGTCACGATGCTGCTCAACGTGGTCGCCCTGTGGAAGCAGGAAGCCCGCAATCCGGCCGTGACCGATCCGTCGCGCGACCGGCCGAAGTTTTCCGATACCTGGGCTGAACTCATGCAGAACCGCTCGACCGTGCGCCTCCTGCTGGCTGCCGGACTTGGCGCGGCGGCCTTCAGCATGCAGGACGTGCTGCTTGAGCCTTATGGCGCAGAAGTCCTCGGGATGAGCGTTGCGGAGACCACCCGTCTCACCGCGCTTTCGGCGTTCGGCGCGCTGCTCGGCTTTGCCTATTCTTCAAGCCAGCTCAGCGGCGGCGGCGAGCCGCACCGGCTGGCCGGAACGGGCGCGCTGGCCGGTGTATTCGCATTCGCGCTGGTGGTGTTTGCTTATCCGGCGGGATCGTCAGCGGCCTTCCTGTTCGGCACCTTCCTCATTGGCTTCGGCGGCGGTCTATTTTCCGTCGGTACACTGACGGCCATCATGGCCGTCGCCCGCAATCATGACAGCGGCATCGCGCTCGGCGCCTGGGGCGCTGTCACTGCAACGGCAACTGGCATCGCGGTCGCTTTCGGCGGCGCGGTTCGTGATGTTGTTTCAAACCTGGCCGAAAGCGGACAACTCGGCCCCGCACTTACCGGTCCGGCGCCCGGTTACGGCGCCGTCTATCACTTCGAAATTCTGCTTCTGTTTGCCACGCTGGTCGTGATCGGCCCGCTGGCCCGTCACACGCTGGCGACCCCGGCTACTACCCCATCTACAAAATTCGGCCTGGCTGCATACCCAGGCTGATACGACCTCAAGGAGAACGGTCATGATTTTCAGTGGAGAGTTCGTCAACGGAATAGATCTTGTGGATGTGACCCTATGGGCCTTCACGATCTTCTTCTTCTGGCTGATCTATTACCTGCAGCGCGAAGGCATGCGCGAAGGCTATCCGCTGGAGGAAGATCCCAGCGGCCGGCAGGAGCCTGCGGCGCTGCTCTTTTTGCCGCCGAAAAAGACCTTCCACCTGCCGAACGGCCGGGGCTCGATTGAGCTGACCTATGCCAAGGGCGATACACGCGAACTGGCGCTGAATCGCACGGCACAATGGGCCGGCTCGCCGTTCGTTCCGTCGGGTGATCCGCTCAAGGACGGTGTGGGCCCGGCGTCTTACGCCATGCGCGCCGACGTGCCGGATCTCAACTGGGACGGCCAGGACCGGATCTCACCTTACCGTCTGAACCCGGACTATACCGTCTCGGCGAAAGACGTTGATCCGCGCGGTCTCGAGGTGGTCGGCCTCGACCGGAAAGTCGCCGGAGTCGTTACCGATCTCTGGGTGGACCGTGCCGAAGCCATCATCCGCTATCTTGAAGTCAAGGTTGCGGGTTCGGGCGCCACCGTCCTTCTGCCGGTGCCGTTTTGCAACGTCTCGAAAACCCGCAAGCGGGTTGAAGTGGACGCCATCAAGGCCGAGCATTTCGCCGGCGTTCCGCGCACGAAGTCGGCTGACCGCGTGACCCGGCTCGAGGAAGACATGATCAGCGGCTATTATGGCGGCGGCACGCTGTACGCCACGCCGCAGCGCCAGGAGCCCTGGCTGTGATCAAGCTTCACGACGAAGAAGACGGTGGGGGCGAGCCCGTTCGCGGGCTCCCCCAGGCTCTCCCGGAGGGCGAGCAGCTCCTCTGGCAGGGCAGTCCCGGCACGCTCGCCTTTGCGATCCACGCCTTCCACATCCGCTTCGTGATCGCGTATTTCGTGATCGCGACGAGCTGGCGCTTGGCCAATCTTGAAACGGCGGGTGCGACCGGGCTCGAGATGTCGCGCGTGGCGATCAATTCCGGCATTGGTGCAGCGGCCGGAATTGGCCTGCTGGTTCTGATCGCCTGGGCGATGGCGAAGGCGACCGTCTACACGATCACCTCGAAGCGCGTCGTGCTGCGCTACGGTGTAGCCATCCGCAAGTACGTGAACTTGCCGTTCGACCAGATCGCCTCCGCCGACATGCGCCGTTATGGCAAGGACAAGGGCGATATCGTGCTCGCCATGACCCAGACCGGCGGTCTCGGATACCTGAAACTCTGGCCGCACGTGCGTCCGCTGCGGATCAATGCGCCGCAGCCGATGCTCCGTAGCCTGACAGGCGCCGGGAACGTCGCCCGGACCCTGGCCGCGGCCATGCTGGCGCATGCCCCGAACCGCGTGACGGTTGCGGCGGCCGTGCCAACCGCTCCCGCCCGCTCCGCGGCTTCCGCTCCGTCGGGCCTGACAGCCAGCGCGACCTGAGGAATTGAAACACATGACCCACGCACCCATTCCGAACCCGGTTCACGCCCATGACCTGCACCCGCCGCGCGGACTGCTGATGGCGATTGGCGCCCTGATCCTGTTCACCGTGATCGCCGTTGGCGCGACGCGGATCATGGGCGGGGGTCATGTAACCGATTGGCGGGCGATCTCGATCGAGTCGCGCGCGCTTGTGTTCGAAGATGGCGCCGATGGCAGCATCATTGTGCGCGATCCGGTGACGCGGGACCTCGTGCGCAACTGGGCGCCGGAAACGGGCGGCTTCGTTCGCACCGCGATGCGCTCGCTCGCGCTCCAGCGCCGCCAGATGGGCATCGGCTCGGGTCCGGCCTTCGTGTTGCACCGCACACAGAACGACAAGCTGATCATCGAGGATCCGGAAACCG
>JAIXRO010000155.1 GCA_027485145.1 Hyphomonadaceae bacterium | reverse complement strand
CCACCACCACGCGTCTGCTCCCGGTCGGCGGGGGCCTCGCGATGGTCGAGACGCTGACGGCCGCCTGCAAGGACAAGGGCGTGACCTTCCGCTTCGGTACCACCGCCCGCGCGCTCGACATGCAGGACGGCGCGGTGAGCGGGCTGGTCACCTCGGCAGGCACCATTGCAGCCGATGCGGTGATCCTTGCCTGCGGCGGGTTCGAGGGCAATGCCGAGATGCTGTCGCGCTATATCGGTCCAGGCGCCATCAACCTGCGCCCCGTGGCCCGCGGCGGGCACTACAACAAGGGCGAAGGCATCCGCATGGCGCTGGATGTTGGCGCTGCACCCAATGGCGATTTCGGCAGCTATCATGCAGAGCCGGTAGATCCGCGTTCGGGTATTGCCGAACCGGCGATCTTCACCTTCCCCTATGGCATTCTGGTCAACAAGGTGGGCGAGCGCTTCACTGACGAGGCACCCGGCACTGTCGATGCCCATTACGAAAGCGTCACCCGCCGCATCTATGAACAGCCGGGCGGGATCGCGTGGCTGATAACCGACGCCAGCCTCGACGATGTTCCCAATTGGCAGAAGGGCAGCCGTACCGATCAGCCGCCGGTCACCGCCGATACCGTCGCGGGACTTGCCGAGGCCATTGGCGTTCCGGCGGGCGTACTTCAGGCAACGCTGGCGGCCTACAACGCTGTCTGTGTCGACGGACCGTTCGATCCGCTCAAGGCTGACGGGCTGGCGACGCAAGGCCTCGTTCCTCCCAAGTCCAACTGGGCGCGGCCCATCGCTGCGGCCCCGTTCCGCGCATGGCCGATAATTTCCGCCAACGTTTTCACCTTCGGCGGGCTGAAGGCAGACCGCCATGCCCGCGTGCTCGATCATGACGGGCAGCCGATTGCCGGGCTCTATGCCGCGGGCGAGACAATGGGGCTGTATTACCGCACCTATACCGGTTCTACCTCGGTGCTGCGCGGAGCGGTGTTCGGGCGACAGGCAGCGCTTCACGCGGCGGGCCTCGCTGCGTGACCAGCGCGGTGCCCGACAGGCCGGTTGTCCTTGTGACAGGGGGCGGCGGGATGATCGGGCAGGCGATTGCTCGGCGCATGGCCGAAGGCGGCGCGCGGCTGGTCCTGGCTGACCGCGCTGCGCCTGCTCCGGTCGATGACGCAAGCCTGTGCCTCGCCGCCGATCTTGCCGATCCCGGACCGGTTCGCGCCGTGATCGCCGAGGCTCTCGGCACATTCGGGCGGATCGATTGCCTCGTCACTGCCGCCGGCGTCACCTCGCTCGGCGCCTTCGAGGACATTACCCCCGACGAGTGGGACCGGGTCCACGCGATCAACCTGCGCGGCGTGTTCCTCGCCAATCAGGCCGTCATCGCCCCGATGCGCGCGCGAGGCAGCGGGCGGATCGTCAATATCGGGTCAGTGCTCGCCAAGAACGGCGGCAACCCTCGCCCGTGGATCGATGTGGGCGAACAGTCGCGGGCCAGCAATGCCGCCTATGGCGCGGCCAAGGCCGGGGTGCATGCCCTGACGCTTTACCTCGCCAAGGAACTCGCGGCGCATGGCATCACGGTCAACGCGGTTGCACCCGGCCCCATCGCCAGCCCAATGACCGCCAGCTTTCCCGAAGCGCTGATCGCCCAGATCCCCACAGGCCGGATGGGCCGCCCCGAGGAAGTCGCAGCCGCCGTCGCCTGGCTGTGCAGTGCCGAGGCGGGCTTCGTCACCGGCGAGATCATCGACGTCAATGGCGGCCTGTGGATGGACTAGGCCACAAAAACGCAAGGAAGGAACATGTTATGCCGATCACCAAGGAACAGGCCAGCCGCGACATCCAGACCGCGAACTGGAAGCTGCGCTATTACGAAGCGGGCGAAGGGCACCCGCTGATCCTGATCCACGGGTCCGGCCCCGGCGCGACCGGGTGGAGCAACTTTTCAGGCAATATCGAGGCGCTGGCAAAGAACTTCCGGGTGATCGCAGTCGACATGCCCGGCTGGGGTGATTCGCAGCCATGCACCAAGGAAAGCCTCGACCATGTCGGCGCGACGGTGGAGCTGATGGACGCGCTCGGCATCGAAAAAGCCGCGCTGGTCGGCAATTCGATGGGGGGAATAGTCGCGCTGGCGGTGGCGGTGGATCACCCTGAACGGGTCAGCCACATCATCACCATGGGCCCCGGCTCCAGCCCGACCCCGCGCCTGTTCAGCGCCGGTGACGGCCCGACCGAGGGGCTGAAGTACCTCCAGCAGGCCTATCGCACCCCCACCCCGGAAGCGATGCACGCACTGGTCAACATCATGGTCTACGACAAGACTTTTGCCACGCCCGAGCTGTGTCAGGCGCGTTCAGACGCGGCCAATGCTTGCCCCGCGCATCTCGCCAACTTCCTCGACATGCTGGCCAAGGGCGGGCCGATCAACCGCTGGGCGCCAATGGACAGGCTGATGCAGATGCAGATCCCTGCGCTGCTGATCCACGGGCGCGATGACCGCGTGGTGCCTTACGAACATTCGCTGGTATTGTGCGCCCACATCCCCAATTCCAGGCTGGTGCTGATGAACCGCTGCGGACATTGGGCGATGATCGAGCACGCGGCCGAGTTCAACCGAATGGTGACCGACTTCGTGCTCAACAACTGAGGCGGACGACCGCAAAAAAGGGGTTCGACGACATGACCTTCACACTCGATCGGCGGACCCTGCTGGCAGCGGGAGCGGCAAGTCTTGCCGCCCCCGCTCTGGCCCGCTCCAGCACCCGCGACACGCGGCCTAACATCTTGTTCATTATGGCCGACGACATGGGCTATGCCGACCTTTCCTGTTTCGGGCGGCGCGATTACGAGACCCCGCACATTGATCGCCTCGCCAGTGAAGGCATGCTGCTGACCACGGGCTATGCCAACAGCCCGGTGTGCTCGGCCACCCGCACGGCGCTGATCACCGGTCGTTACCAATACCGCCTGCCGATCGGGTTGGAAGAGCCGCTCGCCTTTCGCGATGTTGGCCTGCCCCCCGATGAGCCCACCTTGCCCGGCCTGCTGCGAAAGGCGGGCTATTCCACCTCGCTGATCGGCAAGTGGCATCTTGGGTCAGCCCCCCGCTTCGGGCCGCGGCTTAGCGGGTACGACCATTTTTACGGGATCGCGGGCGGCGGCGCGGATTACTTCACACATGCTGGCGGCACGAAGCCTGACTTGTGGGACAATGAAACCGCGGTCAGCGAACACGGCTATCTGACCGATATCCTCGGGCAACGCGCGATCGATCGGCTTGGCTCGCACGCTGCCGATGGCCGCCCGTTCTTCATGAGCCTGCATTTTACTGCGCCGCACTGGCCGTGGGAAGGCCCCGACGACCGCGCCGAATCCGAACGCCTCGCGGCGGCGGAAAATCCGGCGGCGATCTTCCATTACGACGGCGGCACGCTCGCAACCTATGCCGCGATTGTCCGGCGGCTGGATGATCAGGTCGGCAAGGTCATGGATGCGCTGGCCCGGCTGGGTCTGGCCGATGATACCATCATGGTCTTCACCAGCGACAACGGCGGGGAGCGGTTTTCGGATACCTGGCCGTTCTCGGGCCGTAAGACCGAACTGCTCGAAGGTGGAATCCGGGTTCCGCTGATCGTGCGCTGGCCGGGACGGGTCAAGGCGGGATCGGAAAGCGCACAGCAGGTGATGTCGATGGACTGGCTGCCGACCTTCCTTGCGCTCGCCGGCGCCGCCCCGCCACTCGATCGGCCTTCTGACGGGATCGATGTCATGCCCGCGCTGATGGGCGGCAGCCTGCCCGAACGACCGCTTTTCTGGCGCTACCGCCACCTCGATCAGGCCGCTTGCCGGATGGGCGATACCAAATATCTGCGCATCAACGGGAACGAGTTTCTGTTCGATGTCGTAAATGACCCGCTCGAGCGCGGCAATCTGAAAGACCGCCAGCCCGAACGCTTTGCGCAAATGAGGCAGATGTGGACCGATTGGAACGCAACCATGCTGCCCTTCGATCCCGAAAGCTTCAGCCACGGGTTCCACGGCAAGGATGTGGCCGACCGTTTCGGGGTTGACTGAAGCTGCCGCCGCTCAGCGTAGCCGCAGGCGCCACACCTCTCCCAGCGAGGCTTCGGTCACGATCAGCCAGCCGTTCTCGACCAGCACATTGGTGACGAGCAAGCCCGCTTCACCGGGAAGGCGCAGATCTGGCAACGGCAGGCCGCGCGCGTCCCAGCGCGAGATTGTGCCTGCCTCGATATTGGCGGCATACAGCGTGCCTGCCTCATCGAAGACCAGTCCGTCCGGGCCGACACCGCCGCTCGTATGGGCGAAGACGTGGGGCACATTGAACCGGCGCGTCGAATGGCGCGTGGGCAGCCAAAGGATCCGCTTGGCCGCGAATTCCGCCACGCGGATGGAGTTGCCATCGGGCGAGACCGCAATGCCGTTGGGAAAGGCGAGGCCATCGGCGATCAGTTCAGGCTCGCGCGAACCGGCCGGCAGATAGAACACCCGCCCATCGGGGCGCACGAGCGAGGATTGGCCCGGTACGGTGAAATAGATGCCGCCATGGCGGTCGATCGCCAGATCATTGGCGATATCGAGCGGCTCGCCTTCATAGGCTTCGACCAGCATGGCGGTGGTGCCTGTGGCGGGATCGACCCGCATCAGCCCGCCCCGGCGCGCTACGATCAGCTGTCCTTCGGCGGTAAAGGCCTGCCCGTTGGGAAGGTCCGGCGATTGCAGGGTGACATGGCACGTGCCCGCCGCATCGATCCTCAGCAATCGTCCGCCAAGCGGGTCGCTGACGGCAAGATCGCCCGAAGCCAGCCGTACCGGCCCTTCGAGAAATCCGCCGCAGCGGGCGACCCGTTGCCAGCGGGCCTCACCGCCCTGTTCATGACCAAAGGCCGCCGCCGGAAATCCGGCGACGGCCAGGGCCACACTCAGGGAGAGCAGTGACCGCATCAGAACTTGAACGACACCGCCAAGGCCACGGTGCGCGGACGGTCCGGATAGACGATCGTCGCCCCGTTGGAAGTCGGCAGCGGGCCGACGAAACTGGAGGTCGCCACGTCGTTGAGATTGCGGCTGATCAGCGCCACTTCCCAGCTCCGGTCGAACGGCCCGATCCCGATCCGCAGGTCCGCGCGGGCGAAACCATCCTGTTTGAGCAGCGGATCAGCGGTCGCCGACAGGAAGAAGTCGGACGTGAAGAACAGCGCCGGATCGATGCGCAGTTCCAGATTATCGCTGAGCGGCACTTCGATATTAGCGGCCAGCGTGCCGGTCCATTCCGGCGCATAGCCGCGCCGTTTGCCCGACATGTCCTGCACACAGTTCGGCCTCTGCACATTGCCGAGCACCGTGCACGAAGCATTGGGGAAATCGGTGTAGACGGCATCGAGATAGCCGAGGTCGGCGCTAAGCGTCAGCCATTCGGCCACCCGGCTCGACGCGCTGACTTCAAGCCCCTGAACCCGCGCACCGCCCGCATTGGCCGTTACCGCGGTGATGCGCTGGGCGGCCCCTTCGCCGATGAACAGGATCGTGGTTTCCTGCAGATCGTCGTAATCCGACCGGAAGGCCGCCACGTTCAGCGTGGTGCCGCTGCCCAACGTCGCCTTGATCCCTGCTTCGAAGGCGCTGACCGTTTCCGGGCCGTAGATCCCGCCCTGCGCGCTGGCATCGAAACCGCCCGCCTTGAAGCCGTAGCTCCACGAGGCATAGGCCATCACATCGGGCGTGATGTCGTATTCGACACCGACCGAGGGCATGAAATCATCGTCGGTGCGTGTGGTGTCGGCATAGTCGGTCATCGACACGCCGCGGTTGTTGCCGATTGCCAGCTGATCGGCGAGCGGCAGCGGTGTGAAGGTCTCGCCGTCGGGACCTCCAAGCTCCCCATCGAGGATGCCCCAGGTCATCGTGCGGTTGCCCTGCTTGTCGACCCGCGAATAACGCGCCGCCGCATTGATGCGCAGACTATCGTTGACGTTCCAGGTCAGCGATCCGAACACCGAATAGACATCGTCCTTCTGAAGCAGCGTCGGCCGACCGCCGACGGGCGTGTTGGGGGCGAGCGGCGTGATCAGTCCCGGCACAATCAGGCTGAACGGAACGAAGTGGAAGCCGGTGCGATTGCGTGCATCAAGCTCCGCGTGAGAATAATAGGCGCCCACCATCCAGTCGATCGTGTTCCCGGTATCCGATTGCAGCCGGATTTCCTGACTGAATTGCTGGTAATCTTCCAGATTGCGCGTCGGCAGGACGCCGCTGCCGCCAAAGCCGATATTGGGCGTCGGGATCAGCTGAATCTTGGCGTCGTTCTCATGTTCGAAATAGGCGGTGATCGACGTCAGCGTGATCCCGTCCAGTTCGAGCGAGTTGGTCCAAGCGACTTCGGTGTAATCGTAGTTGAAGAAGCTTTCTCGGCCCGCCGCCTGAAAATTGAAGGTGGATTCTGCTGCCGGGTTCGCGAGCAGCTGCCCGCACGCAAACCCCGCGCCACCGAATGCAGCCGGCGGCGGGCAGCCGACGATCTCGCCCGGGAAGGCATCGCGCGAACGCAGGCGGGCAATATCGAACCGAAGGTCGCTGGTGAAGTTGTCAGTAGGCTCGAAGCGCACCGAGACGCGACCGATCGCATCGCGCATGCGCGGACCGTCACGATCCAGCGTCACATTCTCGACGAACCCGTCCATGCCCGAAAGACGCCCGGCAACCCGCACCGAGAGGGTATCGGAGACCGGGGTGGTGATGCCCGCTTCGAGCGCATATTCGCCGTGCTCGATTTCATAAAGCGCGCTGGCGTTGGCGGCGAAGGTGCCGCCCGGCTTGCGGGTGATGATGTTGAGCGCGCCGGCGACCGCGTTCTGGCCGAAGAAGGTGGTCTGCGGACCGCGCAGAACCTCGACCCGGTCAAGATCGAACAACGATGCACGGGTTGCGCGCGAGCGGCCGCGATAGACCCCGTCGACAAAGGTGCCGACCGCCTGTTCGAAACCGACGTTGGCGCCGGATCCGACGCCGCGCACCACCAGCACATCGGTGTTAGTGCCATTATTGATGCGGACGTTGGGAAGCCGCGCGGTCACATCCTGCAGGCTGCGCAGATCAGCCCGTTCGAGCGCCTCGCCGCTGACGACCGAGACCGCCACCGATACGTCCTGAAGGCTTTGTTCGCGACCGCGGGCGGTGACGATGATTTCCGACGTGTCGGCGACGGCAGGTGCGTCGTCAGCCTGTTCCTGAGCCTGCGCTGCAGCAGCGGAAAATCCTGCGACGATAGCCGAACCGGCAACCAAAGCTGCACGCACGCGGCGCGATGAAAAATGTTGCATATGTCCTCTCCCCAAGACGGTTCGCTGCACTAGCGGCAGCTTTCCTCCCTATAGGGCTTCAAGGCTTACTTAGGGGCAGCGATTATCCATAGCGATAATTTTCGATAGCCTATATCACGGTTGTCGATATCTGATTTCATCCTGCCGTAGAGAGAGAGTTCGTCGCGCCTCAGTCCGGTTTGCCTGCGTTGCGGGGATGCCCGCAAATGGCCTATCTCAATTCAGGATACCTTGCTGTGAGTCCGTTTTGCAGCGTCCATCCCGGCAACTATCGTCAAAAGGTGACATCCAAAGCTGATTTTGTGAACGCCGGCGCCTGGGTCGAAAACGGCCGCAAGCTCTTGGGACTTTCTTGCCGTCCTTCGACTATCCGATATGCAAGGTTCCTCGTTCGAGGGGAGCGTGCCTTCATCATGAAGTGCTCTGCCACCTGCCCAAAATGAGACGCCGCTCGGCCAACCGCGCTGGCACCGAGGCTCTTGACCAATGAAGACTTGTCGGCCATATTTTTCCTGCGGGCCGGGCCCCTCTGGCGATCGTCTCTAAGATGGTCGTGATGTCGGACCGCATCGAGGAAGCTCGGTGCAGGTTCAGATGACCAAATGTCCCTCGCTACAGCTAACTCGATTGATCCATCTTTGGTTGGAGAGAGGCTGTGAAACACATTTCCAGTAAATTGATCAAATTTGGCCTGGGGCCTGACGGCGAGGTATCAGCTGAGCTGACGCTGTCCGTTGCCGGTCAGATTCAGCTGCCGCCGCAGCAAGCACCGCACTAGCCCATCATGCGTCGTTGCTGACGGAGGCCCATTGGGCTCGCCCTGGTTGACTGGCTTTTTGCTG
>JAIXRO010000052.1 GCA_027485145.1 Hyphomonadaceae bacterium | reverse complement strand
TCGGCGGACGGCGCCTGTCCAGCCACGCCGCTGGCGCTCCATTCATCCGGCGCATCCGGCACCGTGCTGAACAGCGCGTCCCGGTCGTCGATATAGCGTTCGGAGGCGTCCGGAATGGCCGCGCAGGCAGCCAGCATGGCGGTTCCGAGGAGGAGAAAGGAATTTTTCATGCGGTCAAGGAACGCCCTGGCTGACTTTTAAGACCGGATACGCCTGCACTTGCCGAGCGTCAATATGAAATTATCGAAATTCAATAATCTTGACAGGATCATTTTTCATCTACCGTTAATGATACGAAAGCCGGGACTTGGCAGATCAGGGGGGGCGGGTTAGCGCCTGCCTGCGCGGCAGGTCGCGCGCGAAAGTCAAAGGTGCCCGCCTTGAGCGAAGAGTCAGCCAGCCGGTCGATGACGCGCCGCACGCGGGACTTCACCGTCCTGACCGGCACCACCGGAATCGTGCTTCTCCTGCTCGTCGCCAACGGCGCGCTTGGGTTGCTGGAAGCGATCAGCGCCCTGATCGTGATCGCCTCGGTCGCGCTCGCCTACTTTGCCGGTTCCGCGGTCCGCGTGCCGCCGGCCAGTCCGGCCAGCGAAGCCGGGCCCGCTGCGTCCGGCGCGGGCCTTCCAGAGGCCGACCTGCTCGCCGCCCTGCCGCTGCCGGCCCTCGAAATCGGCGCCGGCCAGAAGATCATGGCCTTCAACGGCGCCGCGGATGATCTCTTCCAGCTCAGCAGTCTTCCCTTTGCCCGCGCCAGCGCCGTGATCCGCTCGCCGGTGCTGCTCGCCGCCATCGACGACGCCCTGGCGCGCCGCGAGGAGGGCCCGGTCAGCGTCTCCGCCGAACTCGAGACCGGCCCGGACGAGACCTGGCGCGCGCATGTCAGCCGCATCCCCGCCAACGCAAATGTCCTTGTGCTGATGGAAGACCTCACCCCCGTGAAGCGCGCCGCCCGCGCCCGCGCCGACTTCCTCGCCAACGCCAGCCACGAGCTGCGCACCCCGCTCACCGCCATCTCCGGCTTCATCGAAACCATGCGCGGCCCGGCCAGGGACGATACCGCCGCCTGGCCCCGCTTCCTCGACATCATGGCCGGCGAGTCCGACCGGATGAGCCGCTTGATCGCCGATCTCCTCTCCCTGTCGCGGATTGAATCGTCCGAACACGTCCTGCCGCGCGGCCGCGAGGATCTGACCGAGATCATCTCCGCCTCCCTCGCCGCCCTGCAGCCGATCGCCGCCGAAAGCGGTGTCACGCTCCGGCTGCACGAAGCGCCGGGCCACCTGCCGGACATCACCGCCCACCGCGACGAACTCATCCAGGTCGTCGAAAACCTCGTCTCGAACGCCGTGAAGTATTCGAAGCCCGGCAGCGAGATCACGCTCGGCTACGGCGCCTCCACCTCCCTCGCCGAAGCGCGCACCGCCGCCTCGCAGCGCTGGGACGCGAGCCAGCGCATGACGCTGCTGCAGACACTCGCCCGCACCAGCGCGCCGGAGCCCGCCGTCTGGCTGCGCGTCGAGGACCAGGGACCCGGCATCGAGCGCGAACACCTGCCGCGCCTCGGCGAACGCTTCTACCGTGCCGACCAGTCGCGCGGCGGCAAGATCACCGGAACCGGCCTCGGCCTCGCCATCGTCAAGCACATCATGGCCCACCACCGCGGCGGCCTCGCCGTCGAAACCCGCCTCGGGCAAGGCACCGCCTTCGGCGTCTGGCTCCCCGCCGCGCGGGATTGATCCGTGTAGGGTGCATCAGGCCGCAGGCCGTAATGCACCCTACAGATCGCGCAGCAATCTCCGGCTAGCTTTAATGCCGTCCGTCAAAGCGAGCGTGAAAAGGCTGAGATGTCTCGGTCCATGTTGGCGAGATCCGAGAGAATTTGATCTACGTCGGACTTAACAATTTTTGGATCGATGATCACCGTTACTTGGGTTCCGCCTTTGTGAGCAATTTCACCCCGAACTTTTCCATACTTTTCTAGTGAAGAAAGCACGGTTGAAAAGGCATTTATTCGGTCGAAGCCGTGTGATTTGAAAAGCTTTTCGATGCGCGATTGTTGATACCCATTGTTCTTGGATATTCGTTTGTTTGCGCTCTGAAAGCTCTCAATTGCGAACTGAACTATAGGCTTCTTGTTAATGCTCTCCCGAGAAACATCCATGTGAGCAATTACGCTAGCGGCACTCTTTGGGATTCGTCCATTCTTGAGTGCCTTTTGAGATTTTGAGTTGAGCTCCGTCAGGCGAGCTTCGAGATATTCCTCAAATTCCGCTGAGCAGAGCAAGATGAACGACTTTATGAAGTCGATCTCAAGTTGCGAATAATCACCATCATCCCTTTCCGAAGGAAGGAGATTGTTCTTCAGGAAGCGGATTCTTTCAGTTAGCTGCCTATAGACTCGCGAAGTCATCTTCTAAGCACTTTTGATCGATGGCATCGCTACCGCACTGCCTGAGATTTCCTGCAGCGCTCTTCCCCAAGTCTCAAAGCGTTTAGCATTGGCATCAATCGACTTCGTCGTAGATTCCAGAGAGCTGAGGAAGTCCCGATCCTCCGTACACAGAAATTTGAACTTTGCGACTATTTCGCCGCTTTTACCTTTAAGATTTTGCCTAATTGTTGGGTTGGAAAAGTAAAAAGCCATGATGTCAAAGACGGCGCGATTGATAGGTCGCTCAAACCGTTCACCATTCCATTTCCGCATTGCGCCTTTTTCAAATACCTCGAAGGTGAATCCGATTGCGTCGTTTAAGCTCTGTGCTGTGGCTTCAATAGTCGGCTTCTTCAGCTTCCAATCGGCATTGAGCGACTTAGTCGCATCGTCGAGAAACTGTTTTAAATTGCCGCTGTAGTTATCAGCGAACAATCGGTACGCGATAAAACGGAGAACAATTTCTGCATCCCGCATTCTAAAGTCCGGCGCGCGAAGACCGAGCATCTTTTGAACTGATTTAGAATCGGCGGAAAAGGTATCGACGAAGTTTGAAAAGTCTCCAGGGCTGAGCGCTTGCCTCAGCTCCTGAGGAGAGAGTTGGACGCTACCAGTGTTGATGCGAAGAAACACAGAGTACAAATACTTCTCGTCGGTCCAGTTCTTTATGATCACTGTGCGCATGCTCTGGTTTTCAAAGCTGCTGACGTCTTCTTGATGATCGGGGTTCTCCTCAAGTTCTTCCAACGATTTTCCGTTGAGATCTTGTCGGTCAGTTAGGCCGACCAGTGTGAGCGGCGTGAATTTGCCATCTTCACCGCCTCCGCCAAATCGCAACAGAGTAATCAAGCGTTGTTTTCCATCGATAACGATGAATCGGCCGCGTTGATCCGGCGTTTCAGCCAGCACTATCTGAGGTACGGGAAGTCCGAGAACAAGCGATTCAATGAACTTGCTCTGACGATCGTCTCGCCAAGCGCCTCGTCGCTGCCAGTTTGGATTTAGATTGATGTTACCTTTCTGAAGTTGCCGAATAACCGTCTCTGCGGTCCAGTCGGTCGACCAGAGGGCTACCCCCCTCGTCCAGTCGGTAGCGCCTCGCAGGTCAGAAAGGTCTTCCTGCTGGTCAGCTGGGGTGGCCTCGTCCTCAAGATCCCAAAGTTCGCCATTTTCAATCATTTTGGAACCCCGCTGCTAGTAATCTCAATGCCGCATTTCTCGGCCTAGTGGAAGGCTTTGAGGCTTCTCGACATCCTATATGTCTCATTCAGATCAACATCTCGGTTCCGACGTGTTTGCTGCAGACACAACAGGACACCTTGCAAAGGCAGAGGCGCTTCGTGCCTGGTCCGGCAAGTAGAGCGTAACGAAATTCGCCATGCCGGATTGCGGTGCCCGTGCGCGTCGGATTTCGGCCTGCGGCTTCTTTCCGGCGTACCGGCCGGGAGCCTGCCCAAGCTGCCCTTGCGTTTGGTCAGGCCGGACTCTCAACCCGCCTTGCGCAACCCGCGCCCAACTTGCCCCCGCCTCCTGGCCTACCGGGCTCCACCCCTGCCAAAAACTCGTCGAGTGAGTGAATCATTACACATTAGAATCGGTCCGGCGAGGAGCGGACCGTCCACACGCCGGTGTAGACGGTTTGTGGACGGGGTGCTGAGCGGGCTCCGGGCGCAGATTTTCAATCTGAACGAGACGCGGCTGTTGCGCAAGTTCGGGCCAGTCCCTCAAAAGCGAGACCCCCGGGGCGGGGGAGCGCCGGGGGTCTCTTACGTCTGGCGAAGGGTTTGCTCGGCTTTAGCCGGCAATCCGCCGGACGTAGTCGTATTCGGATTTGCGGGCTTCGCGCTTGCGGGCCGGCTGGAAGGCGAATTTCGGGTCGGCCGGGTCGCCGATCGGCCATTTGCACATCGTGTCGCGCAGCGTGAGGATCGTGGCCGGCGTGCCGTCGACCAGCAGCGGGGGCAGGGGCTTGATCGCCGAGACGCGCTCGATCGCCAGGGCCGGTGCCGGCACGCTCGGCGGGGCGATGGCGGGCGCGGCGGCGGCTGCCGTTCCATCCGCCATGAAACGGGGCTTCGGCCGGGCGAGGCGCGGCGGGCGCTTGACGGGGCGCGACGGGGTGGCGCGGCCGGACAAGCCGAGGCGGTGGACCTTGCCGATCACCGCATTGCGC
>JAIXRO010000150.1 GCA_027485145.1 Hyphomonadaceae bacterium | reverse complement strand
CCAAGAGTCACTGGACGCGCGCGTCAAGCTATGCGGAACTGTCATCAATGACGGAACACCTTTCGCGAAAATCTCCGCCCGATCCGGTGGTCGCCTTCCAGAAGAGCGAACTGCAGCCCATCCTTGATGTCTATGGGCGCCTCGTGATTGCGGGCGAGGCGCGTGACTATGCCATCGGCGTTGGTTCGGATGTTGCGACCTTCGCCATCTTCCGTCGGCATGCCGACAGCCCGACCTGGCGCATCGAGAAGGAGCCGGCGCTGGCCAACCGGCAGGGCCAGTATGCGGTGTACGGCCTCGGCGGGCAGGTCCTCCGGCGCGGACGGGAGTTGAAACAGGTCCTGCGCGTGTTCGACAGCCGGAAATTCACCGTCGTTCGTTAACGCCGAATCGCGGCCGTTAACCCCTTGTTTACCAAAAACTTCTTGCGAACCAAACTGGAACATAGTAGCAACATTCCATAAGGAACGGAGCAAGAACATGGGTAACGCAGTCAGTTTTCGTGGTCAATCGGGCAAGGCCTGGTCTTTTCAGCGCGCAGCCAGTGATGCGCCCTGGGCACGGGCACCGGGCGTGGCGATTTTCGCGGTGCCCGAGGCGTGTGGCTGGCGCATCTTCCGGGTGCTGGAGCTGACCGGTAAGCCGCATGACATCCAGCCGATCTGGGCGCAGTCCGAGGCCGAGCGGTACGGGGCGACGGCTGTGTTCGTGTCCCTCGAATTCGACGCGCCGGTGCGCCGGCAGATGGTCTGCGACCTCGAGGCCGGTTTCCAGCCGGTCGTGCGGTCGGGCATCCCGTCCGGCGGTGTTCTGCGCCTCGCAGCCTGACGCGGCGCTCAGCGCGCCAGTTCGGTGTACCAGCGGGTCACGTCGGCCTCGACCATATCGAGCGGACGGGGCCCGCCATTCAGGATCACGGCGTGGAAGACCTTCGGGTCAAAGCGAGGGCCGAGCACGCGCTGGGCCCTTTCGCGCAGGTCGAGGATACGCTGCCGGCCGATCCAGCCGGCGGCCCCTTCGCCCGGCCACACACTGCAGCGGTCCACCTCGTCGCGCGCCGCTTCAGGGCTGAGGCCCGTGACGGACACGATGTAGGCGATTGCGCGATCGCGCGTCCATTCCTGTTCGTGGATGCCGGTATCGACGACGAGCCGCGCCGCCCGAAGCAGCATGGATTGCAGATAGCCGATCCGTCCAAGCGGATCATCCGTGTAAAGACCACCTTCAAATGCGAGGGTTTCCGCATAGGCGGCCCAGCCGTCGCTGTAGCCGGGATTCGAGATCAGCTGGCGGGCGAGCGGCAACCCTGCCTTGCTGGAGGCAATCAGGCTTTTGAGATGATGGCCTGGAATGGTCTCATGAAAGACCAGCGTGGGCAGGCGGTAATCCGGCCAATCGGACATGCGGGTCAGATTGATTTCGAAACGGGCCGGCGCGCGGCCGTCCGCAGTGCGGGCGGCGTAGGCCGACGGCGGCGCGGCTTGCGCAAATTCAGCCGGAACCATGCTGATGTTGACGGGTTCGGACGGAACGCCGCCAATCTGCTTGTTGACGACGAACCGCGCGCGGCCATTCAACCCGGTCAGGCGCTCGACCAGCGCGGCGCGGCCAAGATCGGAATCCTCGTAAATCTGACCGGGCTGCAGCGCGAGCACGCCCAGCCGGTCGCCCATGGTGCCTTCGATCAAGCCGATGGCGCCAAGCGCCTTGTCGAGATCTTTCGTCAGAGCGGCAACGTCGGCCTGCCCACCGGCGTGCAGGCCGTCCGGTTTATCGCGCGTGCCGGTATAGGCCGCGAGGATCGCCTCGTAGAAGGCATCACCGCCGCGGATTTGCCAAACGCCGGGCTCGGCGGGGGCGCTTGCGGCGAGCCGCGCCGTGGCGGCCGCCAACCGCCCGTAGGCCGGTGTGATTTCTTCCGTCAGTAGCGCGCGCATGCGGGCCGACAGCTGGCGCCGCGCCTCGGGCTTCAGGCCGGCAATCCCGTTCAGCTGGCTCTCGAAGGTCAGCACAAGGAAGGACGTGTCCGGCACGGCCGCTGCGGCGATCGCGGCCTGGACCTGCATGCGCTCCAGAATGGGGCGCGGGGGTGAGACGCCGGCCTGCGCATCGGCTTCGAGACGCCGGCGCTCATCGTCCAGCGTGCCGGGGAGCTGGGCCGCGCGCTCCAGAAAGGCAGAGGCATCTTCCGGGGTCTGAACCGGCTGGCGGCGAACCAGGAGTTCCGGCACGTCCAGATAGGCGCCGCGAACATGGTCCGCGACGTAGGGATAAAACGCCGAGAGGTTGCCCGTCCCGTGACCGGCCACAAGCACGGCTTCGGCGGCCTCGTGAGCAGCGATCGTGGTATCGAGATGATTGGCGAGCGCGCTGCCTTTTGCGGGGCGCGATGTCCGCACCAGCACGTCGAGCGTCTCGAGGCGCTCGAGGCGGGCGCGCTCGAAGGCGGCCTGCGAGCGGTCCGTCAGGACGCGGTTGAACGGATAGCCGGCCTGCTCCTGCGACAGGCCGAGCCCGGTCGCCAGTTCCGGGTCGTGTACGAGTTCGTTCTGGGCCACGGTCGTGAGGGTGCGCTCGACTTCGAGGGCAATCCGCCGGGGTGTGCCCTCGGGATCGGCCACATCGGAACAGGCCGCCAGAAAGCTGATGATGGCCGCGGCGGCGGCCAAAACGGGGCGGGTCAGACGTCGAGATGAAAGCCGGTAGGACATGTGCGATTTTTCACTCGTTTCACACTGCAATTGAGCCCGGTTCGGGTGTTGTGGCGAGAGTATATTTCCGGTATCGCTCGCGCGAAATTCTTAGGAGTCTAGCGCCGTGACGATCCCGAACTCTGCTGGCGGTCAATCGCCCATCACCGGACAAGTTCTTTTTTACAAGCAACCTCAGCCGCTTTCGGCGGAGAACCATGGTGGCCTCGGCGTCAAGCAGGTTGCGCAACCGTTTGCATTCCTGCGCGAAGCACACGCCGTTCCCGTGACCGTCACGGAATTTGGTGTCTGCGCCGCGTCCTACCCCATCATCTTTGTCGGCGAAGATCGCACCCCGGTTGCGGTCATGGGTGTCCGTCAGGGCCAGAACCTGTTCGTCGATGACAGCGGTTATGTGGTCGAAGACTACTACATCCCGGCTTTCGTGCGCCGTTATCCATTTGTGTTTGCGGCCGATGAAACCTCCGATCGCCTGCTGCTGTGCGTCGACCGCGCGGCGCCGATGGTCTCGAACCAGCCGGACGTGGCCTTCTTCGAGAATGGCCAGCCGAGCCGCTTTACCAATGACGCCATCGAGTTCTGCAAGGAGTTCGAGCGTCAGCGCCGCGCGACGCTGGACTTTGTGCGCATGATTTCGGCGATGGACCTGTTCGAACAGAAAACGGTGGCCTTCCAGCCACGCGATGCGCAGGGCCGGGAAGTGGGCCCGCAGCAGAAGGTTGCCGATTACTGGGCGATTTCCGAGGAGCGCCTGAACGCGCTGGCTCCGGACAAGTACCTCGAGCTGCGCAACAACGGTGCGCTCGGCGCATGCTACGCGCACCTGGTGTCGCTGCTGAACTGGTCGAAAGTGATCCAGCGCGCCGTTCGCACGCCGCCGCCGGGCCAAGCCGCCGCTTAAGCGCGACCCGGTCACGAGGAACTAAGGAAACGGCCCTCCTTGCGGGGGCCGTTTTGTTTTTCAGCGAGGATTGCCGGCAAGGTGCGGCATCACATTCGGGCGAGAGGGGTTTCCCCCTGCGCCGCGCCATCGCATATGCTGCAGGTTGCCGACGTGCAGGCATTCAAGCAGGGAACTCATCGATGCGCGGCATCCGGTCCATACTGACGGCCCTTGCGGCGGGGGTCTGTCTGTTGGCGCCGGCGGCATCGGCGCAGCTGGGCGGACCGGAGCGGTATGCGCAATCGGAGCTGATCTCGGAGCGGACCAGCGTCGCACCGGGCGAGACGGTGTTCGTGGCGCTGAAAATGACAATGGAGCCCGGCTGGCACGTCTACTGGCGCAATGCCGGAGATGCCGGCCTGCCGCCGCAGCTGATCCTGAAAGACACATCCAACATCCCGGCCGAGGCGCTGGGCGAGTTCCTGTGGCCGCTTCCGCACGTTCTTCCCGTCGTGGAAGGCGAGATCATGGATTACGGCTATGATGATGAGGTGGTCTTCACCTTGCCACTGACGGTGCCGGCCGATGCGGCCGGCGACGTCCGGATCGAGGCAACGGCCGATTATCTGATCTGCGAAGCGGTCTGCGTGCCGGAAACCCAGGACGTGTCGCTGGTGCTGGCGGTAGGCGAGCCGGCCGTGGATGTGCGTAACGGCGACCTGATCGGGGCGTGGGTCTCCAAGGTACCGGCGCCGTTCCCGGGAGAGGCCCGCATTGATGATGCGGCGGCCTCCTGGACCTTGAGCCTGGCCAAGGCCGGCGGATTTCCCGAAGGCGCGCGACTGCGCTTTTTTCCGTTCGGGCATGAGATCAGCCATCCCGCGGCCCAGCCCCAGCGGGCCGGCCCGGACGGCGCGAGCCTGTCGCTGACGCCGGACCGGGCGGGCAAGGTCGGCGAGGCGCTCGCGGGCGTGGTGCGCGTCGATGCGCCGGGCGCCGAGCCCGTGGGTTACGAGATCCGGGCAACGCGCGGCAGCGTGCTGGCCGGAACGGCGGACCGGGCAGTCGCGGACGCTGTGGTCGCCGAAGCGCCTGCCGCGCTGGGCCTTCAAGGGCTGCTGGCGCTCGCCGGCTTCGCCTTTCTGGGCGGCCTGATCCTGAACCTCATGCCGTGTGTGCTGCCCGTGCTGTCGATGAAGGCGCTGGGCATGGTGTCGGCCGCCGCGAGCGGGCATGCGGGCGAGCTGAAATCGCATGGGCTTTGGTACACGGGCGGCGTGCTGGTGTCGTTTGCGGCGCTGGGCGGTGCGGTCCTTGCCGTGCGCGAGGCAACCGGTTTTGCGACGCTCGGGTTTCAGTTGCAGCATGCGCCAACAGTTGCGGTGCTGGCGCTGATCATGTTTGCGGTCGGCCTCTGGCTCATGGGTTTCTTCGAGCTTGGCACCTCGATCCAGAATACCGGCTCGGGCCTTGCGAGCCGGGGCGGGGCGATGGGCGCGTTTTTTACGGGCGTGCTGGCGGCGGTCGTTGGAGCGCCCTGCGTTGGACCCTTCCTCGGCGCAGCGCTCGGCGCCGTGATGAGCCAGCCCGCGCCGGCTGTGATCGCGGTCTTTCTCGCGATGGGTTTCGGCATGGCGCTGCCTTTCCTGATCCTCAGTTTCGTGCCGGGTCTGCACCGTCTGCTGCCCAGGCCGGGCAAATGGATGGAGACATTGAAACAGGCCTTTGCGTTTCCGATGTTCCTGACGGCCGCCTGGCTCCTGTCGGTGCTCGCCGGTTTGGCCGGGGCAGGGGCGGTGGGCTGGACGCTGGCGGGCGCCACCGCGCTCGCCTTCGCGGTCTGGGTGGCACGCGGCGGCGGCACGATCCGGCGGGTGGCGGCGCTGACCGCGCTTGCGATCGGGTTCGGATTGCCCGCCGTTCAGGCGAATGTTCCGGTCGGGCCAGCAGCTGGCGCGGAATCGGTGCCGTCCTACGCCGAAGATGCCTGGAGCCCGGAGAAGGTCGAGGCTCTGCTCGCCGAAGGGCGGCCGGTCTTTGTGGATTTCACCGCAAGCTGGTGCGCAAGCTGCCAGGTCAACAAGCTGACGACACTCAATACGGCGCGCGTGCGCGATGCATTCGAGGCCGCGAACGTGGCTTTCCTCGTTGCCGATTTCACGCGCAAGGATCCGGTGATTGCGGAAGAGCTGAAACGCCGGGGCCGGGCAGGCGTGCCGATGTATCTCTGGTATCCGGCCGGAGAGACGCAGCCGCGGATCTTGCCGGAATTGCTCTCTCAAGACCTTGTCATTGGACTTGCCGAAGGCGGCTAGGCCTATACCTTCTGCAGTACGCCATTTGCATGGAGACGACGATGAAACTGACCCGCCGCCATCTCACGCTCGCCGCTGGAATGATGACCGCTGTGGCCCTCACGGCCGGCGCTTTGATCGCGTCGACAGCGCAGGCCGCGCCCGCCACCGGCGGCGCCGCGCCCGCCTTCGCGGGTGTGACGGCGGCCGGCGGCGAAATCTCGCTCGCAGATTTCGCCGGCAAGACCGTCGTGCTCGAGTGGACGAATGATGGGTGCCCCTTTGTGCAGAAACACTACGCGGCGCCGCCCGCCAACATGCAGGGCCTGCAAAAGAGCGCGGCCGCTGATGATGTGGTCTGGATTTCGGTGATCTCGTCGGCACCTGGCAAACAGGGCCATGCCGATGCCTCAAGGGCAACGGAACTGACCACGTCCCGCGGCGCGGCGCCTGCGCATGTGGTGCTGGACGAGAGCGGTGAGATTGGCCGCCTCTATGGCGCCAAGACCACGCCGCACATGTTTGTCATCTCGCCTGGCGGGGAGCTCGTCTATGACGGCGCGATCGACTCGAAGGCTTCCTCCAAGGTTGCCGACATCGCGGGCGCCACCAACTATGTGACGGCGGCGCTCGCGGACCTTGAGGCGGGCAAGCCGGTCGCAACGCCGGTCACCAAGCCTTACGGTTGCTCGGTCAAGTATTGATCGTCCGGATACGGACTGTGTGAGGGGCTGGAGGCACGTGCGTCCGGCCCCTTTTTCATGCCGGCGCCCAGCCCGCAATTCCCCAAGGGACGGGCTTGATTGCTCCATATAGTCCGGCGCAGACTGCGCGGCGCAGTACCTGGGGGCCTCATGAACCGCGAAAGTGATCCGATTGTCCGCGACCAGCCAGCGGAGATACCCTCTGAAGGTGGACCGCTGGCCGAATATGGCGGCACCTTGCCGCCTGCGCCGGACTGGTTTCCGGACGCCGTGGCGACGCCCTACGAGACGCACCGGATCGAGGTGCTCGGCGCGGAGGTCTCCTACCAGCGCTGGGGCAAACGCGGCGCGCCGGGCCTGCTCTTCGTGCACGGGAACGGCGCCCATGCGCATTGGTGGGACTTCATCGCGCCGTATTTTGCGGAGCATTACAATGTCGCCGCGCTGACCTTCTCCGGCATGGGCGAGAGCGCCTGGCGGGGCACGTATGACATGGCGACCTTCTCGGCCGAGGAAGTGGCCGTCGCAGAAGATGCGGGCCTGTTTGAGGGCCCTCGCAAGCCGGTGATCGTCGCGCACTCCTTCGGCGGCTTCGTCACGCTGGTGACCGGCGCCGAACATGGCGAGCGATTCGAGGGCATGGTGATCGTCGATAGTCCCGTGAACCCGCCAGAGCGGCCGCATCAAGGCCCGTCGCGTGCCGGGCGGCCGCACCGGGTCTATCCGGATCTCGCCACGGCGCTCGCGCGCTTCCGGCTTGCGCCGCCGCAGCTCTGCGAAAACCATTATGCCATGGACTATATTGCGCGCTGGAGCCTGAAACGGGCTGAGGGCGGCTGGACGTGGAAATTCGATCCGACCATCTGGACGCGCTTTGAGCCGGGCCGTGACGGCGGCGAGTTGCTCAAGGCGGCGAAGTGCCGGGTGGCGATAATCCGGGGCGAGGAAAGTGCGCTGATGCCGGATGAAGTGCGCGATTACATGCGGGGGCTGCTCGGCCATCAGGTGCCGTTCGTCTCGATACCGCATGCGCGCCATCATGTGATGCTGGACCAGCCGATCGCATTCATTTCAGCGCTGCGGATGTTGCTGGCGGAATGGGACCATTCCGATCCGCACCGGCGTGTGTAGTCGTTCGGGATTGAAGAGAGAGACGCCGATGAGACCCGCTCTTGCATTTGCCGCGGTGCTGGCTCTGTCCGCCTGTGCGAGCGTGGGGCCACCGCCGCCGCCCGCCGCGCCGGATTTCACCGAGATCACGCCGATGGCGGCGCCCGCAAGAACTGTTCTTTATACGGATTGCCTTGCGCAGGCGATCGAGCGGCCGGCGGTCGCGCGACTCTCGCGCGGCAAGGCGGAGCTGCTGCGGTTCACCTGTACGGGCGCGCCAGCGCAGCGCTTCTATGAAGCACTCGCGGTGCTTGGGGACAGCTCCGGCAGCGTCTGGAAGGACGGGGAGCGGACCTTCCGCGCCACGGCAGTGGTGAAGGACGACCTGTTCGGTGTGGACTATTGCTCGACCAGCCCCGCGAATGATCCGGTCTGCCAGATCGTGCTGAATACCGGTGCGTTCCTGACGTCGAAAAACTAGCCCGCGAAGGCTTTCTCGATCACGAATTCGGCCGGGGCGGCGTTGGAGCCTTCCTTGAGGTTTGCCTTCAGCATCAGGGCTTTCACGTCCTGGATCATCTCCATCGACCCACACATCATCGCGCGGTCCGTGGACGGATCAAGCGGCGGCACGCCAAGGTCCGTGAACAGTTTCCCATTTTCAATAAGAGTGGTGATCCGGCCCATCCGCTCATAGGGCTCGCGCGTGGTCGTCGCGTAGAGGGTCAGCTTGCCTTCGACCATTTCGCCAACGAGCGGGTCGTCCTTGAGGCTGGCGACGAGGTTTTTTGAATAGGTGAGTTCGGCGACGTCCCGGCAGGTATGGGTGACGATCACTTCGTCATACCGTTCATAGGTTTCCGGGTCGCGCACGAGGCTGGCGAAGGGCGCAAAGCCGGTGCCGGTGGAGAACATGTAGAGGCGCTTGCCAGGCGTCAGTGCGTCGAGCACGAGCGTGCCGGTCGGCTTGCGGCCAAGCAGAACCTTGTCGCCCGGCTGGATCTTCTCGAGGCGGGAGGTGAGCGGGCCGTCCGGTACCTTGATCGAATAGAACTCCAGCTCCTCGTCCCAGGACGGCGAGGCCACGGAATAGGCGCGCAGCAGCGGTTTGCCGTCTTCCTTGGGAAGGCCGATCATCACAAACTCGCCGGACCGAAACCGGAAGCTCTGCGGGCGCGTGATGCGAAAGCGGAATAGCCGGTCGGTGTAATGCTCGACGGAAAGGACGGTTTCCTCGGTCGGCCCGTTCGGGTTCACTTTGGTCGCGGCCGGCTGGCCAGCCGAGGCATCGGCGCTCATCGTCAAACTCCGGACGTTGGTTCCACGCTCACTTGTGCGAGGCGCGGGCCAAAAGCAATCCGTCAGATGATGGTTT
The DNA here is from genome assembly GCA_027485145.1 of Hyphomonadaceae bacterium. Lineage (GTDB taxonomy): Bacteria > Pseudomonadota > Alphaproteobacteria > Caulobacterales > Hyphomonadaceae > Hyphomonas. The sequence continues at coordinate 25,108 of JAIXRO010000150.1, read as the reverse complement.
TAGTTTTCCTGATAGGTCGGGCGGCTGACCCAGTCGATCTCGGCGTCCTTGATGCTGTAGGCGCCGGAGAGTTCGTAGATGTTCTCGTAGCCGTAACCGTAGAGATTGATGAACGTGGGAACGTTAAGGGCGAGTGGGGCCCGTTTGAGCGGGATCGGCGCGACATCATCCGTGAAATTGTTGTTGCAGTAGATCAGGATGCGGCGGTCCTTTGCGCCGATGACTTCGGCGAGCATGCCATCCGAAAAATCGGCGAAGTTGAGATTCACTGCGCCGTTAACATGGCCGATCGCATAGTTACCGGCGCTGCGCGCGTCGATGATGAGTGTGTCAGGATCGGCCTTCATGGCGTTGAACGTGTCGAGGTCGATCAGGCGGCCCTGCCGGTAATCGGCGACTTCGGTGCCGAGCTCGATAAAGCCGGAATAGTCGACCTGACCGGGGTCGCTTTCCGAATGGGCCGGCGGCACGGCGAGCGAGCCGATAACCATCAGAACAAGCCCCAGCAGGGCAAACAGGGCGACAATAGGCAGGTTCGTCTTCATGGGCTCGTGGTTCATGGCCGGTCTCCTCGAGCGGCCTTCAGACCTCCAGAGTCGCCGGACTCAGTGGCCAGAATGTGCGCGCATCGGGGCTTTGCTGCGAAATCCGTGCCGTTTTGCCATATCCGCCCGGGTCAGGCGGGCGGGAAACGGCCCATGCGTTCTTCCCAATGGCGACGGCAAAGGGAGACGTAGGTCGTCTTTTCGATGGAGATCTGCTCGCCTTCAGTAAGCGCGCGCCCGTCCGGGCCGAGGCGGACGACCATTGTGGCCTTGCGCCCGCACTCGCAGATGGTTCGCACCTCCCGCACATTGTCGGCGATCGCCAGAAGGGCGGCGGAGCCTTCGAAGAGCTCCCCGCGGAAATCCGTGCGCAGGCCATACGCGAGCACCGGCAGACTGAGATGGTCCGCGACACGGGCGAGCTGCCAGACCTGGTCCTTGGTCAGGAACTGCGCTTCATCCACAAAGATGGCATCGAGCCGGCCGCGTGCCTTGGCATCCTGGATCAGGGCGAACAGGTCAGTCTCGGCCGTGTATAGCGTGGCCGCCGCGGCGATGCCGATGCGCGATGAAATCTGCCCGTCGGCGGCGTCGCGGTAGAGGGCCGACGTCAGAAGCAGCACCTCCATGCCACGTTCGCGGTAGTTGTAGGCCGCCTGCAGCAAGAGGGTCGATTTGCCCGCGTTCATCGCCGCGTAGGAAAAGTAGAGCTTGGCCATCGCGGCGTGTTCCGGCGTTTCAGCGGATGGGCAGGGCGACGCCTTCGCGGCGGGGATCGGCGCCGCCTTCGAGGCCGGTGTCGCGCACCACGATGACATGCAGACCGGAATTCTCGCCCGTGCGATCCTCGACCGTATAGCCAAGTTCACGCAAGGCGGCAGCGGCTTCGGCGCCGCCCGCAACATCGACTTCGACGCCGATGGTGTTGCCGCGTGCAATGACGTTCGGCAGCGCAACCGATTCCTGCGCGGTCTTGCCCCATTCGAGCACGCCGACGAGCGTCTTGGCGACATAGGCGATGATCGAATTGCCGCCCGGTGAGCCGGTGACCATGAAGAGGTCGCCCGTTTCGTCGAAGACGAGGGTCGGGGACATGGACGAGCGCGGGCGTTTGTTCGGACCCGGAGCATTCGCGACCGGCTTGCCATTCTTCGTGGGGGTCAGGGAGAAGTCGGTCAGTTCGTTGTTCAGCAGGAAGCCGCCTGCCATCCGGGATGAGCCGAAGGCGGCTTCGATGGTGGCGGTCATGGAGACCGCGTTGCCGTCTCTGTCGATGATGGAAATATGCGTGGTGCCGGCGCCCGGTGTAGTGGGGTCTTCACCCCACATACCGCGCATCGGCGCTTTTCCGAGGACAACACCCGGGTCGCCAGGCGCGGCCTTGGCGTCCGGCGCGAAGGCCTGCAGCGCGCGCGCCTTGATGTAAGCCGGGTCAGTCAGCTCTGCGACAGGAACGGGCACGTGATCGGCGTCGGCGACATAATGGTCGCGGTCAGCGTAGGCGAGGCGCTGCGCGTCGACGAAGGCCTTCAGGTACTGGCGCTCGTCAGCCTCGGTTTGAGCCACCGGCTTGAGGTAATCGTAGAGCCCCATGATCATGTTCTGCGCGACGCCGCCAGAGCTTGGCGGCGGGGCCGAGCAGATATTGTAGCCGCTCTGCAGGGTGCCGCAGACGGGCATCCGGACAGCGACCTTGTAGTTCGCCAGATCCGTGAGGGTCATGTCGCCGCCATTCGGGCCGTCCTGCGTGGCGGCGATGATCTCGGCGGCGAGCGGACCGGAATAGAACGCCGAAGGTCCTTCCTTGGCGACCGCCGAGAGCGTGGCGGCATAATCAGGATTTTTCCGCACGAACCCGGCCGGCAGCGGCTTGCCTTCAGGGTAGAAGTAGGCGGCGGTCACCGGGTTGTCGTCGAGGCGGATCGCGCCGCGCAGGCGAGAGCTTGCGAGAGTCTCGGCAAGTTTCGGGGACACGGCGAAGCCATCCTCTGCGAGGCGGATGGCGGGATCAAAGAGCGTGGCCCAGTCGCTGCGCCCGGCGGCTTCGTGCGCCGACTTGTAGAGCGCGATCTGCCCCGGCACGCCGACCGACCGCCCGGATTGCCAGGCAGTGACGAAATCCATCGCTTTGCCGTCCTTGAAGAACAGCTCCGGCGTAGCGGAAGCCGGCGCGGTTTCGCGCCCGTCGAACACCGTGACGGTGTCTTTCGCCCGGTCATAGTAGACGAGAAATGCACCGCCGCCGAGGCCGGAGCTCTCCGGCTCGACGAGGCCGAGCACTGCGTGGACCGCAATCGCCGCATCGATCGCGTTGCCGCCTTCGCGCAGGATTTCGAGTCCGGCCTCGACGGCGAGCGGATTGGCGGCCGCGACCATGCCGCCCTTGGTCCAGGGCTCATCCGCCTTTTGTGGCTCCGGCTCGCTCGTGGAGATGGCAGGCGCTGGCGCGCAGGCGGCGATCATCAGAGCGAGCGTGAGGCCGGTCAGTTGGCGCATTTGAAACCCTTTGCTTGGCGGGGCGCCCCTTGGCCCTTAAAGACCGGAGCAGGCAATTCAGCAGACAAGGCTCTTAACATGGCTAAGCCCGGGGTGCGCAACCTCATTACCGATGTTCCGGGCCTGCGGGTGGGACAGGCCGAGGATGCGCGTGTGCGCACCGGCGTCACCGTGATTCTGCCGGATCAGTTTTGTGTCGCTGCGGTTGCGGTTGCGGGTGGCGGTCCGGGCACGCGGGAAACGGACCTGCTGGGCAGTGGGCGGCTGGTCGGCGGGGCGGACGCCATCTGTCTCGCCGGAGGTAGCGCGTTTGGACTCGGCGCAGCCGATGGCGTCATGTCGGGCCTCAAGTCAGACGGGCGCGGGTTCGCGCTGGTACCCAGACCGGGTGTTCCGCCAACCCCGATCGTGCCGTCGGCGATTCTCTATGACCTGGCCAATGGCGGCGACAAGGACTGGGGCGATCACGCGCCTTATGCCGAGCTGGGCCGGACGGCCTACAAGTCTGCGGGCGGCACGTTCGGGCTGGGACGGGCCGGCGCCGGCTTTGGCGCGCGCGCGGGTCTTGCGCCAGGCGGGACGGGCTCTGCGAGCATCGTGGCCGCGGACGGTCTCACGATCGGCGCGCTGGCGGCCGTCAACTGCTTCGGCTCGGTCAGGATGCCCGGCAGCGAGGCCTTCTGGGCCTGGCCGTTCGAGATGGGCGGCGAATTTGGCGGCGCGCGTCCAGCGCTCGACCTGTCATTCGATGCCGAGGACTGGGGCGCGGCGAAAGCCGATCCGCGCGTCCGCGAGAACACGACGATCGCGTGTGTCGCAACCGATGCCGCTTTGACCCGGGACGAAGCCGAGCGTGTGGCGCAGATGGCGCTTGCCGGCATGGCGCGGGCGATCCGGCCGGTGTTTGCCCCGACGGACGGCGATGTCGTGTTCGTGCTCGCCACGGCGCACCGGAGCCTGGAAGGCGCTCGGCCCTTGCAGATTGCCCGGATCGGGGAGCTTGCCGCCTCGACCCTGGCCCGCAGCATCGCGCGCGGCGTTTTCGAGTCCGAAAGGCAAGAGGCGTCCACATGATGCGCATTCTGAAAATCTGTATCCTGACGGCCTTGGGCGTCGTCCTTCTCGCGAGTTGTATGGTCGCCGGCCGTGATGCAGATCCGGCGAAATGGCCGGGGATGGTTTCGATCCAGACGATTGTTGGCCGCGACGTGTATCATGAATGCGGCGGCACGTTGGTAGCGCCGGGCTGGGTGCTGACGGCGGCCCATTGCGCCGAAGACATGCAGGTCGAGCCCTCGGGCCGTGCTGCGCAGTTCAGCCGCGCCGAGGATGGGCAGTCAACACGGGTGGGCGCCGTGGCTGTGGCGATCGGGCTCGGGGATCTCAGGACCATTCCGGCAGGTAGTGCCTTCCCGGTGGCCGACGTGATCATCCATCCCGGCTATGTGCCGGGCGCGCCGGAGCGCGGCAATGATCTCGCACTGCTGCGCCTCGCGGGAAACCCATCTTCGCCCATCATGCCGATCGACGGGCCTGCGGCCCCGGCGCGCGGACTGTATGATCCGTACGCGGATGTCTGGGCGGCGGGCTATGGCCGCAAGGGGGAAGGGGCGCAGGGTGAGGGCGGCGTGACCCGCAGCGGCCGGCAGGTTGAAGCCGGCTCACTGATACTTCAGGAAGGCTACATCCCGCCCTTGCAGCCGGAGGTTTGTGCGCAGCGCATCGAGGACGGTCTGGCCGCTGCCGGATTGGCCGATACCTTTGCCGGCGTGACGGTCGATCCGGTCACGCAGCTCTGCGCCGGAACCGGTGGATCCGATGCCTGTCAGGGCGACAGTGGCGGCCCGCTCGTGCTGCGCACCCCCGCCGGGCCCCTGCAGGTCGGCGTGGTCAGCTGGGGCCTCGGTTGCGGCGATCCGGCCAACCCCGGCGTTTACATGCGCGTCTCCGCCTATTCGGACTGGATGGAGGATGTGATCAATCCGGCGGCCCGCCCCGGTCCGGAAGTGCCGGCTTCCGAAGGGCTTGAAATCGTTCAGGATCCGGCCGGCGGCGCGCCGGTGCCGGGCGAAGTTTCGGGGCCGGAAGACGCGTCCGCCGACACGCCGCCGCCAGAGTAACGACACCCGATGTTTGTGGCTTGCAAGCGCGAGGGCACGCCTGTATGTGTCCGCTCCTTGAAATGGCCATGCACCCGTAGCTCAGCTGGATAGAGCACCAGACTACGAATCTGGGGGTCAGGAGTTCGAATCTCTTCGGGTGCACCATTAAAAACAAGGCTTTAGCGCCTTCTCGGAAAAAGCCAAAAATGCCCGTGCCCCACTGGTGCCCCGGTTGGGGCTCTGGGATGATCTGCGATGGTCGGGAAAGGTCGGCTTTTTGGGGGAAGGGGTCGCCGGCCAACACGTGGCGGCGATTGCCGCGGCTTGACGCTTCACTTTGCAGAAGCAGCCTAGCATGCGCGCACTCAAGCAAGGGCAGGGAACGGGGGGGTATTCGGCCGATAGGCTCAGCAAGCCCTATTCACGCCTTTGGCCCCGTCCACATCACATATCCAGTCAAACTGACAGTCTGTATGGTCATGCAGCGTTTGCTTTGAAGGTTTCCAAAACAGCGATCAGCTCCGTCACCTCAGCGGGGGCGAAGACCCCTGCGACGCCGCTCGGGCTGGCATCGGTGAACGGGGACTCATAAAGCCTGTCCGGCTCCATAGCCCCGTTCTGTGTGAGGTGGTCGATGATCATATTAAGGAAATGAAGCTGCGCGCTGGTGAGCGTTCGACCGTCCAAAAACCTTGCGAAGGCATCTTTCGCTGCCGCACGGTCAAGGCCGACAAGCGAGCGCACGAATAGCGCCAGTCCTTCTTGGCGGGCCCTCGCCACCAATGCCGCTTCCCCTCCGGCAACCTCCTGCAGGATGCGCTCAAGCTCGGATAGGTCGGTTTGCGTCAGTGGCTGATTCAGGCGCAGCTTGTGAACGGCGACATGATCCTCGTGGGATTTGAGATAATGCCGCGCCTTCATCCGAAACCGTTCAAAGTCCATTCCGACAGACACACCTGGAAGGTTGATTTCGGTCGGAACGCCCAGCTCATCTTCGAAGTCGGTATAAACGATCTTCTTCTTCGATCGCTCTACGAGGCGAACCAAAAGACGAAGCCGCTTGCGCATCCGCTCCAACATCGGAAGCGTGACGTCCTGCCACCAGGCATCGGTTTGAAGTTCTTGGATGAGATCGAGTTCTGCCGCGATCATAGGGATCGTGGATTGCGCCTCAAGCGCCTCGGCGATTTCCTTGATTTTCTCGCGGAGTTTTTCGAAGCGATTTTCGCTGCGCAATAGTGCCAGCTCGCAACTAAAGACCATCAGGTCAAACCGTTTGACCTCTTCATCTTCTGTCGCCCGTTCCGTCGGAAGATCAGCGACATGCTGCAATAACTCGTGGCGCTCATCGTCAGCCAGCCGCTCCCACCGTTCAGTAACACGCCAGCTCTCGACATATTGGCGCTTGGGACGAACCACGAAGTTGTCGAGGTTCATGGAATCAATATCCCCGCGCAGGTACGAGACAAGCTCGTTGCGGATGCTCTCTTCGTTGAGCGGCGCATCGTCTTCGCCTGTCCACTCGGCAGGATCTTCACGAGTGCCTTTTGGTTTTGGCGGCACATCGTGGATCAAAACACTGCTTTTCTTGTCCAGTTCGGCGATTAAAGACAGACGCGCTGCGAAGAGACGTTTTCCAATGGAAGCAGTCGCCGATTTATTGATCGTGTCAGGGTTCTGGCTGAAAAATTCTAAGTTGCCGCAGAAGTCGAATACCGCGAACTGGGTCTTGTGCTGATCGGGACCAAAAAGGTGCGGACAGAGCCGTGTGCCGCGTCCGATCATCTGCCAGAACTTCGTCTTGGAGCGCACGATCTTGAAGAAGACGAGGTTTACAACCTCAGGAACGTCAATGCCCGTATCGAGCATATCGACCGATATTGCGATATGTGGCCCACCGTCTTTCTTGGAGAAATCATCGATCAAGGACTGAGCATATTCTGTCTTGAAGTCGATGACGCGGGCGAAATGCCCTTTGAGATGTGGATAGGCTTTGTCGAACCGTTCTTGAATGAACACGGCGTGATCATGGTTCTTGGCGAAAATGATCGTCTTTCCGATCCGATCCCCGCCCGCAACCTTGATGCCGTCCGTCATCAGTGTCGCAAGGACACCATCGACCGTGCTCGTATTAAAGAGCCATTGGTTCAGCGCGGCGGCGCTGACCTCGTCGGGAATGTTTCCCTCTTCATCCCAGTCGATTTCGTCCCAACGGTCTTTCTCTTCGTCGGAAAGGTCATCGTACTTGATGCCTTCGCGCAAGAAGCGCAGAGGCACTGAGACAGATTTAGGTGGTACAAGGTAACCGTCTTTCACGGCTTCATCGAGGCTATAGGCATCGGTCGGCACACCGTCCTCAACATCGAACAAGCCGTAAGTGTTGTGATCAATCTCATCTTTCGGAGTGGCCGTGAGGCCAACAAGAAGGCAATCGAAGTAGTCAAAGATCGCGCGATACTTTTGATAGATCGAGCGGTGCGCTTCATCGACCACGATAAGATCGAAATGACCGACACCAAAGCGGCGTTCACCGTCCACTTCGTTGATCAGCCCCATCATCGTCGGATAGGTCGAGACGTAGACGCGGCCTTGAGCTGTCTTCTCGGTAACGAGGTTGACTGGCGCGGCGGACGGCAAGTGCGCCTTGAAGGCTTTGACCGCCTGGTTCACCAGTGCGACGCGGTCAGCGAGGAACAGAACACGCTTCGCCCAATTCGCGCGCATTAGCAAATCTGTGAGTGCGATCACTGTGCGGGTCTTGCCCGCGCCGGTCGCCATGACCACCAGTGCCTTGCGGTCGCAATCCGTCTCGAAGGCTTCGCCGATCTTGCGGATCGCACGCGTCTGATAATGACGCTCGACGATATCCGAACTGATCTCTAAGGATTTTAGCGGCAGGCGCGTTTTGCGCCGCTGGATCATCAGCTCCAATTCATCGCGCTTGTGGAAGCCTTGAATAGAGCGGGCAGGGTAGGCGTCGTCATCCCAAATCCAATGCTCGTAGCCATTGGTGTAATATATGATCGGACGCTGCCCGAATTTCTTCTCCAGGCAATCGGCATAGAGCTTTGCTTGCTGTTGTCCTTCGCGCGCATCGCGCTTGGTGCGCTTGGCTTCGACGAGCCCGAGCGGTTTGCCATCCGCGCCCCAAAGCACATAATCCACATACCCAATGCCTTTCGTGTTGAGCATGCCTTCGACTTCGTATTCTCGGTCTTGCGGGTTGCTGAGCGTCCAGCCGGCTTCGCGCAACAGCAAGTCAATGAAAGCGTCGCGGGTTTCGGCTTCGCTATAGTCGTGATCGCCAGGTGTTTTCGCGTTCTCTGCTTTGGCGGCGGCGATCGCAGCACGCTCGGCGGCAATCTCTGCTTCGAGGCTGGCTTTGCCCTTGGTAAGTTCTTCGAGCTTGCGGTCACGTTCGGCAAGTTGCTCCTGAAGCTTTTGGAGTTGCGCTTGCGTATGAGAGGGAACAGCCGTGCTCGGCAGGAGATCAAGACGGAAGGTGAGTGCAGGATCAGGCCGCGATTTGCGGCCATACGTGCGCGCAAGCCAGTAGGTGAAATGAAACAGCTCCCGCACAGCGGTGGTGCCGTCCTGCGGACGAAGCGCGCGTGTCGTGTGGACAGCCGTGTTCCCCAAATCCTTGATCAGCTTCGCTTTGGTCAGGATGCCAGGGCCGACGAGCTTCCTGAATTCAGGTGCGTGGATTAGGGAAGACAGCGATGTATCGTAGGGCTCTTTCAGAGATGGCTCTACACGGTAGAGCCATTGTACGGACAGCTCCAATGCGCGGCGTGCGTAGAAACATGCTGTGCGCGGATCAGGTTGCGCGGCAGTCTCCGCCTTTCTCGCATCCGTGGCGATCTCAGCCCATTCGGTTTCGAGGAAGGCGAAGTGCGTCATGCGGCGATCTCCGCCTCATCGGTCTCAGTCAACTCGCCTCGGAAAGCTCGATGTTGGAGGGAGGCGAAGAGAACATCAAGCTCTCGCTGGGATCGACTATAATTCAGATGTATTGGTGCTATGCGCGATGACGCTTGTTCAAAAATTGTCTGCTTTTCGAGAGGCACAAGGGGAATGGGAATTGAGCCAAGGCTATCGGTGTTAATGTTGAATTGCCCCGCAGATGTCTTCGAGCGGTCTTTCAACGCCTTTCTGCCTTCAGGATGGTGGAGGAAAGCCTTCAGGAACCACGGATTGAGTCGGTCTAATTTTACACGCGCGCGAATAAGATATGACGCGTAAGCCCAGTCGTTGGATTGGTGTCTGGCGGCGTTCGCTTGAGCGTGAGTGAACACGGCGCATCTTCCGACGTAATCGGGGTTGCCGTTGGTTCTCACGAACAGCACATCGCCATCGCGGAGTTTGATGCGCTGAAACTCGGGATCGTCGAGTGGGACAAACTTCAGTTCAGAAGCATCTATGGCACCACCGACAACGTTTGGAATGCGAAGTGTTGGATAGCCATGGGTGGCGGACTTGGTTGAAGTCCCATATCGGAATTCTTCCAAGAGTGGGGCGAGTGGCACTCGATCAGGTGAGCTCAATTCTGTTCGGAACATCTCGGTGAAGATGGATTGAGCCAGAGTGTGGAGTTTGGCGATTGCAGCGCGGCGTTTGGCGCGGAGCGCATCGGCGGCATCAAGGACCGTCGCAATCCGCTGCTGCTCTGTCAGAGTAGGAATTGTTATTTCCATCGCCTTCAAGTGCGAGGGTCCAAAGTTCAACTGTGCGCTACCGGTCACAAACTTGCTAACTTGCTTGCGAAACTCTACGGATGCCAACCAATGACGAAGGAAACGAAGTGAGTAGCCGTCGTTAGCGGGCTTGAAACGGATAGTGCTTGTATTCATGCAAAGCGGCAAATGGCTTTCTTCGACAAACGCCGTCTTCGTACGAAGATAGCCATCTGGATCAAACGAGATGCCGGAGCTCGCCATGACTAGATCGCCAGCGTCCGCAAGAAAATGAGCGTATTTCCCATACGCTTCGATTTCGGACAAATGGCGATCAGTCTTGGATAAATCGATGGTACCTTCAGGTAAGATATTCCCGACGTTAAGCAGTTTGACGCCGTCCGAATGGAACTGCCAATTTCGGACGCCAGGGCCTTCCTGAAACCAAAAGGCCTCTGTTAGCGGAATAGTTCTATAGCCAGCCTTCATCCCACCATCCTTTCCAGTTCGGCGAGGCCGTCCGCGATATCCGCTTCGAGCTGCTTCAGTTCGGCGATTATTTGACGGGGTGGGATTTGCCCGATCTCCGCGTGAACCACTTCGCGATAACGGTTCAGTGACAGATCGTACCCCTGCGTTTCTATCTCGGCCTTGGACACACAGAAGCTTTGCGCTGTGCGTGGGTTCTTGAGTTCCATGGTGGCGCGGATTTTCCAGCGGGCTAGAACATCAGGTAGATTGTTTTTTGTATGCTCCTCCGCACTCAGTTTTTCGCGAGGCGTAGGACCTAGCTTCTCGTCGGGCACAAGGTCGTTTCGTCTGTCGTCGAGTGATTTGCCGTCAGCTTGGACGTCATAGAACCATACCTGATCTGTACCGCCCGAATTCGTCTTGGTGAAACACACGATTGCGGTGGAGACGCCTGCATACGGACGGAAAACACCTGATGGAAGTTTGATGATTGCATCGAGCTTGTGGTCTTCGACCAGAATGCGTCGCAGTTCCTTGTGTGCCTTGGAAGAGCCGAAGAGCACACCGTCCGGCACGATCACCGCTGCGCGCCCGCCTGGTTTGAGAAGGCGCAAGAAGAGGGCGAGGAATAGGAGCTCTGTCTTCTTTGTTTTGACGACTTCGAGCAAATCTCTCGCCGTCGCCTCGTAGTCCAGCGATCCGGCAAAAGGCGGGTTAGCGAGAACCAGCGTGTAGGTTTCGAGATCGCCGGCGTGATCCTGTGCGAGGCTGTCGCGATAGTCGATTGCGGGACTTTCGACGCCGTGAAGCATCATGTTCATCGCACCGATGCGTAGCATCGTGTTGTCAAAATCAAATCCGTGAAACAGCTTCTCGTGAAAATGCTTTCGCAGCTTATCATCGCGAAGGGCCTCGGGGTGGTGTGTGCGGACATATTCGCCTGCCGCAACCAGGAAGCCACCCGTGCCGCACGCGGGATCTACGATCACGTCGGTGGGCTTTGGCTCCATCAGTTCCACGATCAACTGGATGATGTGACGCGGCGTTCTGAATTGTCCGTTCTGTCCCGCTGAGGCGATCTTGCCGAGCATGTACTCATAAAGGTCGCCCTTGGTGTCGCGGTCTTCCATCGGAATCTCTGCGATGAGGTCGACCACCTTTAGGAGCAGGGCAGGGGTTGGAATCGTGAAGCGCGCATCTTTCATGTGGCGCGCATACGACGTGCCCGAACCGCCGAGCGCACGAAGCCACGGGAAGACGTGATCCGAGACGGTTTCGTACATCGTCGCCGCATCCGTGTTCTTGAAACGCGACCAGCGCAGGTCTTCGAAAGCTTTACCTTTTTCGTTCGCACCCTCTGGGAAGATGCGGCGTTCCATCTTACGCCGAAGCTGTGTGGCTTTCAGCTCTTCGACCGTGTGCAGATCATCGAGACGGCGCAGAAAGAGCAGATAAGTGATCTGCTCGATAACCTCGATCGGGTTCGCGATGCCGCCCGCCCAAAAGGCATCCCACAGTCGGTCAATCTTGCTGCGTATCTCGCCGTTGAGCATAGGTTCCCCTCGGGGTTGTTGATTCTCGATTTTAGCGGTGTTCGGCACGGAGCGCATACTGCGCAGATGCGACCATCCAGCCCTGCTCATAGTTAGCGGGAATATCGTCTGAAATCAATGCAATTACGGGTTGATGGCGGCGATCGCTGTCCTTGGGCGGCGCTGGCCCGCTTTGCGGGGCGTCCTCAATATCAACGCTCAATCTGGCCGGAGGCGCCGTTCGGTCAACGGCCTGCCCGCGCCAGGGCTGCGCCCCCGTGTTGGCCGTTCCCGCCTTTGGCGTGACCGATCGGCTCACCCCTCCGTCCTTCTCCATCGCGTCTTGAGGAAAACCCCAGCGAAAGGAGCCGGACATGAAAGCCAAGGACGCAAAATCAAGCGACATCTACACCCGCATTACAGATCAGATCGTCGCGCATCTCGAAGCGGGTGTGAAACCCTGGACCCAGCCGTGGCAATCGGCGCAAGGCGCGGTCTTTCGCCCGCTTCGGCACAACGGATTGCCCTACGCCGGCATCAATGTTCTCACCCTCTGGTGTTCATCAATGGAGCGAGGGTTCTCGTCTCCAATGTGGATGACCTTCAAGCAGGCACTGGAGCTTGGCGGAGCAATCCGCAAGGGCGAGAAGGGAACTCCCGTTGTCTTCGCATCTTCCATCACCAAGACCGAAGCCGATGCATCCCGCGGCGAGGAGCGGGAGCGCAACATTCCCTTCCTGAAATCCTACACCGTGTTCAATATCGATCAGATCGATGGCCTGCCCGCGCACTTTTATGCGAAGCGGGAAATCGTTCCCAATCCCGATGCGCGTATCGCAAAGTGCGAAGCATTCTTCCGTGCGACAGGCGCAGATGTTCGTCACGGCGGCGATCGTGCCTATTTTGCTCCTGGGCCGGACTATATCCAAATGCCAGCGTTTGAGAATTTCCGCGATGCACAGGGTTGTTATGCGACACTCGCACACGAATGCACGCACTGGACTTCCCCGAAATCACGACTTGATCGCAGCTTCGATCAGAAGCGTTGGGGCGACGAAGGTTATGCGCGGGAAGAGTTGGTGGCCGAACTTGGCGCGTCGTTCCTGTGTGCTGATCTCGGGATCGTGTTGGAAGACCGCGCCGATCATGCCGCTTACATCGGCTCATGGCTCAAGGTGCTCAAGAACGACAAGCGGGCTATCTTCTCGGCGGCGGCGCATGCGCAGCCGGCCGTCATCTTTTTGCACGGCTTGTAAATGGCGAGAGCTGAAGAACGCATCTAGGAACGATTCAACAGTGTACGAAGCGTTTTGATGCGACGCGTGACTTCAGCTTCAGGAAGAAAAACGACAGGGTCCGCCAGCAGCCTCTCAAGCCCATCGAGTAGGTCGCTATAGCTCGTCACTCCAGTTCTTAGAAGCTCGTCTGATACCCATAGCACGCCATGAACCTCGATCCCCCTCGCTTGGGCATTGCGACGCTGAGTTTGATCACCCGTCAACAGGATGGAGTCCTCCGAGTCTTCAGCCAAGATAACGCTGAAGCAGTCGTTTATGCTCATGCTAGCGCTGCTTGCTCGAAGGGTGATTGCGCGGCCAACTTGCTCAGGTGCGAGATCGATAACTTCCAATCCGCGAGTTTGTAGGTCGTCAAAATCGGCTTCGGTAAAATCCACGAGTTCGGTTTGCACCAGCGGCAACGCAACTTGGAATCTGTAAGGAAGAAGCAGGGCTGATGTGAGGAGCTCTGCCTTTCTGAGATCGATCAGGATCGATGTATCATTAACTACGATGCGCATCTGGTAGGGACGGTCCTCGTATCGCAATCTGAACGTCGTGAGCAGGCTTTCTCAAAAGCGCTGCCGCCTTTGGGAGCGAGATCAACCGCTCCGCTAACGCGCGGTAGACGAGACGTTCAAACCGCTCAGGGCGCTCCGCCTTGCCGGTTTCACCTTCGGGATCGAGCGGATCAGGCTCGATAGTTCTCCAAGTCTTCCCCTGATTCTCGAACACATAGGAACATTGGTTCGCGCTCAAGATTCCTAGATCGCGAAGTCGAATGAGAAGAGCGGCGGCGGATACGCCGTAAATCCTTTTGATCCGGCGAAACTCTTCATACGCGATAGCTTGCCGAGTTTCCCCGAGTTCTGCGCGAATGCTATCAGCAGGCATCAAGAAGGCCGATGCAAAACGATGCATCGCCTTCTCGTGGTCAAGAGTGGCTTTGACGCCGCTGATTACACGGTGCGCAAGTTCGTGGCACAAAGTGAACCGTCTTCGTTCAACTGAGAAACCAGTGCTGACGACGATCACAGGTATCGGCGGCAAATCTCCCTGCCGCTTCACTTCGCAAGTCAGTCCTGAAAAAGTTCGCGGCAGGTCTAGAGCAAGAACTTTGATGCCACGTTCTTCAAGAAGGCGCACAACGCTCGGCAGGGGATCGGTGCCGAGCTTCCACGAAACGCGAAGCTGGTTGGCCAATTCTTCCGCTTCTTCGAAGCTAGCAATTTCAATTGGGTTGCTTGGCGGAAGCTCATGTGAATGGCTCGCTACCTGCAAAACGTCCTCGATCGCTAAGTAGCGTTCGACATGGTCGATAACCGAGGCTTCAACGCGCGCAGTATCAACCGCGCGAGTCTTTGCGTTCTTCCGAAATTCGACCCCGCACAGGTCTGCGACCTGGGCACTGGTCAGAAAGTCCAGATCAACATCCAGCGACTTTCCAAGTGCTACAAGAACGCTCGAACTCGGAAACATCTTTCCGGATTCGTACTTGCCGATCGCTTGAGCGCTCACCTTTTGTTCGAGGCGGTCGGAGAGGTCACGGAGCGACAGTCCGGCGCGCTTTCTCGCGAGTTTTAGCCTTTGTCCAAACATTGAATTTCTCCCGTAAACCTAAAGGTTGACGTTTTCTAATTGTTCTGTATAATTGTAAACCAATGAGGAAGATGATTCAAGTCTTTTCACTGCAAAAGCGAAGATATTCGGAGAAAAAAATGAAGAAGAATCAGTACGTTGTTCGCAATGGCAATGGCTGGGGTGTGCGGGGAGAGGGCAGCAGTCGGCTGACGTCAAAACACGCGACCCAAGGTGAGGCGATCCAACACGGTCGATCCATCGCCCAGAACCAATCCTCAGAGCTTCGCATCCAGGGCGAAGACGGGAAATTCCGAGAAGCCTGGAGCTACGGAAAAGACCCGTTCCCCCCGAAGGGTTAGGGCCGACAAAAGATCACCGGTGATCTTAATCACGCCGGCAGAAAGGCACTGAACCATGACTAAGAACGCTCCGCATCTGCAGGCCCACGAGAATGACCTGCCCAAGGGAATCCACCGCGCCCGCGCGTTGCCAGATCCCGCGCTCGGGGCGCTCTGGGATTCCATCATCATGGACGAGCGGGTGAAGAGCCAACTGCTTTCGCAGGCAGTCTTAAACTTTACAATGCGTTCGAAAGTCGACCGCACGGTCATCCCGCTTCACGGCGTAATTCTGCTGACCGGCGAGCCTGGCACTGGCAAGACGTCGCTCGCGCGAGGGCTCGCGCACCGAACTGCTCAAGCATTCTCAGGTGGTCGTTTTAGGCTTCTGGAAGTTGAACCGCACACCCTCACGAGCTCGGCTATGGGTAAGACGCAAAAAGCCGTGTCCGATCTTTTCTCGCAGGCTATTGCAGAGGCTGCGATGACGGGCCCAACAATCGTTTTGCTGGATGAGGTGGAAACGTTAGCTGTTGATCGCTCGAGGTTGAGCCTCGATGCCAACCCGATTGATATCCACCGCGCGACAGATGCGGTACTGGTTCAACTTGATGCTCTCGCAGATCGCTTTCCTAATCTGCTCTTTCTTGCGACGAGCAATTTCCCCGAAGCCGTCGATAGTGCTTTTACATCGCGGTGTGATCTCGTTGTTCGCGTGCCACTTCCCGGGAAGGAGGCCTGCGAGCAGATTTTGCGGGATTGCCTCGCCGGAGTGGGGCGGACCTATCCGTCGGTTGCGCGGCTCGTCTCGTCTCCGCTTTTCGCGCGCTGTGCCGCCGAATGCGTTGGTCTTGATGGACGCGCCATTCGCAAGATGGTCGCAAACGCTTTGGCCGCGACAACCGAGGTGGCGATGGACCCAAACAAAGTCACGGGAGAGCACCTGCTCGCTGCGGCGCAACTGGCAAAAGTAAGTCGCGGAGAAGGGGCAAAAAGAAAATGAGCACGGTAGTCCGCCGTACATTTGTTAGCACGCCCAAACGCGAAGCCCAAAAGACTTGGGAGGCGATCGTTGATCTTTTGACGAAGGGCTTGCCAGGATCACGGCGAAACGAATTGATGGCTGTTGCGGGGATCGCTTCTAGCATCATTGCTGACCGAGCACCGAAAGACGCGCCAATCGTCATAACCTGCGATGGGCCGCGTACCCGCATCTATTGTCTTTATGACGATTGTGCCATCGAAGGCGACGAGGCGAACGAAGATGCGCTGGGCTTTGAGCCGTTGGCAGGGGAATGGTCGATCTCCCTTCCGTGCGAGCAGAGCGATCTCTCTTGGGTTCAAAAGGCTCTGAAGACGCACAGCACACGGATTACTGCGCGTGACAAAGCGGGGGCGATTGTAGCTGACGATTCATCCGTGGCCGCAGGGTCGGGAGGTCTTGTCCTCGATGTGAAAGGGTTCTTGGGCCAATGAGTGCAGTTTCAGTCAACACCTACGCGTATTCGGTCACCTACGTTGCCGATAACATCCTCAAAAGCCTGAAGGACATCATCGTCCTCAGCGAACTCAACCCTGAAGAATTCTGGAATGGGTGGGAAAGCAACAGCCGCGCGATCCGCGCCTGGCTCGACAGCAAGCACCTCACCAAGGTCATGCTCGAAATCTATCATCCCCACACCAATGAGTTGATCACGCGGTGGGATATCGACGTGGTCTACGAATGGGCGGCGAACGACGACGGCAATTTCTACACCGACACCGATCTCCTCAAGTACCACATCAGAAAGGCGGGGATTGCGCCTTCGTCTGCAAAGTATCGCGTGTTCCTGCGCACAAACCCCGGCGAGCCTTACGTGCAGGGCTGGGGTGATGCGACGATGCTATCGACGGCAGGGTTTGTCCGGCAGAGCATGGGCTCGACCGTCAACCACAATGGTCTCGCTGCCAACACATCCTACTGGAGGAAAGTGGGATGATCACTGTTGAAGAAGCATTTCAGAAATTCAAAAGCCGTCTTGAGCTCAACGACAAGGAGCAAAAGAATGCCTCCGATCGCCACTATGAGGTGCGCGATTACATGGTGACGAAGTTCGCCATAGAAGGTCAGGGGTTTCTCACCGGCTCTTATAAGCGCAACACGAAATCGAAGCCGCTGAAGGACATCGACATCTTTTTCGTGCTGAAGGATTCGGAGCGCTCGAAGTATCGTGACAAAACGCCTTCTGTGGTTGTCGATGCTTTCTACGACGCTCTGGAAAAGAAGTACGGCGCGGCGGCTCTTCGCAAACAGGGTCGGTCGGTCAACATTAACTTCGGCGTAAAAGCCGATGACGACGACAACACTGACTACCGCATCCTGAGCATCGACGCTGTTCCAGCCTTCACGGCGGGCGATAACTACGAAATCCCAGATACCGAGACTGGCAAGTGGATCAAGACCAATCCGAAGATACACGAGGCGAAAGCCGTCGCGGCCCACCAGGCGTTTTCGAACGAATGGAAGGGCATCGTTCGGATGATGAAATACTGGAACAACAACACCAAGAAGCACGGGCCGGATAAGCCGGTGAAGCAATCCTTCCTGATTGAGGTCATGGCGCTTCAATGCCTCTACGGATCCTGGGGCGGCAGCTTCGCCCGCGAAATTCAGGCGCTCTTTCATACCCTTGCCGATCGCGTCTTCGACGAGTGGGCAGACCCTGCGGGTCTGGGGCCGCCGGTGAGCAATGGAATGGATGCCGCTCGTAAGCAGCGCGCCCGCACCTTGCTTCTGGCGGCGGCGAAAGAAGCAGACAATGCGATCGATCTTGCGCGCAAGGGCCGTAATGGCGAAGCTCTGCAGGCTTGGCGCAATCTGTTTGGCCCCAAGTTTCCGCTCTCGTAATCGGCCATGAAAGCGGCCACCCACTCATCGCTGAAAGATCAAAATGGCTAGCGCCCCCGAAGCTCGTTGGCACGGCGATAACTATCAGTCGCGGTTCTTCTGGCTGAACGCCTTGAAGCTCGCCCGTCCCGATTCGTGCGTCGCCGAAGTCACGTTCGAGGCCGATGGTCCAAAAGCCTTCGATGATGTGATCGTCAAATACGATCCGCCAATTCCAGGACCTGGCCCCAACCGTGTTTCAGCGGACTATCACCAGATTAAATTTCACGTCACCGCCGCTGGGCGGTTTGGTTATGCCGATTTGGTAAACCCACCATTCATTGGAGCAACAGCGGTTTCCCTTCTGGAGCGTCTGAGAGATGCGAAGAAAACAGCACCTCCATCAAGTCTGTTTTCGTTCGTCACGCCGGATCAAATCAAGGAGGATGATCCGTTGGGAGCGATCATTTCCAACAATGATCGATCGCTTCTCATCGAGAAGCTGTTTGATAACACCGGCGACCGCAGTCGCATGGGCAAGGTTCGGAAGTTATGGAGAGAGCATCTTGCCTTCTCGTCAGATGAAGAGCTTCGCCAAGTCCTAGAAGGCTTTCGCATCCACTTTGGCTACTCGTCCCTTGAGCGGATGCGTCAAGAAATCGAGGAAAGAGCAAGCGGTTTAGGCCTTCGTGTCAACGCGGCAGATTCCGATTTTCGTTTTGACGAACTAGCGAGGCGATTAAAGTCGCGGGGATTGAATGGGCTAACTCCCGCCGCGTTCAACAAAATGTGTGATGACGAAGGGCTAAAGGCCGGGTTCATTCCCGCCGATGGTGCATTTCTTCCGGTCGCGATCCGTAGCTTTCTTGGCCCGTCAGCGGACGTCTATGGTGCTACGCCTTCAAACACGCTTTTGCTAACTGACCAATTTCGTGAGCGCTATCTTCGCGATGATCTCGATTGGCAAAGAGACATCGGACCCCTCGTTGAAAACTTTCTCCGCCTGAAAGTGAAGTCGTCCCCGCGACTACGCCTCATTTTGGACGCGCACGCCTCCATTGCCTTTCTCGCTGGGAAGACTCTTGATTTGAAATCCTCCGTCGAAGTTGAGCTTTATCAGAAGGGGCAGATTGGCCCAAGAATTTGGACGGCTTCAGACGGCACACAGGGCCCATCGTTTTTTCAGGCACAGCATAAACTGGGTGATGGCGCAGACATAGCCGTTGGCATCGGCGTTTCCCGTTCAGTCGATACTAACGTGCGGGACTATGCTGGCGCTTCGCTTCCGAAAGTGGGGATGTTAGTATCCTTCGTACTGCCGACTGGAGCAGGGCAACAAGTAGTTGCGGGCGGGGCGCATAGCGCTGCTTTGGCAGAGCAAGTGGCAAACGAGGTACGGGCTTTGAAAGTTCGCACGCCCGAAACGCCCGTTCACATTTTTGCTTCATGCCCCAACAGCTTGCTTTTCTTCTTGGGGCAACATCACCAAGGTCTTGGGCCGTGTGTCATTTACGAATACGACTTCGATCGTAAAGGCAATCGTACGTATCAACCGTCGTTCACGATCGACTAGTTCTCGACATCGATTGCTGCGGTGCAGCGTAGAGGCGGGGTCTGTCGTCGAGGATAGTCGCAGTCCCTTGGCGCAATACAAACCGCTAGCAACATTGCAGCCTTCATTTCGGGAATCCTGACCGACGCCGCGCCAGCCGCAACCCCGCTCGCTTCGTCTCTTCGTTCCTGCAGCTCCGCGCCCTTCGGGTTGGCAGGGTTTGCGCCCGTCCCTTGACCCAGCCCCCTGATCCGGGCCGTTTATTTGGAGACTCCGTTCGCCTTTCCTTCTGGTTGGGGGTTGGTGGTCAAGGCCCGCTGAGCGGAGCTCTTGCGTCGCTCAGACGAAGCTGGACGGGCGCGCCTGGTGTTGTCGGCGAACACAGCCCGGGCGAGGCCGCCAAGGAATGTATGTGGACGGACGGTGTCGTAATCTATTCGCCGCGTCTCGATGATGCAGCGAGCTTCGCTAAGTCGGTCGAACAGATGCTCGTTGAGGCACTCGTCCCGCAGCCGACCCTTGAACGATTCTGCGAACGAAGTCGGTGTATTGGCGCACCGATCACCGTCGGCGTCTTAGGCCAAGCTGAACGCTTGATTTCAGAAGAGTGACTGTTGGCGGTCTTCTCCGCGCTTGGCTTGTCTTCGCCCAGGGGCCGTCTTGACGGCAGGCGTCGGCTCCTCGCGCGAAACCGGCGAAGGAGGGGGTTTAGACGAACCCATCTTTTTCGGAGTCCTTGTCGGTGCGACGGAAGCCGCATTCCGGCGCGCGACTAGAGTACTCGATGCTTTGCGGGTTTCAATGAAGGCGAGGAGATCGGCGTACCGATAGCGTACGGCCTTGCCGAGTTTGAAGAAGGCAAGGCCAGGCTGAGAGCCGTCTTCCCGCCAGGCGGCAAGCGTGCAGGGCTGCAGGCCAAGCAGGGCAGCCGCGTCCTGTGTACTGAGCATCTGGTTGGGATCGCTTGCCGGGTTGGTCATCACATTCTCGCTAAATTGGCGACTTCGAGACACTATGCATGTGTCACAGCAGACAGGAATCGTTCTCACGCAACGCGCGCAAACGCTGAGGGTCGCAGGCGACCTTGCTTAGGCGCCTTTTTGCTCGGATCTCATTCGTCATATGGGCTCAGCGTCAGATCACTTGTCACCAGCACGCGCAGGGGCGCACCTGGGCGCACGCGCAGGGTAGGGCGAATGGTGAGTTCGCGGTCGACGATGCGGCCGCCGGTGCGGGCGGCTTCCTGGGCGGCGGCGTCGCCGAGGCTGCGGGTGAAACCCTGATCGTCGTCGCTTTCTGCTTCGTTGGCGACGATGCTGAGCACCGCCGAAAGCGCGATTGCGCCGCCGAGACGGCCGAGGTGGTTGTCGGTTTTGTCCGATATGCCGGCTGCGCCGCTGGGATCCGTCGCGGCCATTCCGCCAAGGTCCAATGACCAGCCATTCGGCATGATGATCCGGTCCCAGCCGAGAAACACGCGCGTGTCGCCGTAGAGTACTTCGCTCTCATACGTGCCGATGAGACGCGCGCCCTGCGGGATCAGGAGATGATCACCCGTGACGCTGTCATAGACCGGCGCCGTGACCTGCGCGATGACCTTGCCCGGCAGATCAGAATTTACCGCTGTGACGAGCGCCGCCGGGATCACGGTGCCGGCCTGCAGCTCATAGGGTGTGGCAGGCGGGCGATAGGTGCCGGGGGCATCGCCCTTGAGGTTGGCCGCGCTCGCCGGTTCCGAGCGCTGCTCGAAGAAGAGCGGCGCAGGTGCCTCGGCGCGGTAGGTTGCGGGCGCGGGTTCAGGCGTGGTCTCGTAACTCTCCTCCTCCGGCATGTCGGACCAACCGCTGTCTTCCGGCAGGTAGAGATCCTCCTCCAGGCCGAACCATTCTGGCGGGCCGGCATCGCCCCAGAGCATGTCACGCGGCGCGTTCGGGTCCCGGGCGGGCAGCGCCAGTGTCTTGGAATAATCCGCCGGCATCGATGCGAGGCCTTCCGGCAGGTTGGCGGTGGCCACGGCGCGGGGATCCGGCGCCGCAGGTCCGGCATTCGCAGGCCGGTCCGAGAGACCCGTGAGCACGGCAAAGACCACAGCTGCGCCGAATACGCCGGCGCCGGTCATCAGCACACGGCGCGACAGGCGTTTCGGCGACGGCGCGCGGGCGCGGATGTCGACGGGACTTGCCGATTGAGGCGATTGGGCCGCGGTTGTCATGGGCGGGCCGCTTCCTGCCGGTCGATGCGCACGACGATGGGCTTCTTCTGGCCGAGGCGCAGCTCCGCCCGGTCGAAAATGCGGTCGACCACATAGGTCTGGCCTTCGGCGCGGTAGTTGACGAGTTCAAGTCCTTCCCCCGTCCGCACGAACAGGGGCGGCATATCGGCGGCCGCAACGTTCGAGCTGAATGCAATCCAGGTCTTCTTGCCATCATCCCAGACGCTGACCGGTGTCCAGACCGGCGCGCTGCGGCGCGGCGGCGTGATGTCATAGCCATAGTTCAGGACGGGCGGCGGCGGCAGTTCTGCGGCCGCAGGCTTCGGATAGGACCAGGCGACCTGCGCGGTGTAGGTGTCGCCGGCGACCGAAACCGCCTCGATCAAGTAGGCCCGCCGGTCGGTTGCGAGCACGATATTGGTTTTCAGTTTGGCCGCCAGCGGTTTGACGATGATCAGTGTGCGGCCGGTCTCGCCCGAACCAGTCAGCGTCTGCGACACCATCCAGCGCGTCGTATCGCCGGCGGCAATGTCCAGCACCGTCTCGCCGGGCTCCAATAGGATGGTCGAGATATAGGACGGCGCTGTCTGGAGCTCATAAAGCGCGCCCGGCGCATAGTTGTAGACGAGCGCCGCGTCTTCATAGGCGGCGTTTGCGGCGCGCTGGCGGGCGGCCTTGTTCACCTCGGCGAGCGACTGCGGCGGCGCGCTGACACGCTCCGGCTTCTTCGAAGCGGGCTCCGGCATGGGGGCGAGGTCGGGCTCAGCCTCTTGGGCAAGCTCCGTAAGTGGAGCTGGCAGGGGAAGGGGGGCTACGGTGGACAAAGTGAGCGGCATTTCGGGCGGGGTGGCGCAGGCGGCGAGGCTCAGTGCGGAAAGTGCGATGCGGACGACGCGGGTCATTGGTCACGGCTCCAGCTGAGCTCGGTGATGAAGAGGCCGAGCGGGGTCTTCGAGATTTCGTCAGCGCTGCGGGGCGGGGCGTGGGTGACGGTGAAGAGGCCCGTATAGTTTGCACGCTCCGTCCGGCTGAGGGTGCTGGACTCTTCGCTCCAGCTCACCTGCCAGGACTTGTCCGAGCGCTGGACGATCGAGCGTACATGTACGGTGCGTCCGGCAAGGCCGGTGTTCGCAAACGGATCATCCTGGCGGGCGATCTCGCTCAGTTTCGCGGCCGCTTGCGGCGTCAGGAACTGATAGGCGGCAAGCCAATTCTCGCGCAGGACGATCTGGTCAGTCGGCAGCGCGCGCACTTTGCGCACAAACTCGCCGATGAAATAAGCCGTCTGCGCGCTGCCGGGTGTCCAGGCGCCGTCGGCGACCCGCACCGACAGGACCTGGCCCTCCGGCGCGACTTCCACGACATGCACGAACGTGCGCTTCTGGAGCGCAACGAGCGTCAGTGCCGCCGCGAGCGCGGCCGAGAGGCCGAACGCGGCGAACGCCATCAGCCGCCAGCTGCGCGCCGACAGAACGGCCGAGCCCATCCGCGCGTCCCATTCGGCCTGCGCGCGCCGGTAAGGTGTCTCAGCCGGCGGCGGGGCATAGGACCGCGCCGGGGCCCTGAATTGGAAACTCATCGTCTGCCTCCTCGCCCGCGTGGGGGCGCAATTTTGCTATGATCAATCGGTGTCGCGGGCGCGCGCGCTGTGGGGGCTGCGGCGCTGCGCGTGGAAGCGCGGCCCCCGCCGCTCGTCACGAGCCGTGTGGTGACAGCGGCGCCGGCCGCCGTCGCCGCTGCGCCTTGACCCGCGCGTATGGCGTCGGCGCCGGAAAGATGCGGCTGGCCGGAGACGACCTCGCTTGCCAGCTGCGGCCCGAACCAGGCGAGCATCAGGAGCGTCAGGCCAAAGAGGAGAATGTTGAGCGCGCCGCCCGCATCGAGGACGAACACGGCCGGCAGCCGGTCCACGAACGAGATCGAGACCGACGCAATGAGGGCGAGCACGAACAGGCGCACCGCGCTTCCCACCACCCAGCCGAGCGGGCGCTCCGCCACCCAGGCCGTTCCGGAAAACACGCCCCAGGGCAGCGCGACGAACGCTGCGAGGCTGCCGAGCTTGAATGCAATCAGCGCCGAGAAGATCTGCAGCGCGAGAATGAAGAAACCGAACATGATCACGAAGGCCGCAATCAGGATCGTCACCAGCGGCACAAAGTCGGTGAGGATGTTCATGCCGCGCCCGAGCTCTGCCGTGCGCCCGAAGAGCTCCGTGCCAATCCCCGCGATCCGTCCGGGATTGTGCAGGTCGGGTAGCGTCAGATCGCTGCCGCCGGCGCGCAGCCCCAGCATCGCGCCAGACTGGTTGATCGCGGTCGCAAGGTCGTTCCAGTTATTGATCAGGAACGCAAAGAACCCGACGAACAGGACTTTGCGAAAGAACGGCGCCATCGGCGCTTCGGCCGCGAGTGCCCATTGCGCGCCCGCCAGCGTCACCGAAATCACGATCAGCGCATTCAGCACATAGGCGACATCGCCCTGAATGAGACCGAACCCGGAATCGATCACCTGGATGAACTGGTCGAGGAAGGAGTTGATCGTCGATGGATCCATGGCGCGCTGTCCCCCTCAGAAGGCCGAACGGGCGGGATCAGCTGGGGGTGGCAGATCGGCCGGGAACGCGCGGCGCTGGATTTCTTCGGCGCGCTCTTCCCGGGCAAGCCGCTCCATCCGCTCGGTCTGCAGCGCGCGGCCTTGCAGCACCAGCAGCGAATGGATTTCGGCAAGCTGCGCCGCGCTCAAGGCGGCGAGCTGGTTGCCGGCCTGGATGGCGCCGGTCTGGCCTTCGGCGGCCTGGCTTGCGCCGAGCGCCGACTGAAGGCGGCCGCCCATATCGTCGATGGACTGGGCGGCGCGCGCCTCGGCCTGCATCGCGCGGGAAAGGCTCGCGCGGCTCGCCGCCCGCCAGCGCTGAGACTGGGCGAGGACGCTCTCGAGGTCATACGCTTCCCAGGTCTCGGGATAGAGCGCCTCGATATCCCCGCCGATCCGGTCAATGTCGAACGCGAGCGCCTCGGCCTCGGCAAACAGAGCTCTTGCGTCTTCGATCGACCGGCTAAGCTCCGGGGACAGATCAAGCGGATTGCTCTTGAGCATCCTGGCTTGCTGTTCGATCGCCGCAATCTGATGCCGGATCTGTTCAAGCGCCCGCGCGGCCGACAATACGCTCTCGGCATGCACGGCGGGGTCATAGACCACCATCTGCGCCGCCGCTGGCACCGCCAGGAGTGTTGCGGTGAGAGGCAGGGCGGCCGCGATGAGGGCGGCGAGACGGGTTCGAGCTTTAGTCATGCGGCTTCGCCTTCTGCAGTGTTTGCCTGTGTGCTGGGGAAGGGGAGAACATCCGCGGCGTCGAACCGTCCGAGCGCGTCCGCTGCTGGCCCGAGCCCCTTCACCTCAAGGAACCGACGGGCAAACCGTGCGGTGCCGCCGCTTGCCAGGAGGCGGTCGATGAGGCGCT
>JAIXRO010000111.1 GCA_027485145.1 Hyphomonadaceae bacterium | reverse complement strand
CTGGAAATTGGCGGCTTCATCAAACTCTGACGACGCGATCGAGACCGATGGGATTCCCTGGATTTCAAACCAGACTGTGTCGTGCAGACTGCACGTCGTACAGGAACCTCAGTCAGCCAGCGCTTCGACCAGGTAGTCGACCTGAGCTGCAATCTCGCGCCGCATATCGTCCGGGCACGGCTTGGTGAACGTCGGCTTGGCGAACCGCATGACGGTGACGTCCGGCGCGGCCGCCTTGAGCTGTCGCTCCAGCTCATCGAGCAGCACATTGCCGCGCGGCTTGCGGATATCCAGAAGCCCGATGGTGCCGCTCAGCGTGCCCGTTCGCGCGGTGATCTGCCGCGCGACGGGCTTTCGCTCATCGGTCGGATCAAGGATTGTCGTCATTCTTCATCCTTCTTTTTGTCCAGGATTTGCCAGAGCATACCCTGTCCGGGCAAAGTCTCTAGCCCAAATCGATCTTCCGGGAGACCGATTGCGACCCGATTTCGCCGGTGGCCCAGCCGTGAAAGGCTGAACTGAACTTGCCGGCGTCGGACCCGGCGACGACGATATGGATGTACTCGTCGCCGGCAAACTTCGGCGCAGCCATCTTGAGTTTGTCGGGGCCGAGTTTCTCCGCCGTCGCTTTCGAGATACCGGCACCCGACGTGTCGCTCGCCACCATCTCGCTCAGCGGGCGGGAGGTCACTTCCTGGATGCGCGCGCGCAGCTGCGCTTTCGTGTAGGGACCCTGGCTCATCATCGTGTCGATATGTTCAGGGCACACAACGAGCAGTGTGTCGACAGGCAGGTTTCGCAGCTTGGGAAGAAACAGGCCTTCGAGCCCCAGACCAATGGAGCCTGCGACCTGCTGCGGTTCACGCGACTCCTGATCGACAATGTGAACCGGACCACCCGTCATCGCAAAAACAGTGACAACCGAGTCCTCCTTGTTGAATCCCCGCTCGACATGCAGGGGCGGCCAGGGCGAACGCTCTTCGTTCTCTGCAAAGCACATCGTGTACTTCATCGGATTGCCGAGCGTGGACCGCTCGACACCGCCCGGCTTTCCGCCCCCAATATTGCCAACGATCAGCCGCAGGGCACGCCCGATCGTCGCGTTGGCGCGGTTGCCAGAACCCAGCGCGCCGAGGCCCTTGTTCATGCCGATCCGGTCCCGGATCGGACCATTGACCACAATGACCGGCGCCGCCCCCATCGTCGTGGCGGTCACGCCGTGGATGTTGAACGCATCGGTGCACACAGCCTCCAGCGCAGCGATCAGCACCGGCATGTATTCCGGCTTGCAACCGGCCATCACGGCATTGATGGCGACCTTTTCGGTGGTTGCCTCCCCCATGTTGGGCGGCACGATCGCGATCAGGTCCTGAGGCGGGCGGTGCGTACCTCCCAACATCTTGAGCACACGTTCCGGGGTGGGTGGAACCAGCGGCAAGCCATCCGAAAAGCCCTGATCGAACATGAACTCGACGACGTCGTCGGCTTCGGCAATATCGATGCGGCGCGCACGCAGCGTCTCGCCGCTCGCCGCTGCGCTCAGGCGGTCAAATATCTCCGGATACAGATGACGTGAGCCGCAGCCCGGCCTCCAGGCCGGAAGTACGTCCCAGTCGATCTGCGTCTGCGGCAGTTCAAGGCTTGCGGCGATTTCCTCACTGAGCGCCTGCCATTCCGCGCGGACGAACCCTTCGAAATGCTGCCGGACCGAACCATCGGCGTTCAGCCAGAACACAGACGGCACGATTTCTATGTCCCAGTCAAAGGAGGCTTTGCAGTCTGCATCGTCAAGCACCGGAAACGTCAGACCATGACGCCCCGCAAAATCGGCGTTCGCCTCGCCCGATTGGGCCGGCATCATGACCTGCAGTTTTTCGCCGTACGCCCGATGAAAGGCTTCAACCACGGGCGCGGCGGTGTTGCAGGTTTCGCAGTCTTCCTTGACGAAAACGACGAGGCAGGATTTGCCGTTGGGAAACGCGTGCGCGCGCCCCTCCAATGATGTCAGGGAGAAACCCGGCTTCGCTTCGGTCATCGAATATCTCCCCGTGATGGTATCTTCTTATAGGGCGTGAGCCAGCGGCTTTGTCCAGACGCGGAGCGATGGCGGCGGAGGTGGATGGGAATCGAACCCACCACACGCCGTGTTGGCGTGTCCGTGGTTTTGAAGACCAGGGAAGCCACCAGACTCCAGTCACCTCCAAGACAGGCCCACAGTAACGAAGCGGGCGCCCGCGTCAAACACAGACCAAGTAGCGCGTATCTCCGGTGCGCCGGGTGATGCCGGCCGTGTCGAAGTGTTCCAGCAGCGGGACAATGTATTTCCGGCTCGTCTTCAGGGCCGCGCGCGCTTCCCCGGTCGTGAAGGCTGCTTCGCCCGGAAAGCGCTGCCTCAGGATGCGTGCCGCATCGCGCATCGCATCGGCATGAAAAAGGATGGTCTGTTTCAACGAGACGTTAAGCAGACGGACAACGATTCCGGATTCGATCAGAAGGTCGAGCAGGTCCGCGTCGACCACCGTCAACATCAGCCCATCAACACCGGGCGGCGCGAGGCCTCCCGATTTGAGCTGACTGGAAAGCATGTCCATCCGCGCGGTCTGCTCTGGCGTGAGGTGGTCAGCGGGATCATGCGATGCCAGCGCCACATAAGCATTCGAGAGCCGGATGGCGCCGGCTGCGGCAAGGGTTGCCTCGGCATAGTCGATCAACGCAGGCGCCAGAGGAGCCGCGCGGATAGCCGTTCGTAGAGCGCGGGGCTTGAGCGGGTTCTCCTGATGGTAAGCGGCAAGTCGCGCGAGATAGTCCTCCTTCGCACGCTCTGCACTCTCCGCCCTCACGGCGATCCCGTCCCCAATCTCTAAGCACCCTGCGCCGAGACGTGCCCGCACATCGGGCACGGACGCACGCGCCAGCCGGGCCAAGTCTTGCAATCGAAATACCCCCGCATGCTCATCCGCCAGCGCAGCCGCTAATGCGCGCACGTCCCGCTGCTCGGCAGCTTTCAAGGTCGCGAGGCGCTTCTCCTTGCCGGATATGACCGGTGTCGCGGCGGGGTCGAGAATGACCGCTCCGCCGAGCGTCTGCTGCGGCGAGAGACTGCGAAGGATCGCCCGTTGTCCGGAGAAGGCGACAACTGGCTGCGCAAAGCGCAGCTGGGCAAACCCAGTCTCTCCGGGGCCGATCTGCCTTGCATCCATCAACCGGACCGTCGCAACCGCTTGGGACGTGGCGTACAGTACACGGACGTCGTCCATGTGGCGCAGGCCGCGGCTGGCATGCGCCAGGATCTCGACCGTCACATCAAGGTTCAGCGACCGCGAACAAACGCGAGGCGCATGCAAAACGTCGCCAGGCCTGACGTCTCCCGCCGCAACGCTGCGCAGGTTCAGCGCGGTCCGCTCTCCGTCTTGAGCCACCAGCACATCATCACCGCGTACCTGAACCCTGCGGACGGTCACGGCGCGGCCAGTTGAGGCGAGCATGAGTTCGTCCTCTGGTTTGAGCGCGCCGCCCAGAAGCGTTCCGGTCACGACCGTGCCGTGCCCCTCGGAGGCGAAGACGCGGTCGATCGAAAGGAAAGCGCCCGGCGGTCCGGGCAGCATTGGCAGGCTCGACAGATCAGACAAGGCCGAGCCGAGGTCCTCCAGCCCCTCGCCGGTCACAGAAGAGCAATAGATCATCGGCGCGTCCCGAAAGCAGGTTCCGGCAAGCGAGGCGCGCAATTCCGCTGCGCGCCTCGCCCGGTCGCCGGCGGCAACAAGGTCGGCCTTGGTCAGGGCAATCACGCCGGCATGAATACCAAGGGCGTCGACGATCTGGATGTGTTCGAGCGTTTGCGGCTGGACGCCCTCTGATGCGGACAGCACGAGAAGAGCCGCCCGAGCACCGGAAGCCCCGGACACCATCGCGCGGACGAAATTCTCATGCCCGGGCGCATCAATCAGGTCGATGACGGCAGACCCGTGCCGGAGATAGGCATACCCTGCCGTGATGGAGAGACCGCGCGCTTTTTCTTCGGGCAACCTGTCTGTATCGATGCCCGTCAGTTTACGGACGAGTGATGTCTTGCCATGATCGACATGCCCGATCACGATGACAGGACAAGACTTCACCGGATTTGCAACCCGCAGAACGCATTGACAACCTTGACGACTTCCTCATCCGTCAAGGTGCGAACGTCCATTACAAAGCGGCCCTCCCGGATCATGCCGATGACGGGTGGCCGGGCCTTGCGCAAGGCGGCTGCGAGCGCATCAGGCGTATGACGCGGCATGCATACGGAAACCGCGTAGCTCTTGAGGTGTTGCTGCGGCAGCGATCCGCCACCTACGAACGCCTGACTTGGAACGATGGCCACATCGTCAAAGC
The DNA here is from genome assembly GCA_027485145.1 of Hyphomonadaceae bacterium. GTDB lineage: Bacteria > Pseudomonadota > Alphaproteobacteria > Caulobacterales > Hyphomonadaceae > Hyphomonas. Next base: position 27,547 of record JAIXRO010000111.1, on the reverse strand, counting down.
CCGAGGCGATGAGCGACGCGGCAAGTTGGCCTGCGCGGCTGCGCACCTCATCGACGGTCTGCGAGATCGCCCGCAACACCGGTACGCTGCGGAACGGATCGTGCGGCGCGCGGTAAAGGCGCAGCGTGGCCTCAAGCGCCGCAAGCGAAAGCTTGTCGATTCGCACCGCGCGGCTAAGCGGATGCGTCTTCAGCTGGCGGATGATATCGGCGCGCCCAGCAATAATCCCGCATTGAGGCCCGCCAAGGAGCTTGTCCCCCGAGAACATCACGATATCGACACCCGAGTTCAGGACGTCGGACACAACGGGTTCATCATTCAAGCCGTAGGGGGCGAGGTCAACCAGCACTCCGCTGCCAAGGTCCTCCATCAGGATCGTGCCGGTTGCGCGCGCCAACGCAGCGAGGTCTTCGCGCTTTGGCGCATGCGTAAATCCGACGATCTGGTAGTTGCTTGTGTGGCTTTTCAGAAGGACGGCTGTGTCCGGATCGATGGCCTCTTCATAGTCCTTCGCGCGAGTCTTGTTGGTCGCGCCCACTTCCTTGAGAATTGCGCCGCTTTGCTGGATGACATCCGGCAAGCGGAACGCGCCGCCGATTTCGATCAATTCACCTCGCGACGCGACCACTTTCCGGCCTTGCGCCGTCGCCATCAGGCTGAGCAGGACCGCGGCCGCACAGTTGTTCACGACGAGGGCGGCTTCGGCGCCGGTCAACTCGCAGATGAGGCGCTCGACATGCGCGTGGCGGGAGCCGCGCCTTCCAGTGTCCAGATCCAGTTCCAGATTGGAGTGATCGGCGCCGGCCGCATGCACGGCGGCAAGCGCTTCAGGTGCAAGACGGGCGCGACCGAGATTGGTGTGGATGATGATTCCCGTCGCATTGATGGCAGGCCGCAGGTTGGGCCTGCGCGCCGTCTCGATCGTCTCGGCAAGCGCATCCGCAAAGGCCGCTCCCCCAAAGTCGGGAAGCTCCGTCAAATGACCCGCCTTGACGTCGCGGCGCAAAGCCTCAAGGGCCGCGCGAAGGGCATCTGCCACTTCCTGGCGCGAGTATGCGCTCATCAAGCTGGCCATACCCGCTGTTCCGAGCAGCGCGTCCACCTGAGGCAATTGTCTCAAGAGAGTGCTCATTCGTGATCCTTGGCCTACCGGAGGCGGGACTTTAAGGACAGTTCATGGCGGATCAAGACATGGCGCAGCCATGCAGCTAGCGCTCTGTCGCCCACGCGCCTAGACATCGCGGGAAATGCGAAAGGGCATCGGTCCAGCATGCAGCCAGAGTGGCCTCTCTCGAGGGATCTTGTCCTTATTGGAGGCGGTCATACGCATGCGCTCGTGTTGCGCAAATGGGGCATGAAGCCGCTTGCCGGCGCGCGAGTGACACTGATCAACCCGGTCCCGACCAGCCCGTATACCGGTATGCTGCCCGGCCATATCGCCGGCCACTACGCGCGCGAGGAACTGGACATCGATCTTGTCCGGCTTACCCGGTTTGCGGGCGCCCGGATCATCTTCGACAAGGTATGTGGCCTGGACCGGCAGGCCAAGCGGGTTTTGCTGGAAGCGCGCCCGCCGGTTCAATATGATGTCGTCTCACTGGATATCGGCGTCACCGCGGGACTACCGGATGTCGAAGGATTCGAAGACAACGCACATTCGGTCAAGCCGCTCGGCTTCTTTGCAGACGCCTGGCAACGCTTCCTCGACAACCCGCGCGCCTCGACCGCACGCACCGACAGTATTGTCATCGGCGGCGGCATCGCGGGGGTCGAGCTCGCTCTCGCGATGGCCAGCCGGTTGAGCGGCGCTGGTTTCACGCAGGCCCGCGTGACCCTGATCGAGTCCAGTTCCGAGCTGCTCAGGGGCACCAACGCAGCCGTGCGCCGGAAGCTGACACGGGCGTTGACGCACCATCAGATCAGCGTGCTGACCGACAAGCAGGTGTCTCGGGTTGCACCAGACGCAATTGAGCTTTCGGACGGAACACGGTTGACCGCTGACTTTGTCGTGAGTGCGGCCGGGGCGAGGCCCTACCCCTGGCTTGCGCAGACGGGTCTCACACTCACTGACGGCTTCGTCGAAGTCGGCCCCGATCTGCGCAGCCTCACAGACCCGGACGTCTTCGCCGCCGGTGATTGCGCCCACCTCACACACGCGCCCCGTCCGAAGGCGGGCGTTTTCGCCGTTCGCGAGGCGCCCGTGCTGTTCGACAATCTCAGAGCCCGGCTCAGCGGATCGGCGATGCGCCCATACAATCCGCAGTTGGATTATCTGAAACTGATCTCCACGGGCGGCAAGACCGCCGTCGGGCACAAACACTTTCTGACCGCATCCGGTCCATTCGTCTGGACCCTGAAGGACCGCATCGACCAGACATTCATGGCACGGCTGAACGATCTGCCGCCGATGCCTGCGCCGGCCGCACCAGCTGTCCGCGCACTGGACGAGGACGCGGCCAGCCAGGCCCAGATGCTGTGTGGCGGGTGCGGCTCGAAAGTAGGCCGGGCAAGCCTGATCGCGGGACTCGCAAACCCTGACGCAGACACGCTCACCGGCCTCGGTGATGATGCGGCTGTACTGCGCACCGGATCACAACTGCAGGTCATCAGCACCGATCATCTGCGCGCGTTCGTGGAAGACCCCTATCTGCTCGCACAGATCGCTGCGATCCACGCCCTCGGCGATATCTGGGCCAAAGGCGCCGCCCCACAATCCGGGCTGCTTTCATTGATCATCCCGCGGATGAGCGAGCGCATGCAGGCCGCAACTGTGGCTGAAGTTGTCGCCGCGGTGCGCAAAGTGCTCGGCGAGGCGGGCGCAGACCTCGTAGGCGGTCACACCAGCATGGGACGGGACTTGACGGTCGGCCTGACGGTCACCGGGCTTCTCGACGGCCCTGTCGTGGGACAGGGCGGTGCATTGCCGGGTGATTCAATCATCCTGACGAAGCCAATCGGAACGGGCGTGATTCTGGCGGCCGAAATGCGCGGGCTCGCACGCGGCGATGTGGTGGCTGGCGCGCTTTCGAGCATGCAACGGCCGCTGGCGGTGTCGGCAAGCCTCCTGTCCCCGGTCGCGCATGCCATGACGGACGTGACAGGGTTCGGACTTGCCGGACACCTGATGAACATTCTGGAGTCGTCAAGCGTGGCAGCTCGCATTTCTCTCGCCAGCGTTCCGGTTCTTCCGGGTGCGGAGCGATTGGCAAAATTGGGAATCCGCTCATCTCTCTGGCAATCCAATGCCGGCCTAGAATCCCTTGTTTCGCGCATTCCTTCTCCACTCAGCGATCTCCTCTACGATCCGCAGACTGCAGGCGGTCTGCTCGCCATCGTCCCCGCTGGGCGTGTCCATGACTTGATGGCGAACTTCGAAGCCCGAGGCGAACCCGCTTTCCTGATCGGCTACATAGAAAACGGCACGCCCGCCATCACAGTCACCTGACGGCGCCCGATCTGACGTTGGTGATCTCCAGGATTTCACGCGCGGCCGAACTCAACGCCTCGTCAGAAAATTCCGGAAGCCGGATCCGGCCGAGTTCCGGTTGCGTGTCGCGGGCGCGCTGGCGGTTGTACTTCGGGTCGTAGTGATGCGCAGCCAGTTCACGCGCGAGGTCTTCGATCCGTCCTTGGGCCGCCAGGACCTGCCAACCAGCAATCCGATCAGACGCGTGATAGGGTTTAAGTAAGTCGAGCGTCGTCGAAAGCTTGGACGGGTCTAACGCGATATCGGCATAGGCCCGCGCGAGATAGGCGCCGCGATCGGCAAGCGACGCTTCAATCCGGATTCTCGGCGCACGCCGCATCTGCGACCAGAGTACGCTCGGCAAGGTCAACTGTCCGATGCGGCTCGATTCGGCTTCCACAAATACCGGCTGCTTCTTGTCGAACGATACAATCTGCCGGGCAATCGTAGAATCAAATGATTTCTGCGACGGCTGACCTCCCTCTGTTGCGCCGAACATGGACCCCCGATGCTGCGCGAAGCCTTCGAGATCAAGCACCTGAGCACCCCGCGCTGCCATGCGGTGGAGCAGGTCTGTTTTCGCCGTGCCTGTGTTCCCGTCAAGGACTACGAGGCGCTCAAGCAAATCCGCGCCCGTTTCGTCCGGCGAATAGAGGAGCGCGACCACGGCGCGACGATAGGTCTTGTATCCGCCCTCCAAAGTCTCGGCGCGCCATCCGATCTGCTTCAGAATTGTCGCGAATGCGCCCGAACGCATCCCGCCCCGCCAGCAGTAGACAAGCGGGCGGTAGCTGCCCGGCTTGTCGAGGAGATACCGCTCGATATTCAGGCCGGCTCGCCGGGCCACCAGAGCGCCACCGATCTTCCGCGCGCGAAAAGCGCTCTCCTGCTTGTAGATCGTGCCCACAAGGGCGCGTTCGTCATCGTCAAGCACCGGCATATTGACGGCGCCGGGGATGTGATCGTCGCGAAATTCGCCGGGCGACCGCACGTCGATGATTTCGTCAAACGGCGTGTTAATGAGATCGCGAAGGGCAGACAATTCATAAGCCATGCCCTTGCCTAAGCCCTGCGCCCAATGAGGCAAGTGCACCGCAGTCTTGTTGGCAAAAAACTTGTTCTGGATCTCGGGCCTTGCCTCGCAAATGGAAACGCCGTGCTCGAGCATCGGTGAAATTGGCCGGAGATCTCAGAAGCGAAGACCGCAACACTTCCTGGATCGCCCCGGTTCGCGAGGATTTGCGGAAGGATAATGAAAGCGGCGCTGAAGCCGAAACTGCGTGGCGGTGCTGTCAGCTTAACGCGAACCCGTCTCCACTATTCGCGGGTCAGCAGGTGCTACATAACGAGAAGCTCGCGCCATTCGCGAACGGCGGCGTCACGTAGCGATTTGAAGACGGCCCTCCTACCGAGTGGTCACCGAAAACAGATGGCACACGTTTGGCGGCTCTGGCCCTTCATGTAAGGCTGTCACTTTCGCCTGCAGGTCTGCATCCTCCTGCGTTACCCGCTGGTGTTGGCGCAGGTGATCCAGCCAGGACGGCACCAGAAACGTCTCGACGACGCGCTCCGGATCTTCAGCATCTTCGAACACCTGCCAACGGTAGCCGCCGTCCGGCTCGCCTGCAAACGCAGGCTCCGGCCAGTGAATCGAAGGCATCAGTTCGGGGCCAGAAACAGACGCGTCAGTTGCGCCCTGATTGCAGGCCGGAAAGCAATCCCCCACAAAAACTGGGAAAGACAACTTCGGTGTCTTGTTTCTGTTCAATTAGTTTATTTTGCGGGGAGCAGATTGCTGAGCACGGTGTGCGGCAAAATGCGGTGAAATTGTATTGCGGACCTGCAAAGGATCGGAGCAGCAAACAAGCCACGCTTGTACAGATCCTTCTCTTCGATCAGACAGATTTCCCAATTCCCCGCCTAACAGATTCCGACCATGAACAACGATCCTGGCATCCGTTTGAGCATTCGTATCGACCTTCCCAACGGCGGACGGATCGGGCCGGGCAAAGCCTCTCTTTTGCAGGCCCTCTCCGATCTCGGCTCACTCAAGAAGGCGGCGGCCGAGCTCGGGATGTCGTACCCCCGAGCACTGAAGCTTGTCGACGAAATGAATAGGCACTTCGAGTCCCCGCTCGTTTCAGCCATGCAGGGCGGCACGGAAGGAGGAGGTTCTCGGCTCACAGAACTTGGTATGGACGTCCTGCGCCTTTATCTGGAAGTCTGTGACGTTTCGGGTTCTGAAAACCGCAGCGCTTTGCGCGAATTGGCCCGTCGGTCCCGACTCAAATAGATTTGCCCCGTTGTAAACCGGCATTTATAACGGCTCGGATGAGCCATGAGCTAAATCCCTATGCCGAGCATCCGCAAGACATCTTGCGGCAGTGGTTGGACTGGCGCCGGACAGCTCCGGTCGCGCTTGTCATTGTGACAAGAACCACCGGCGGCTCCGTTCGGGCTCCTGGCGCAATAATGGCAGTTCGAACAGACGGCTCAAGGTGCGGTTACATTTCCGGAGGATGTATCGACAAGGACGTCGCGCTCAGGGCCGTCGAAAGTCTCACCTCCGGCGCTTCCATCAAATTGCGCTACGGCGCTGGCTCGCCTTTCCTGGACATGCCACTTCCTTGTGGCGGAGCGATCGATGTCGAGATTGTTCCCGATGCGCCGCTCGAGGTTGTGCGTCGCTGTCACGATGATCTCGTTGCGAGAGTCCCTACGGTGCTCTGTCTGCGTGAGATCGAGACGACGCTGCGCTATTTCCCAAAACTTAGGGTACGAATCGCTGGCCGCGGCGCAGACGCATTGGCGCTGGCCAAACTTGTCGCTGCAAGCGGCTTTGAACTGATCCTGCAATTGCGCGGGAACGAGGATGTCGACGAAGCGCGACGATCAGGCCTAACGGGGGTTGTTGAACTGAACTCGTCATCCGCGCTGCCCCCAATCGAGGATGACGCCTGGACTGCGTTCGTCCTCATGTTCCATGACCCGGACTGGGAGCCTGCTCTTCTGAGCCAAGCGCTCGCGGGCGATGCCTTCTACATAGGCGCAGTCGGCAGCAGGCGTGCTCAGGACCGGCGGCGATCAAGTCTTGTCAAGGCTGGCCACGACGCAAACAGTGTCAACCGGATCAAGGGGCCGATTGGTCTGGTTGCGGCGATGCGGTCCGCGTCCATGCTTGCTGTGTCCGTGATGGCCGAAGTGATTGACGAATTTCACCGGACCCGAATCCGGCCCTTTGCTCAAACAGCGCTGATACTGCTCGCTGCAGGTGCATCGAAGCGATTTGATGCGGGCGACAAGCTTCTGGCGGACCTGCGAGGAAAGCCCGTTCTCGCTCATGCAGCTCATGTCCTTCAAGATCAAATTGTTGGAACACGGATCGCTGTTGTGGGGACTGATCAGGAAGCCAGGGCAAACGTCGCGGCAATGGCCGGCTGGAACGTCATTAGAAATCCGGACGCTCGCAACGGCCAGGCAACTTCACTTCTGGCCGGGCTGCGCGCTGCCGCAGAGCAGCCTGAAATCGACTATGTTTTAATCTTGCTCGCAGATATGCCTTTGGTTTCCGAGCAGCACTTGATGGCCCTGCAGAAGACGATGCATGATGCTGCACCTGCTGCAATGTCTCTCGTGGACGGCGCGCTTTGTCCGCCTGCGATCGTTTCACGCAAAGCCTTTTACGACCTGATGCGCATCGAGGGAGATCAGGGGGCCAAGCACGTGATCGCCCGCTTGCCCGGCATGCGCAGCATCTCAATGCCTACCAACGAAGCCATCGACATCGATACAATCGAGGATCTTCTGCGCGCATCTGAACTCCTGACAGCCTGACGGGAGGAACGCCGTGATATACATTCTCTTCGGCGCCTTCTTTCTCACCGCTGCACTCTATGCCAGCGTAGGCTTCGGCGGCGGCTCAACCTACAATGCGCTGCTCATTCTGGCAGGAACCGACTTTCAGATCGTCCCGATCATTGCATTGGCCTGCAACATTCTCGTGGTGACCGGCAATACGGTCCGGTATGCCAAGACCGGGAACCTTGACTGGCGCGGACTTCTGCCTGCGCTGAGCCTGTCAGTCCCGATGGCCTGGGTCGGCGGACGCATTCCGGTCAGCGAACTTGTTTTCTCCTCTGTCCTCGGCATCGTCCTTTTACTGACAAGTCTTTCGCTGGTTCTACAGCCCGCCGCGCAGCGTCAGGATGCGAATGGCCCACGCCGAACGGCGCTGGTTCTCATGCCTACAGGTGCGGCCTGCGGGTTTCTGGCCGGTCTTGTCGGAATCGGAGGCGGGATATTTCTAGCGCCCGTGCTTTATTGGATCAGATGGAGCCATGAGAAAGCGATTGCGGCAGCTTGCAGCCTGTTCATATTGTTGAACTCCGTGTCGGGCATTGCCGGACAGGCAAGCAAGCTGGGTGAGATGGGCACGCTCGAACGCGCTTATCCTTTCCTGCCTTTGCTTGGCGCAGTGTTGGTGGGCGGATGGATCGGGAACCGGCTGGGCGTGTTTCACTTGCAGGCGGAGCATCTGAGGCGCGTGACTGCCTTTTTGATTCTGATCGTTGCCGTCCGTCTGCTCTACAAGGTCTGGGAGATGCACTCATGATTTCGAAAGTGGACCATGCACCGCTCAGAGATACTTTTGGCCGAACCGTAACTTATCTTCGCCTGTCCGTAACAGATCGCTGCGACCTGCGCTGCACCTATTGCATGGCCGAAAAGATGGAGTTTCTGCCAAAGAATGAGCTGCTGACACTTGAGGAACTCCAATGCCTTGCGGAAGCCTTCATTTCACGCGGCGTCCGGAAGATCCGTATCACTGGCGGCGAACCACTGGTTCGCAAGGACATTCTTTCGCTCTTCGAGCAGCTCGGCCGCCATATAGGCCGAGGGCTCGACGAGCTTACCCTGACAACCAACGGCACGCAGCTGGACCGGCACGCGGATGCCCTGGCGCGGGCGGGCGTTAAACGCGTGAACATTTCGCTCGATACGCTCGACCGGTCCCGCTTCCTGGAGATTACCCGGCGCGACGAACTCGGCCGGGTCTTGTCCGGAATTGAAGCGGCAGTGGATGCCACGCTCAAGGTCAAAATCAATACGGTGGGTTTGAAACATCAGAATGCTGACGAAATACCGGGCATTATCGGTTGGGCGCATTCTAAAGGGCATGATGTGTCCCTAATCGAGGTCATGCCGCTTGGCGAAACCGGCGAGGACCGGTTTGATCAATATTTACCTCTGGACACCGTCAGGCATCAGTTGGAGCAGCGATGGACGCTGGAGCCTGAGGCGGGACATGATCCGCTGGCAGGTCCGTCACGATACTTCAGGGTGGCCGAGACCGGCGGGCGGCTCGGCTTCATCACCCCGCTCACGAACAATTTCTGTGCCCAGTGCAACCGTGTTCGTGTAACTTGTACTGGCCGGATCTATCAGTGTCTGGGCCAGAACAACTATCTTGATCTGAGAAGCGCCATCCGCGAGTCGCCGGACCCCATGCAGGCACTCAACACCGCGCTCGACGTTGCGTTACGCGCAAAGCCGGAACGCCACGACTTCGCCATTCGTGCGCCGCAGGAAGCCCCGGCGCTTTCGCGGCATATGTCCGTCACAGGAGGCTGATTTCCATGCACATTGTTTATCTGGGAAAGCTGGCTGACATCGCGGGCCGGCCGGCGGAAGACATCGTGCTTCCCGCAACCATCGCAACCTCGTCAGCGCTCCGAGCATGGCTCGATGACACGCGCGCCTTCCAGGGCGCTCTGCTACACCGCAGTGTTCGCATGGCCGTCAACAACGAAATCGTGGTCGATCCCCATCCAGTAGTCGACCAAGATGAAGTTGCCCTGATGCCGCCGGTCAGCGGCGGATAGACATGATCGTTATCACGCAAGAACCGTTCGAGCCGTCTGCAGCGCTTTCAAGGTTCGAAAGGCACGCCGCAGGAAGCGGCGCAGTCGTCAGCTTTTCAGGCTATGTCCGCCCCGACACGGCAGGGGGGGCGGTCGAACGCCTTCATCTCGAGGCATATCCGCCGATGACGCAGACCGGCATTGTCGAAGCCGTCCGGTCGGCAAGCCTGCGCTGGTCCCTCACGGCGGCACATGTGATCCACCGCGTCGGCGATATCCTGCCGGGTGAAGCCATCGTTTTTGTCGCGACCGCAGCCCCGCATCGGCGCGCCGCATTCGAAGCCGCCGACTGTCTGATGGATTATCTCAAGACCGAAGCTTTCTTCTGGAAGAAGGAGGTGACGGCCTCGGGTGCAAGATGGATCGAGCCGCGAGATAAGTGCTATATCGACCAGACAAGATGGAAATCCTCAAAGGACGGCAGACAAACATGCACGGAATAAACGAAAGCCTGAAATTCATGCCGGTACGGATCGCCGTGCTGATCGTTAGCGATACTCGGACCGAGGAAACGGATACGTCGGGCGCCACGCTGGTCCAACGTATCGAGGGCGCCGGACATATCCTCTTCAGCCGCACCATTGTACCCGACGACAAAGCCGCCATCCGGGCACAGGTCTCTGACTGGATCGCGGATCCCAACGTTGACGTGGTGATCACCAGTGGCGGCACAGGGCTCACTGGCCGCGATGTGACGCCCGAGGCGATCGTGCCGCTCTTCGACAAGGTGATCGAAGGCTTCTCGGTGATCTTTCATCAGGTGAGCTATCAGAGCGTCGGACTGTCGACGCTTCAGTCGCGCGCGGTTGCGGGGCTCGCGTCCGGCACTTTCATATTCTGCCTTCCAGGTTCGACCGGCGCGGTAAAGGATGGCTGGGACAAGGTCATTTCGTTGCAGCTCGACAGCCGTCACAAGCCCTGCAACCTGGTCGAGCTGATGCCGCGCCTCAGGGAGCACATGGCATGAGCGGGCTCACCCATATCGGCCCTGATGGACGCGCCGTCATGGTGGACATCAGCGACAAACCCGTAACGGACCGTGTCGCTGTCGCACGCGGCGAGCTGCAAATGGCGCGCGAAACGCTGGACCTCGCCAGCTCTCGTCAGAGCCGCAAAGGCGATCCGATTGCGATTGCAGAACTCGCTGGCATCATGGGCGCGAAGCGGACTGCAGAGCTCATCCCGCTTTGCCATCCCCTGCCCTTGACCGGTATCCATGTCGACATTTTACCGTCCGAGGGCCGCTCTGCCTTGGTGGTGACCGCGACCGTGCGCACGACAAATCGTACGGGCGTGGAGATGGAAGCTCTGACCGCCGTCTCGGTCGCCTGCCTGACGCTCTATGACATGCTGAAATCGGCCGACAAGAACATGGTGATTTCAGGCATCGAGCTGATCGAGAAGACCGGCGGTACATCGGGAACCGTGCACAAGGGCGCCGCGTGAGCAAGCTTATCAGCGTGGACGAGGCGCTTTCCGTGATCGTTCGTAGCGCTTCAACGCCGGGTGCGGAGCGCGTGGACCTGAGCGCCGCACTGGGTCGGCGACTGGCGCAAGACGTTTTGGCGGACGTATCGGCACCACCGGCGAACGTTTCGGCCATGGATGGCTATGCCGTACGATTTGACGATGTCGCCAGCGGCTCTTTGCTGCTTAGAGTGACTGGCGAAATACCGGCGGGCCAGCTTCCACCCCGCCCGATCGGACCGGGCGAAGCAATGCGCATTTTTACGGGGGCGCCTGTTCCGGACGGCGCGGACCATATTCTCATCCAGGAAGAAGCTGTGCGTGAGGGCGACACTGTTCACGCGACCGCCGCACAAAGCGTGCCCAGCCATGTGCGCATCGCGGGGCGCGACTTTGCATCGGGCGAAGTGCTGATCCGCTCGGGTACCCGGATGGGACCGTCCGAGATTGCGCTCGCAGCAGCGGGCAACCACGCCGCCTTGTGGGTTGATCGGCGTACGCGCGTTGCCATCATCACGTCTGGAGACGAGCTGCGCCCATCCGGCACCTCACTCTCGCCCGGCCAGATCATCGATTCCGTGTCCCCGGCAATCGGCGCGCTCGTGCAGGCTTGGGGCGGTCAGGCAATCTTTGCGCCGATTGCGCGCGATAGTATTGAGGCCATCGGTGACGCGGTACGTGCTGTATCAGACGCAGAGATCATCGTTGCCGTCGGCGGCGCCTCGGTGGGTGACTACGATCTCATGAAAGCGGCGTTTCTTGAGGCCGCGGCAGATATTCAGTTCGCAGGTGTTGCGGTTCGTCCTGGCAAACCGACCTGGTTTGCGCGTCTTGGTGCGCAGCGCGTGCTCGGTCTGCCCGGCAATCCGGCTTCTGCCTATGTTTGCGCGCACCTTTTTTTAAAGCCGCTGCTAGAAGGCGAGCGTGGCAAGTCCGAATCTTTCGCTGCCAAGCTTGCCGGGCTGCTCGAAGCCGAGGGAAACCGGGAAACCTACTTGCGTGCGATCTGCGCAGCCGGCCTTGATGGCCTCAGCGTGCGGACGCTGCCGGATCAAGACAGCTCGCTCCTGCGCCCGCTCAACGCTGCCAACTGCCTTGTGCGGCGACGTCCTGGAAGCCCGGCGGCACAGAGTGGCGAGATCGTGAGTTGCCTTCCACTGACGGGACCCGTTCCGCCCGGTATTCAGGTTCTCTGAGGCGAAAAAACCGCTCTTATACCGCGCCATCTTCCCCGATGATCGGCAAAGTCCGGATCCGCTTGCCGCTCGCCGCGAACAGGGCGTTTGCCACCGCAGGCGCGATCGGCGGCGTCCCAGGCTCTCCGCCGCCACCGAGTGGAGCCCCGCTATTGATCACAGTCACGTTGATTTTCGGCGCATCATCGATCCGGACAACGGGATAGTCATGGAAATTGGACTGTACCACAGCGCCCTGCTCGACTGTGATATTGCCATACAGGGCAGCGGACAGGCCGTAGATGATGCCGCCTTCGATCTGGGCAATGAACCCGTCAGGATTGATGACCTGACCCGGATCTGCGGCCGCCCAGACTTCGACAACACGCGGCTTGGGCCCGGAGGCGTCGATATCGACGACCTGAGCAACGATGGTGCCAAAACTTTCGGTCAAAGCGACGCCAAGGCCCCGGCCGGGCGGTAACTCCCGTCCCCAACCGGACGCCTTCGCGACCGCATCGAGGGCTGCCAAATGACGCGGTTTGTCTGAGACGAGCCTGCGCCGGTAAGCGAGCGGGTCTTCGCCCGCCGCATGCGCAAGTTCGTCGATAAAGGACTCAACAAAGAAGCCGTGCTGCGTGTGGTCAACCGACCGCCAGGGACCGAACCGGATCGGATTGTCGGTCGCAGCAAAATGCACGAACTGGTTGGGGATGGCGTACGGAATCTGCGAGGCTTCAGCAGGATCATGTTTGTGTACGAACTGGTAGTCCCAGCTGACCGGCTTGCCGTCGTCTCCTAGCCCAGCCATGACTTTCGCCGTTGTCGCCGGTCTATAGTGGTCCTGGCGCATGTCCTGTTCGCGCGACCAGATCATCTTCACCGGACCAGCGACCTGGCGGGCAATCCGGACAGCCATCAATGGATAGTCCGCTTCGGATTTGCGGCCGAAGCCGCCGCCCATCAGGCAATTATGGACCTCAACGTCATGCGTCTTGTATCCGAAAGCGCCAGCGATTTCGTCGCGGGCCGCGAGCGGGTTCTGGTGTCCGATCCAGAGGTCAACCTTTCCGTCTTTCACCTGAGCGACTGCGTTGATCGGCTCCATCGCGGCATGCGCGAGATACGGAACCGTGTACTCGGCTTCGATCTTGGTCTTGGCCGACGCGTGGGCTTTTCTCGCGTCTCCAATCTTCACATCTTTCTTTTCTTTGCCGGATGCCACGGCGGCAGCCATGTCGGCGCGGAACTGAGCGTAGATCGCCTCCTGCGAGAGGGCTTCGCGCCCCGTCGCCGTCCACTTGACGGATACGGCGGACATGGCCCGCTCGGCCCGCCAATAGCTGTCTGCAACGACAGCGACAAAGTCGCCTTCATTCAGAACAGTCTGCACGCCGGGCATTGCCCGCGCCTCTGTGTCGTCCAAGCTCGCAATTGTGGCGCCGAACACAGGCGGCCCTTGCACGGCGGCGTAAGACATGTCCGGCAAGTCAATGTCCATGGCGAAGACGGCGGTGCCATCGACCTTTGACGGAATATCGAAACGCCGCACAGACGTGCCGATCAGTTTGTAGTCTGACGAAGTCTTCAGTTTGGGCTGGGTCGGCGGGGAGATTTCGCTGGCCGCAACAGCAAAGTCGGCGTACCGCGCGGAGCGACCGGAAGCATCATGATAGAGATGAGATTTCTCTGTCCGGATTTCTGTCGGCGCAACATCCCAGTCTCTTGCTGCGGCCTTGACGAGCATTTCCCGCGCCGCCGCGCCCGCGACGCGCATGCCCGCCTCGCCCGTGAAACGTACTGCGGTCGATCCGCCCGTGATCTGTAGCGACATCGACTGGGCGATTCGCAGGAAGCCGCCGTTGAGGCTGTCCTGGACAAAGCCCGGCACCTTGACGTCTCCCATCAGGTAAGCGGCGCCCAGAGGATAGTTGGCATAGGCTTCATGCGCAGGGGCCTGTTCGAAGCTGACCTTGTCCCAGTCTGCGTCCATTTCCTCCGCCAGCATCTGTGCGAGGGCGGTGTGCACACCTTGACCCATGTCCGAATGCGGAATGATCGCCGTGACCAAATTGTCCTGATCGAGCTTGACCCAGACATTGACGAGGGTCTCGCCTTCGTTCGCCATCATTCCCGCCAGTTTCGGCGCCCTGTGGCCTTCACGGATGGCAACCCCGATGGCGAGGACGCCGCCGGCTGTCACGCCAGCTGCGATGAACCCTCTGCGTGTCCACTTACCCATTGGAGTTTCCTCCCGCCTTCGCCGCAGATTTGATGGCCGCCCGGATGCGCCCATACGCGCCGCAGCGGCAGATGTTGCCACGCATGGCCGTGTCGATGTCGGCGTCAGTCGGATCCGGATTTGTGCTCAACAGCGCCACGGCGGACATGATCTGGCCAGACTGGCAGTAGCCGCACTGAGGCACCTGATGGTCGATCCAGGCCTGCTGGACGGCATGCAGCCGCCCCTCGCTGTCCGCCAGTCCTTCGATCGTCCGGATATCTCCGCCATCAGCAGCCGCCACAGGCGTCGAACAGGACCTAACGGGCAAACCGTTCAAATGAACCGTGCAGGCGCCGCATTGCGATATTCCGCAACCAAACTTCGTTCCGGGCAGTTTGAGTTGCTCGCGAATAACCCAAAGCAATGGCATGTCGGGTTCAACATCGACCTGCCGGATTTCACCATTCACTTTCAAAATGGCCATCCAATCCTCCCATTGCGTCCTGAAGTGGGCGCCTGATCAATTGCGCAATCTACTTGATATTGATGGCATATTGATCGCGGCTCAAGGATTGATTCTAGTCGCCGCCTTTGAGTGATAGCCGCTCTCGCAAAAAAGCGTTTTCCCGTTCCAGCTGATCGAGGCGTTCCCGGAGCGGCTGCACAGCCGTTTTGATTTCAGTTTCTGTGAAGCGGCGAGTAATGTGCTGCGCACAATTCCAATCAAACGCCTTCAGCCGCAGTCGGAATATGCGCTCGGATTTGGCCTTGTAGTTTTGATCTTTGAGGGTCTCGGTGAGAGCCGGGTCAGCATCAAGTGACAGCTTTTCAACATGAGCATAAATTTTTAGACGAGCGCGGCTTGGATAGTCCATCAGGATGAGACAAGCGCGATCATTTTCCTTAAAGTTACCCGTGCTGATGTACTGGCGATTTCCCCGGTAATCGAGGAAGGCGAGCGTTTGGTCATCGAGCACTTTCAAAAAGCCGGGAGGTCCTCCACGATGTTGTACATAGGGCCAGCCAGTCTCGGACACTGAGGCGATGTAAAACGTGTCCCGCAACGCAATGAAGTGCTTTTCATTGTCCGTAAATCGATCGAACTCTCGGTGACCACTGAAGTCCGACCAGAGGTGATCAGCGCCCATCTCAGCTTGCGCGGCGCGCACACTTGGCGTCAATGCGATGTCCATGAACCCGTAAGCCATTTCAGATTTCCCTTGTTGCCCAATCGCCCGGACACCCACACCTTTGCGCGCTCTTGAGAATGCGCAAGGTGGACGCGGAAACACAATCACCCGATGTCCGGGTACGGCAATGTCCGGGCAGAACGCGCCGCTGGAAAAATTGCAGTTTCAGTTTAGCCTGATGGCATCCGTGGAAAGTCAGTAGTGCGCATTTAAACGAGCACAGCGTTTGGAACTG
Organism: Hyphomonadaceae bacterium; assembly: GCA_027485145.1. Lineage (GTDB taxonomy): Bacteria > Pseudomonadota > Alphaproteobacteria > Caulobacterales > Hyphomonadaceae > Hyphomonas. The sequence continues at coordinate 11,869 of JAIXRO010000111.1, read as the reverse complement.
AGCAGACGATGGCGCGCTCAAGCAACGCCATCAGTACGCGCCCAGCTAACTGAACTTACTACTTCCACGTCATTTCCCCCAAAGCGACCTTGGCACCAATTTCGAGCCCCTGTTCGAGGCCTAGACCAGGAAAGCGGGCCATCATTGCCGAGACCAAAGCAGCGCTGTTCGTAGCGCGTGCCACCTCTTCCTCGTAGGCCATGATATAGTCTCTCGTGAAGATCAGGCTGTCAGGGCCATTGTCGACATCAGCGGCCGCATGTCCCGCTATGACGATCTTCGGGTTGCGAGCGATCAGCGCACTTAATTCGGCCAACCAATTCAAACGGTCTGCCCGGGTCGGGGTATCAGCCATCCAAACGTGCAGCCCCTCGAAAGCATAGACCCCGCCGACGACGGCTTTGAGCGAAGGAACCCACACATAGCGTCTGTCTTGCATTGTCTTTGATGTGATGATTTGCAGGTCGTAACCTTCAAGCGTCAATGTGCTCCCGTCATAACGTTCGGGGATAACTAAGTCGTCCACGGATTGCGGACCAAACTCACCAAGGACTGGGCCCCAAACCGCAATCTTGTCGTCCATCTTCTGCTCAATCAGTGCGACCGTTTCAGGCGCAGCGATGATGCGAGCTTCTGGGAAAGCGGCAGCAATCCGCGTGAGGCTGAAGTAGTAGTCGGGGTCATTGCACGTCACGTAGATTGCCTTCAGTGCAGTGCCTGATGCTCGGATCGCTTCAACTACGGCGTCTCCTGCACCGTAGTTGAAACTTCCATCGATTAGGATTGCTTCTCTCTCCCCGGATAGAAGAACCGGGGCGCGGAAGAAGTCCTCAGCTCCACCTCGCCAGCCGCTTAGATCGACGGAGCCCGCAGCACGGTCGCATCCAGGAACGAAAGTGATGAGCGGAAGGCTCATCAAGTTGAGCATCGCGCTTCGGCGGGTCAGGTTCAGCATCATGTATCTCCCTTCCCGCGCGTTTATGTTTCGCCGGTTGGACGGCGGCACAGTTGGAAGAAGCTTGGTGCCCGTTCCAGTGAACCGGTTCCCTCAGTCGAATGTATGATGCTGGCCGGGAGCCAGCGGGTTGAACTGACCTTGTCACTGCTCCGACAAATCGAGGAGTAAAATGTAGTAAAATCCTGTTTACATCCCCGAGACTCGGGTCACCGAGGGTCTCAGGTCATGCCCAATGAAATAGCCAAAGGAGACGGAGCGCCGGAATTCGAAGTATGGGGACGCAACTACTTTAGATGGAGCAGGAATGTTCGCTGATCGGCCCTGAAAGTCCGGGACAGTTGGGCACTAAATCCGGAGACGGCGAACGAGCTCGGACTCCGTAGCTGTGCTGTCAGTCCAATGCGAACCCATCTCCGCCAATCGCAGATCGAAAAGGTATTGCCGCCTTACAAGGCCGTCGCATCAACCCGGTCGATGGTCACGTCCGATCGAGTGATCGGCATGACTTTGCTCTCACCTGAAAGTGCGAGGACCCAAAACCAAAGTATGATTTCCTGATTTCTGGATGCAGGTAAATTGCTCATGCAAAGCAGGGAGCGGGACATGTCAGCCTCGAACATCAAACGCTGGAGAGGCTCGCTCGCCGCTGGCCTGGTGGCCAGCCTCTCGTCTCACGTTGCCTTCGCTGCACCGCCCGGAGAGGCGGCCGGTCGTGTTGTCACCGACGCGATCGATCGCACCCTGCTCGCTCTCAAGGACGACCAGATCAGCGAGACCGAAGCCGATACCATCCTTGAGCTGATCGATGTTGAAGGCGTCGCACGGTTCTCCCTCGGCCGCCATTGGCGCGGTCTCAGCGATCCCGAGCAGGCCGAGTTTGTCGAGGCGTTCCGGTTTTTCGCGCGGACTCAGCTGCGCGATCAGCTTACTCAGTTTTCCGGTGCCAAGATTGATACAGTCCGCAGCATCGAACGAAAACCAGGCGACATGATCATAATCACGAAAGTGACGGGACTCGGGGATACCGAATATCTCGTCAGCTGGCGCATGACGGCCGCAGACGGCTGGAAGATTGCAGACATCGAGATACTGGGCATCTGGTTCGCGATAGAGCAGCGCGCGCAGTTCGCCGCCATCCTTGACCGGAATGGTGGCGACATCCGCAGCCTTATACAGGAGTTGCGTCCGCTCACCTGAGCCTATTTCGGCAGCGCGGCGTCGAGGCACCCGATCAGCTCGCTCGCCCCGAACGGCTTTGTCAGGAAACAGACCGCGCCCGCATCTGACGCCCTCACCCTAACGGCATCATTGATGAATGCCGTCATCAGGATTACCGGCGTGTGCGACCCGGCTGCCGCCAGCGCTTCCTTCAATTCTATTCCGGTGGTCCCAGGCATTTGCACGTCGCTGATGATGCAATCGCTTTCCGCCGCCGCCCCTGCCGCCAGAAATGCGTCCGCCGATGCGAAGACGTGCACCGCATAGCCTAGAGACCGGACCAGCCCGGACACAGAGATCCGGACGGATTCGTCATCGTCGATGACCGCTATGAGAGGGCTGTCTTGCAAGGTCGCAGGGCTCCGCAGGTTTCAGGACATATGCCCCACTGCCCGTAGCTAGGCCCTAAGTAGAAGCCCTGAAACTATACGGAAGTGTTAGCCCGCCGGGCGAAGCTTCAGCGCCTCTGCCATGCGCACCAGATCGGCGAGCGAACCCGCCCCCATCTTTCGCATGGCATTACCTCGATGTATTTTAACGGTTATTTCCGAAAGTCCAAGCTCGAACGCCACCTGTTTGTTCATCAATCCGGAAGCCACAAGCGTCATGACCTGCTTCTCGCGTTCGCTCAGCGTGTCGAATTTGCCGCGCACCGCGTCCACGCCGCCTTGCTCTGCCCGCACCGACGCATCCCGCGCCATCGCCGCAGCCACCGCGTCCAGCATATCCTGGTCCCGGAACGGCTTGGTCAGGAAATCCACCGCGCCCGCTTTCATGCCGCGCACCGACATCGGAATGTCCCCATGACCGGTCATCAGTACCACAGGCATGGTTACGCCGCTCGCCGCCAGCTGCGCCTGGAAATCCAGCCCGTTGATCCCCGGCAGCCGGATGTCGAGAACCAGACAACCCTCAGCACTTGCCCGTCCCGATTGAAGGAAGTCCTGCGCACTCGAGAATTGCTGAGTTTCCAGCCCGACAGACCGAAACAGGCTGTCCAATGCCTCGCGCAGCGACGCATCATCGTCAACGATATGCACCACGGGTGAGGTCATAAGTGTTTGCTGGACCAAGCCCTCGCACTCGTCAATAATCTCCCGAGAGAACAAGGGGCGCCGCAGCCGCATGACCAGCGTTGATGCAAAATCCGCCGCCACGCGCCGCGCCGAGGCCGAGCTGCTTGCAATCACCAATGCGGTGCCCGCGCTCGTCTCCTTCTATGATGCAGGACATATCTGCCGCTTCGCCAATGACTACCACGCCGAATGGTATGGCCGCCCCCCATCCGATATCGTCGGCCAGCACATGCGAGACATCATCGGTCCGGAGAACTACGCCCTTCGCGTGCCCTATCTCGAAGTCGGCGCCACCGGAAAGCCGGTCTCCTTCGACGCACGGGTGCCGAACAAAGACGGGACCTTGCGCGAATGCGCCATGCGCTACGTGCCTCGCATGGGCCCACAAGGGTTCGAAGGCCTGCACATCCTCGTTTTCGATGTCTCCCGGCGCCGCAATGAACTGGCCGAGATGCTGGACCTCGCCCACGACGCCATTTTCGTGCGTACGCTGACCGGCCGTGTGACCTTCTGGAACCAGGGCTGCGCTCGCCTCTACGGCATCGCCGCCCCCGAGGCACTCGACAGGGACGCGGCCGACCTCCTCTCCACACGTCTGCCCCAGCCGGAAACAAACATCCTCGCTCAACTGCTCGAGAGCGGTTTCTGGGAAGGCGAGCTGATACGCCAGTTCGGTGACGGAGAGGAGCGCATCATCGATGCGCGCTGGTCTCTTCGCCGGAACGAGAACGGCGATCCCGCCGAAATCCTCGAAACCGGCCGCGACATCACGGCTCGCCGCCGCGCGCAGAAAGATCTCAGCCTCAGTGAGTATCGCTACCGCAACGTTTTCCGCGCCATGGCTGTTTCTTTCTGGGAAATGGATTTCTCCGGCGTCACCCAATTGCTCCGTCAGCTGAAGAAAGAAGGTGTCACCGATTTTCCGGGCTATATTCGCCAAAACGACGAGTTCGTGCGCCGCGCCCTTGAAATCACTCAGGTCATCGATGTCAATGACAAGACCCTGCAGATGTTCGGACCTGCCACCGTCGAGCAGCTTCGCGGTCCAGTTGACCGCTTTTGGCCACGCGCCGGTCAGCACGTCTTCGCAGAAGCCATCATCGCCTCGATCGAGCGCCGCCCCTACCTCGAGGCCGAAACACGCCTGCGCAGGCTCGATGGATCAGAGTTCGATACGCTTTTCACAGTATGCTTTCCAAACGAGCCTGGCCGCCTTGGCGATGTCCTCGTCGCCGTGGTTGACATATCGGACAGGCTCCGTGCGCAGGATGAGCTGCGCAAGGCTGAAGCAAATCTAGCCCATGCGGCCCGTATCTCCACCCTCGGCGAGCTGATGGCGTCGATCGCGCATGAGGTGAACCAGCCGCTCGCCGCCATCGTCACGAACGGCGAAGCCGGCCTGCGTTGGCTAAAGCGTGCCGAGCCAGACCTCGGTGAAGTCGACACTGCCCTAAAGCGGATGATCTCGGACGGCCAGCGCGCGTCGGGCATCATCGCCCGTACCCGCGCGCTGGCGACGCGGGCCGCACCCGAACGCGCGCCGCTGTCCATCAACTCACTGGTGCGTGAATCGGCGCAGCTGATCCAGCGCGAACTCGCAAGCCATGACGTGCTGCTCCGCCTCGAACTCAGCAGCGGCCTTCCTGACGTTACCGCCGACCGCGTCCAGATACAGCAGGTTGTCATCAACCTGCTCGTCAACGCCGTGCAGGCGATGGCAACTCCCGACATCAAGCACCGCACCATCAGTATCCAGAGCTTTCAGGATGGCGCCTTCGTCTCTTTACGCATCGTCGATACGGGCCCCGGAATCCCAGCCGAGATCGCCAGCCGCCTGTTCGATCCATTCTTCACAACGAAGAAGGAGGGCATGGGCATGGGTCTCTCCATCTGCCGTTCGATCATCGAATCCCATGGCGGCGGGCTCAGCCATTCCAGCGACCCCGGTGAAGGCACTGCGTTTAGGGTCACCCTGCCGGTCAGCGCTGCGTAAGAACCACCTTACTTAGTCGGCTTTGCCCCCCAACTTCAGGGCGTCCACACCGTCGGGCAGACCGGTCACCGCCAGCAAATGACGCACCCGCGGCAGCTCCGGGCCTTCGTGATAGGACCTCACTTTCGCCTGCAGGTCTGCATCCTCTTGCGTTACCCGTTGATGCTGACGCAGGTGATCCAGCCAGGACGGCACCAGAAACGTCTCGACGACGCGCTCCGGATCTTCAGCATCTTCGAACACCTGCCAGCGGTATCCGCCATCACGCCGGCGCTCGCGCGAGAAGGCTTTCAGCGCGACAAGAAATGCCGCCCGGTTCTCCGCCTTCACCCTGTAGGTGATCTCGATCATCACCGGTCCCCGATCGCCGTCCGGCTCGCCTGCAAGCGCAGGCTCCGGCCAGTGCATCGAAGGCATCAGCTTCGCGTCGCCCGTCGGCAATTTGACGCGCAGCGCGGCGAGACCCGCGAGGGCGCCTGCGCTCGATGCCACCATAAGCGCCGCGGGTATCCCGAACTCTGCCGCCACCTGGCCCCAAAGCAAGGACCCGAGCGTCATCGATCCGAAGAAGACCATGATGTAGATCGCGAGGCCCCTCGCCCGGACCCAGTTTGGCAAGACCGTCTGAGCCGCCACGTTCACGCTCGTCAGTACACTGATCCAGGCCGCACCTGCCACGAACAGGGCGGCGGAGGCCGCCAGCGGATCCCGGATCGCGGCGAGCACCAGCATCGCACCCGCCGTTGCCAGGGTGCCGGCGAACACGATCTGCCCGCTCGAAACCGCACCCGACAAGCGCGGCAACACCAATGCCCCGAGAACTGCGCCCGCCCCGATTGACGTCAGCAAGATCCCGTAAAGCCCTGCACCCCCGTTCAGTGTTTGCCGCGCGATCAACGGCAGCAAGGCCCAATAAGCCGAAGCAAAGACAAAGAACATGCCCGCTCGGAACAGCGTGCGCCGCATGTCGGGGCTGGCTGATACATAGCGCAGCCCGGTTGCCATCGCCGGGCCGAGCTTCTCCGGCGGTAGGCCGGTGGTGGCGTTCGGTCGCTTCCACCAGATGAGCGCAGCCAGGATCAGCAAGTAGCTTCCCGCATCAATCCAGTAGGCAAGCGCTGCGCCCGAGGTCGCGACGATCAATCCGCCAAGCGCGGGGCCGATCGCCCGCGCGATGTTTACCCCGAGCGAGTTCAGCGCAATGGCTGGCCGGAGCACTTCTCTCGGGACGATCTCCGGCACAATTGATTGCCAGGCCGGCCCCATGAACGCGGTCGCAAGCCCGCCGGCAAAGACGAGCCCGAGGAGCAGCCACGGTGTCATCAATCCGAGCGTCGCCGCCAGGGCAAGGCTCACGCTTGTGGCTGCAAGAAAGACCTGGATACCGAGCAACAGCCTCCGCCGGTCAACCAGGTCGGCCAGGGCGCCTGCCGGCAGGGAAAACAGGAATACCGGCAAGGTCGTCGCCGCCTGCACGAGGGCGACCATCGCCGGGTCCGGTGCAAGCTCGGTCATCGTCCAGCCATTGGCGACGTCCCGGAACCAGGTGCCAATGTTGGCGACGAGGGCAGCGGTCCAGAGGATGGCAAACGTCCGTTGGCGAAAGGGCGCGAAGGCGGAAGGTTTGTCCGAAGCAGCGCTCATGAGTGCCTCGTCGCCACGAACAAAAGACCGCCGAGGATGGCAACGTTGCCGAAGAAATGGTCGCGCTTCAGCGCCCGCTCTTCGGCGGGAAACGTCCAGAATGGATGGGCCACAAAAGTCACCGGAACCAGGAAAGCCACGAGCAGCCAGGCTCCAGAGGCTGCAATTGCAGGTACCAGAAGCGCTGCGCCGCCGATCCACTGCGCCGCCAGTACCAAAACAAGCACCGGTTTGACCGGAACCACAAAGCCGAGGCGATCCGCGAGCGAGGAAATCTCTGCCTCGGCAGCGGCCGGACGGAGAGTCTTGTCCATCGCGCTTACCATGAAGGGTGAGGCGATCAGGGCCCGGATGCCGGTATCAATCGCCGCGTCCATGCCGGTCTCACACGGCCCAGCAGAGGCAGCCGAGCGCGCCCCAGAAGGATTTGGGATCCGACGCCGGGACATGGGCGGCCCAGGCAGACGCATGCGCATGTCCGTGCACGGCGCATTCCGACGCACATCCGCAACTTGCGGCCGCTGCCCGCTCCACCGCCTTGTGCGCCCGCTTCTGGTATCCGCCAAATGTCGCGACCGGCGACCAGTCCGGCAGAATGGGGATCGCGGGCGGGGCAAGGCTGGAGAAATCCGCCCCGCCATACACGACTTCGCCGCCGAGCATCGTCATCACGGCCTCGATATCCTGGATCTCATCCTCCGGCACGGCAAAGAAATCGCGGCCCAGCACGGCGAGGTCCGCCAGCTGTCCGGGAGCAATCTGCCCCTTCTTGCCGGTCTCGCTGGAAAACCAGGTGTTGGCCTCGGTCCAAAGGCGCAGCGCTTCCTCGCGCGAGAGCCTGTTGCGGGCCGGATACATCGTCAGCCCGCCAAGTGTCTTGCCCGTCACCAGCCAGGACAGCGAGACCCACGGGTTGTAGCTTGCCACCCGCGTCGCGTCCGTCCCCGCGCCCAGCGGGACGCCGGCCTCAAGAATCCGGCGCACGGGTGGGGACCGCTCGGCTGCCTTGGCGCCGTAGCGCTCCACGAAGTCCTCGCCCTGGAACATCATCCGGTGCTGAACCGCGATGCCGCCGCCGAGTGCTGCGATCCGGTCGATGTTCCGGTCACTGATCGTCTCGGCATGATCGAAGAACCAGTTGAGGCCCGCCAATGGCATATCCCGGTTGACGGTTTCGAACACGTCCAGTGCGCGGGTGATGGTCTCATCATAAGTGGCGTGAAGCCGCCAGGGCCAGCGGTTCTCGACGAGCTTCCGGACCACGGCTTCGAGGTCTCCTTCCATGCCGGGTGGCATATCCGGGCGCGGCTCCTGGAAATCCTCGAAATCTGCCGCCGAGAAGACCAGCATCTCGCCCGCCCCGTTCATCCGCAGGCTGTCATCCCCGTCGCCGGGACGCACCATCTTGCCCCAGCGGGTGAAGTCCTCCAGTTCTTCGCCGCGCTTCTGGGTGAAGAGGTTGTACGCGATGCGCAGCGTCAGCTGGCCATCCGCGTGGAGCTTCTGGATGATCGCATAGTCGTCCGGATAGTTCTGGAACCCGCCGCCCGCATCGATCACCCCGGTCACGCCGAGCCGGTTCATCTCGCGCATGAAATGGCGCGTTGAGTTCAGCTGCTGGTCTGGCGGCAGTTTTGGGCCGGCCGCAAGGGTTGCATAGAGGATCAGTGCGTTCGGCCGCGCGATCAGAAGCCCGGTCGGATCGCCATTGCCGTCACGCTGAATCTCGCCGCCCGGCGGGTTGGGCGTGCTGCGGTCATAACCGACCGCGCGCAGCGCCGCCCGGTTCATCAGCGCACGGTCATACAGGTGCAGGATGAACACCGGGGTGTCCGGCGCCGCGGCGTTGATCTCGTCCAGTGTCGGCAATCGCTTCTCGGCGAACTGATGCTTCGTGAACCCGCCGACCACGCGCACCCATTGGCCGGGCGGTGTGGCCTGGACCTGCTTCTTCAGCATCGCCATCGCATCGGCGAGCGAGCGCACGCCGTCCCAGCGCAGCTCGAGCGTATAGTTCAACCCGCCGCGGATGATGTGCATGTGGCTGTCGATCAGGCCGGGGATGACGCGCCGTCCGCCCAGATCGATGATCTTTGTCGAAGGTCCGGCCAATGCGCGGATATCCACCTCGCGGCCCGTGGCCGAGAACCTGCCCGCCGTGATCGCCACCGCTTCCGGCGAAGGTTGCGCCCGGTCGAGCGTTGTGAAACGCCCGTTGACGAGGATCGTGTCTGCGAAGGTCTTGTCAGCCATAGTCGTACATCCATTTGTAAGAGCAATGAGAGCCAGAGCCGATGCGCCGGTCAGCGTGTTGCGGCGGGTGGGACGAAACATGAGCCGGGCCTTTCCTCGCCGCAACAGACGGGTTCGAGATCAGGGCGCGCCTTCCTGCGCGCTGAACATTTCCTTGGCGTAGATGATGCCGAGACCGTAGCCGCCGCCAAAGACCTTGGCGATGCCGGTGGTGAGGCCATATGTGGCGCCGCGGGCCCAATCGCGCTGCAGCTCGAGCAGGTATTGCAGCGACGTCATCGGCACGACGCCCGCCTGAACCATGCGGTCCATGGCACGGTTATGGGCTTCGTCCGAAACGTCCCCGCAAGCGTCCGCGATGACATTGACTTCAAAGCCCTGTTCGATGGCCGTCAGCGCCGGACCGACGATGCAGACAGAAGTCCACAGGCCAGAGAGGACGATGCGTTTCTTTCCGGTCTTGTTGAACGCAGCGATGACATGCTCATCCTCGAAGCAGTTCATCGTGGTCCGGTCAATCGCGGCCTTGCCGGGGAATGCGGCCTTGACCTCATCAAAGAGCGGACCGGAGAAGGTTTTCTCCGCAACGCTGGTGAGTATGGTCGCGACGGAGAAACCTTTTGCGGCTTCGGCGACGATCGCAGCATTGGTGCGCAGCAGCTGGACATCGATCGAGCGGGTGGCGAATGCCATCTGCGACTGGTGATCGATCATCAGCAGGGCGTGATTGTCGGGCGTGAGAAGGGATTGGGCAGGGGTAGCGGTGAGCTGGGTCATGTGAAGTCCTCCGTTGATGAAACGACCCTAGACCAGGAGTTTCAGGATCGAAATCATCCGTTGGTATGTATACGGAGCCTTCCGTATGTTCAGACGCGCTCCAGAAGTGCGACGGTGCCCTGGCCGCCATCGGCGCAGATCGAGACCACCGCGCGGGTGCCGGTCGGCTTGGCTGCCAGCTCCTTTACAGCCTGGCTGATGATGCGGGCTCCGGTGGCGGCAAAAGGGTGGCCGATTGCGAGCGAGCCGCCGTTGGGGTTGACGCGGTCCCAGGGGAAGTCGCCGAGATCGAAATCGACGCCGGCGCGGGTACGACGGTATTCCGGATCGCTGGCGGCCTTGATGTTGGCCAGCACCTGCGCGGCGAAAGCTTCGTGGATTTCCCAGAGGCCGATTTCATCAAAGCGTAGCTTGTGGCGCGCCAGCAGCCGCGGGATTGCGCGGCCCGGTGCCATCAGGATGCCTTCGTCGGTGCGGAAATCGATGGCGGCGAGTTCCCAATCGACGAGCTTGACCGCCGGTTCGACACCAAGACGCTTCAAGCCTTCCTCGTCCGCCACCCACAGCCCGGCCGCGCCGTCCGTATTGGGTGACGAGTTTCCAGCGGTGAGTGTTCCGCTATCCGACTTGTCGAATACCGGCTTCAGGCCGGCGAGCTTTTCAACCGTGCTGTCCCGGCGCGGAATTCCATCTGCGTCAACGCCCGCCACCGGCACAATGAGATCAGCAAAGAAACCTGCATCCTGCCCTGCGATAGCGGCCTGGTGGCTCAGGAAGGCACGCTGATCCTGCGCGGCGCGTGGAATGCCGAAATGCTTTGCAGTATCTTCGGTATGTTCACCCTGGGAACGTCCCGACTGCTTGTTGGTCCAGCCGTGGATCGGAAGATTGAAGTCCGCCGGTCCGAGCTCGTTGATGGCGCTTGCGGCGCCGGAAGGATCGGTGCGGAATTGCGCAATGATCCGGTCAGCCACCTCCTGTCTGATTGTGATGGGCACATGGCTCATCGTCTCGGCGCCGCCGACAAGCGCCAGATGACGCCGCTCGGTGCCGAGCATGCCGGCGGCTTCGACCATCGCCATGAAACTGGTCGAACAGGCAAGCACGGTGGAGAAAGCCGGAATCTCGAGATCGAGCCCCGCTTCCATCAACAACTCGCGCGCAATGTTACTGCCCGACGTATCGGGAATCACCTGCCCCCAGATCAGAAGGTCCGGCTTCGCCCGTTTCGCCATCGCTTCGACAACCGGCTGCGAGAGCGAAAGCGCTGTTTCGTTTGCGAAAACGCCGCCCGCCTTGACGAAAGGGGTGCGCAATCCAGGAACGAGGAAGATGTCAGTCATGGCAAGAACTCCTTGGTTGCGGGCAAGGTAAGACGGCGACGCATGCGCCGCGATCATACTTAAGGATGAGGCGCGCATCCGCTTGTAGAATTTCGCTCAAGTCTCAGTTCACGCATCCTCAACACAACAGAGGACGCACACGATGAACACCGAGCAGACAAGCCTTCCCCACTACCAGCCGGACCAGACCGCGCTGCTGTTTATCGATCCCTACAATGACTTTTTGTCCGAGGGCGGAAAACTCTGGCCGCAGGTCGCGGAAGTGGCCGCCTCGGTGGACCTGCACAACAACCTGCGAGCCATCATCGTGGCGATCCGCGAGGCCGGTGTGGCCGTCTTCATCGTTCCCCATCACCATGCCGAGCCGCATGATTTCGAAGGCTGGCAGAACCCGACGCCTTACCAGATGGCCGCGCACAAGGTGCAGGTCTTTGCCAAGGGAAGCTGGGGCGGCGAATTCCGCGAAGAGTATGCACCGCAACCCGGTGATACGGTCGCCAAGGAACACTGGACTTCCAACGGCTTCCACAACACCGACCTCGATCTGATGCTGCGCCAACGCGGTGTACGGAAGGTCATCCTGATTGGCCTAATCGCCAATACCTGT
>JAIXRO010000008.1 GCA_027485145.1 Hyphomonadaceae bacterium | reverse complement strand
TAATGCGGCCCGTCCGCAGTCAGCGGCCTGACAATCACATTCTGCACATACTCGAAATTGGCCTGCGTTTCGATTGCCACCTGCGTGTGGCTGTCCTGCCAGAGCGCCAGCCACTGCGCGCGGGACAATCGCTCTGGGATGGTGAGAAAGGCCATCTGGGCAAAGCCATCAGTCCGCGCACCCGGAGCCGGCGGGTAGGCGGTGTTGGCGATGATAGTCGACTCGGCCACCACCCATCCGCACCACCGCGCGCTATAACGCGACAAGGCCGCATCGATCCGGCTGCGAAACAGGTGATTGGCCGAAGGTAACCAGAACTGCACAACAGCATCATGTTGCGCCGGCGAGCAGACCTGCCGCAAATGCGCCGCTTGGGCGCTGATCCCATCTTCAAGATTCAGGCGAATGGCGCTCGCTCCGGCGGCCCGCAAATCGGTCGCCAGTCCGTTCAGCAGCGCGACATTGAACCGGTCACGCGCGGTATTTCCGTTAGCCCAGAGCAGGCAGATGACCTTTTCCATGGCCGTTAGTCGAAATTGGCCTGCCCGCCATCGAGCGGGATGGTGGCGCCGGTGAGATAGCCGAAATCATCCGAGCACAGTGCTGCGACCGCCCGGCCGATATCTTCCTCCAGCTGCCCGATCCGGCCCAGCGGAATGGTGCGAAAGAATGCCTTTGCCTCGTCGGGGTTGTTAGCGACCCACCACTTCAGTCCCGGACTTTCGGCGTGCGGCGCAATTGTCAGCACCCGGATACCGACCCTGCCCCACTCGGCCGCAGCAGCGCGGGTCAGCACCCGCGTCGCCTGCTTGACCGCGCCATAGGCTCCAAAGCCGCTCATGTCCCAGCGGATTCCGGCCGATGACGCCAGGTTGACGATCACCCCACCGCCGCGCGCCACCATGTGCGGATGGGCGAGCTTCATCAGCCGGAAGCTGGCGAGCGGGCCGGATTCGAACCCGGCCATGAACGCTTCGTCGCTCACATCCAGCAGCGGCCCGTTCGGCACTTCCTGCGCGTTGTTGACGAGGATATCGAGCCCGCCCAGCTCTGCCACCGCCTGATCGACCATCGCCGCAAGACTGACGGCGTCCTTGACATTGCCCTCGATCGCGAGCGCTCTGCCGCCGCGTTCGGTGATAAGCGCACAGGTCTGGTCAAGCTTGGCCGCCGTCCGGCCGGTCACAGCGACCGCAGCACCTGCAGCGGCCAGCCCAAGGGCAATGCCCTGCCCAACACCTTGCCCTGCGCCAGTTATCAGCGCTACCTTGCCTGCCAGATCGACCATTGTTCTCCCTTTTGTGCAACCGCGGCCTCTCGTTAGACTCCGTATCGCAGGATTCGTATTTTTTGGCACTATTAATTACGCGTCAGGTTGACATTATGCCACTTGACGCGTCAATTGCGTTTTACAATCGCGGCCAGAACCAGGCATCATGGCAAAGCGAACCGGGAGAAAGCTATGGCAAAGGATCTGGCAGGCAAAGTTGCGCTTGTAACGGGCGGAAGCGACGGGATCGGCTTTGCCACAGCCGCTCTGCTGGCCAAGCGCGGCGCGCGCGTGGTGATCTGCGGACGCCGTCCCGAACAGCTCAAAATCGCCCGCGCCAAAATCGCAGACGATGGCGGCGAGATCGAAGCGGTCGCGCTTGATGTCACCGATTTTGCCGCCTTCGAGGCGCTGATCGAAGGGATCGCGGCGCGCCATGGGCAGCTCGACATGCTGGTCAATAATGCCATGTCGACCCACTATGCCCCCATCGCGCGGCTCAAGCTGGATCATTGGCGCAAGGATTTTGCGGTCAATGCGGAGGCTGTATTTGTCGGCACCAAGGCTGCGATGAAGGTGATGGCCGCGCAAGGCAAAGGCTCGATCGTCAACATCTCGTCCACCACCGCGATCCGGGCGATGGCCAATTATTCGAGCTATTCGGCCTCCAAGGCCGCGATGATCCAGTTTACTGCAGTCGCCGCGATGGAAGGTGCGCGCCAGGGCATCCGGGTCAATGCGATTGTGCCGGGGCAGGTGAACACCGCCGCCGGCCTCGATTTTGCGGCCAAGGCGCCCGAACTGGCCGCGCGAACCGCTGATGCAATCCCGATGGGTCGCAGCGGCGAGCCCGAGGAACTGGCCGAGGCGATCGTCTTCATGCTCTCGGACGCAGCCAGCTACATCACCGGGGTCGCGCTACCGGTCGATGGCGGCAAGGCCGCACAGCTTTACATTCCCTCCTGATGGCCGAGGCAGACACGATGACCGCGCAATGGGACAGGCATGTCGACGTTCTGGTGGTCGGCTCCGGTGCTGGCGGTATGCTGTCCGCCTTGGTGGCGGCCAAGAACCATGCCGAGGTGCTGATCGTCGAGAAGGAGAGCTTGTGGGGCGGGACTTCGGCTACATCAGGCGCAGGGATATGGATACCGGCAAGCGATCAGGCGGCTGCCGCTGGCTTTCACGACACGGTCGATGATGCGTTTACTTACGTCCGCGCGCTTTCTGCCCCCAATGTCCCTGATGCAAACATCCGCGCCTATGTGGAGAATGCGTCGGGGATGCTGCGCTGGATGGGAGCGAACACGCCGATCGAATACCACGCTTTTCCCTATCCCGATTACCACGCGGAAAATCCCGGCGGCTCCCCCACCGGCTACCGCACCCACATGCCGCTGCCGATCGATGGCAAGAAGCTTGGCGATGATGTGCGCACCCTGCGGTTTGCCTCGCCCGCGGCCTCGCTGTTCGGCTATCTCAACTGGCACTTCGACGAGACTTACATCCTGCTGTTCCGGGCCAAGGGCTGGCCGTGGCATCTGGCCAAGAGCCTTGCGCGCTACTGGTTCGACTGGCCGTTCCGCTTCACCTCACGCAAGGACCGGCGGCTGACGCTTGGCAATGCGCTGGCGGGCGGCCTTCGCATGGCGCTGAAGGATGCGGGGGTGCCGCTGTGGCTCAACAGTCCGCTCGTCGAACTGGTGCACGAGAACGGGCGCGTTGCAGGCGCGTTGGTCAGGCACGAAGGGCGGCTGCTGCGCGTGGCGGCGCGCAAGGGCGTGGTGCTTGCTGCGGGCGGGTTCGACAAGAACGCTGCAATGCGCGCCGCCAACGCGCCGCTCTACCCTGAAGCGCTGCTGTCGGGCGGCACCAGCGGCAATACCGGCGATGCGATCCGCGCAGGGCAATCATTGGGCGCGGACGTGATGAACATGCAGTCGGCCTGGGCCGCGCCAGTGTTCCATGTTCCCGGCGAAGATCGCGGGCGGCTCTGCACCATCGAACGCGCCCTGCCCGGTTCGCTGATGGTCAACCAGAAGGGCGAGCGTTACCTCAACGAGGCGGCGTCCTATCATGTGACCGGCCAGCAAATGGCCCGCCGCCAACGCGAACATGGCGATTCGAGCCCTTCATGGTTCGTGTTCGATCATACTTATCGCCACAATTACCCGGTCGGCCCGCTCTATCCGATCATGCCCGATTGGGCGCATCCGTCTGCTGTGCGCAAAATCCTGAAGAAAGGGCGTACCATCGCCGAGCTGGCACAGGCCATTGATTGCGATCCGGCCCGGCTGGAAGCGACGTTCACGCGTTACAACACCCATGCTGCCAAAGGCGAAGATCCCGATTTCAACCGCGGGCAAGCCGCCTATGACAAGATGTACGGCGATCCGCGCGTCGGCCCCAATCCCTGCCTGCGCCCGCTCGACAAGGGTCCATTTTACGCCATGCCAATCTATCCCGGCGATATCGGCACCAATGGCGGCCTGCTGACCGACGCGCTGGCACGGGTGATCGGCACGGATGGTCAGCCGATCCCCGGCCTCCATGCCATCGGCAATTGCGCGGCATCAGCAATGGGGGAAAGCTATCCCGGCGCTGGGGTGACCATCGGCCCTGCGCTGACCTTCGGCTATATCGCCGCCAACCACCTGACTGGCAGCAACACGGCCTGACACGCCTGATCAGTCGGCGCGCACTTTCACCTTAGGGGCCGCCGCACCGCGCCGCATTGTGGCAAGGAACTGGTCAATCGGTGCAGGTTCTGCGACCGGCCCGCCATGATCGCCCGTCCGCGCCCAGAATTCGGCATAGCTGGGAAACAGCTTGTGGAAGTTGCCTTCCGCCCAATCGGTGCCGGGCCAGCGCATCTTATTGTCACCGATGGGCGGCTGGTTGAGATCGGTCGCGTACCAGTAGAGCGGTAGCCGCCGGGCAAAGTACCAGCGCCCGTCCTGCCGCACGTAATCATCGACATACATCATTTGCATGATGACCCACTCGTCATCGGTTTCGTGCTCGTTCTTGGAATAGAGTACTCCATGAGCGTGATCGGCATCGTCGAACTCGATCACATGGCCGCCGATATGATGCGAAGTGCCGGTGAAAGGCGAACGCAGGGTGCGGTCCATATAGGCCCTGAGCGCCAGTCGCCCGCTCGATTCCTTGCCGACCCGCACATCTGCCGGAAACAGCGAGACCATCGCGTCCATGTCGCGCATGTCGAGCGCGAGGGCATATCTGGCCGGAAGCTGGCGGATCGCGTCAAGTGATTCCAGCCGGTCGATCCGCGCCTCCAGCGAAAGCGAACCTGTCATTGCGCCATCCTGATCTGTACCGGAAGGCGCTTGAGCCCGCCGGTATGGTTGGTTTTGACCCACTCGGGCGTGCCTGCAAGCTCGACACTCTTTACCCGTGCGGCAATCTCGGCGAACAGCGCTTCGACTTCCATCTCGGCGAGAATCCGGCCGAGACAGTGGTGGGCGCCATAGCCGAAGGCCAGATGGCGGTTCGGATTGCGGTCGATGCGGAATTCGTCCGGGGCATCGAAAGCGCGCTCGTCGCGGTTGGCCGAAAGATACATCAGCCCGACCTGCTCTCCGGCCTTGATCGGCTGGCCCGCGATTGCGGTATCGACCGCGGCCGTGCGCATGAAATGCCGCACCGGGGTGGCCCAGCGGAATATCTCCTGCGCCGCGCTGGCGACCAGTGCGGGGTCTGCCTTGAGCTTGGCGAATTCGGCAGGGTTGCGCGCCAGTTGCATCATCCCCACGCCCACGCTCGAACTGGTGGTGTCATGGCCCGCGGCGGCCAACAGCATGCCGTAGGACAGGACTTCCATGTCCGGGATCGGCTCGCCATCGATGGTGGCGGTGGCGATCACCGACATCAGGTCGTCCGCCGGCGCATTGCGGCGTTCCTGCACTACCCCGCCGAGGTAGCCGAAGAATTCCATCGCGGTCGCCAGCCCGAAATCGCCATGTGCGTTGCGTTCGGGATCGCTGGCGCCGAACAGTTCCTGCGTCAGGCGCAGCACCAGCGCGGCATCGCTGTCGGGCAGGCCGAGAATGGTTGTTATCATGATCAGCGGATAGGGCACCGCGATCTCCTCGACGAAGTCGAAGGGACCAGTCTCGGCCAGCACGGCGATCCGGTCGACATAGTCCTTCGCCAGCAGACGCATCCGGTCGCGCAGCGTGTCGAGATAGCGCGAATTGAACCACGACTGGGTCAATTGGCGGTGCTTGCGGTGGTCGGGTTCGTCCATGTCGAGCAGCGTGCGCACCGGCCCGGTCCGGCTGCCGAACTGGGCGATCGTGCGGTCCTCGAACCATGTCGGTAGCAGAGTAAGACGCGGCTCGTTGAGCCACACCTTGTTGTTGCGTTCCACCTCCATGACGTCGGCATGGCGCAGCAACGCCCAGAACGGCCGGTAAGGAGGCTGGTCGATCCAGACCACATCGCCCTCGGCACGCAAGGCTGCAAACCGGGAGGCAATCTCCTGTTCGTCGCAATAGCTTTCGGGCGAAAAGGCATCGATGATACTGGCCTGGCGGTTCATGGTGCGATCCTCTCGATCCGGGGCGGTGCATAGGTTCCGTCGAGCGCCTGCGCGCGCGGCAGATACATTCTCAACACAAGGTGAAACGGCGTGGCGGGAACCGGCATCCAGTTCGCCGGGCCCTCGGGCGGCTCGCTTGATGACAGATGCAGCGTCAGCGCACCGTCCGCATCGTAAACCAGCCCCGGCGTCCGATCGCCAATATTGTAGCGATCGATCGGGTTGGGCACCAATTGCGAGGTCGCACGGTCATAGGCCGTGATCGACCAAAAGGCATCGACAGGGGGCAGAGCGTCCGGGGCAAAGCGGATCCGGTAGCGGCGGTCCCCCTGAAGGGGCTCGCCCCGGTCGTCGGTTATGGCCGCAGGATAGATCGATTCTCTGGGATCGTTGACGTAGCCGCCCCTCGCCGCTTCGGCGCGCAGGAGGTAATCGAACCCCGGATCGGCCATATTCGATGACCACATCCACCCGTTGCGGACATGGGTGGGTCTGAAACCGCGCTGCGAGAGCACCCCCGGCCCCGCCCTCAGCGCACACCCGAGGCCTAGCTTCTGGCCATCGGGCAGGGCTTGCGGGTCGAAGCTGGAACCTGGTCCGAATCCGGCCTTGTCGAACAACGCCATCAGCCCGGCCTCGCCCTCTCGAAGGGGAACGCTACGAAGCGCTTGGTTCAGCATGGCATAGAACAGCAGGCTGTCGGTAGGCCGTAGCGGTGCAGCCTCGCTCACAGGCGGGCCGGCGGGGCCATCGAAACGAATTGCGGATGACAGTTCTCGGGCGGATTCGAGATCCGGGCCGGGAATAGCCAGCACCCGTCCCAGCATCCACACCGTGTCGGTCGCAAGGTGGATGGCCTCGACGCCCGGCGGCGCGCCCGCCCCGGGTCCGACGAGAGCATAACGCGTCGCCGCACCATCATTGGTGCGCGTTCCGATATGCACCGGCCGGCCATAGAGATCCATGAAGGCGAGCGTGTAGTATCGCGATCCCATCGCCGGAACGTCCAGCAACACAGGCCCCTGCGACAGATCGAGCCAGGCGTTGAGATAGAGCGTGTCGGCATTGGCAGCCCGCAACTGCCCCTGCGTCTCCGGGGTCAGCAGATGGGGATAAATCGCGAGGATGTTGACCGGCGCAGCAACAGGCTGACCGGCCGCGACGCGGTGGGTTTCGTTGAACCGCTGCTTGAGCAGATCAACCATGGGATAGCCGTAAACATAGGCTTGCAAGCCGATCGCGTGCGCCAGTTCCGCATCAGGGTTGCCCGCCACAGCCCGGCATTCATCAACCGATGGCAAGGCTCCGGCAAGAGCAATGGCCAAAGAGAGCACCCAACCTCCAATGCGCATGTTTTTTATCTATAAATTACGATAACAGGTATTTTGTTGCATTCAAGACTATTTTCGCGTAGCTTTAACCCCATTAAATTTACGCATAAGAAGGCCGGACGGAAGATCCGGCTATGGAGAGAGATCGTGAAAGCACTGCTGGCTGGCGCATCCGCTTGCGCGCTCACTTTCGGCTTGGCTGCTCCGGCGCTGGGGCAGGAGTCGGATGACCCCGCGACCGATGCGGACGGCATCGGCATGATCATCGTAACCGCTCAGAAACGCAGCGAAAACGTACAGGATGTCCCGATCGCAATCACTGCTATCGGTAGCCAGTTTCTGGAATCACGCGGGATTGACTCCATCGATGACCTCGGCACGATTGCGCCTAACGTGAAGTTCGAACGCGCGCCCGCGTCCAAGACCATCTCGCAGATTGCAATCCGCGGCTCGGTGACAATCAACCCGGCAATCACCTGGGAACCGGCGGTCGGGCTCTATCTCGACGGGGTCTATATCGCCAAGGCGCAAGGCTCGATCTTCGACATTGCCGATCTTGAACGGGTGGAAATTCTGCGCGGCCCTCAAGGCACGCTCTATGGCCGCAATGCGCTGGCAGGTGCGGTCAACCTCGTGACCAAAAAGCCGAGCGGCGAAGCGGGCGGCATGGCCGAGCTGACCTATGGCAGCTTTGACGAAGTGCGACTGCGCGGCGTGGTTGACCTGCCACAGATGGGCGCTTTTTCAGCCAAGGTCTCAGGCCAGTATCGCACCCGCGACGGCCTGATTGCGCTGAATGCCCCGGACGGGCGCGGCCGCAACCGCACGGACTCGATCGAAAGCGGCAGCTTCATGGTGCAGCTGCGGGCCGAAATCGCCGACAATATCACCGCCGACTATACCTATGATTACAGCAAGTCGAACCAGACCCCGCCATTCTCACAGCTGCTGGCGGTCAACCGCAATGGCGATCCGCGCGATATCTTCGATCCGGCCTCACCGAGCTATCCTTTCGCCGGAGCGTTCTTCCCGCTCGACCGGGTTGCTGATCCCGACCGCATCACCACGGCATCAATCGATGCGCCAGTCTATGAACGCTCGCGCAGCTATGGCCATGCGCTGACCCTCACTGTCGGTCTGGGCGATGCGGAACTGAAGTCGATCACGGCTTATCGCGATCTGGCCTGGGCCGACGGGCTCGACCTCGACGGCTCACCCTTTCCCGTCGCTTTCACACAGCGAATTTCCGATTATCACGCTTTCAGCCAGGAATTGCAGCTGACCGGCACAGCGTTCGAAGACAGCCTCGCCTATGTGCTGGGTGCCTTCTATTTCGACGAGCAGGCCGAGACAGTGAACCCCCAGACCTATTTCGGCGGCGGCGTCGATCTGGATTCCAACTATGGCTCGAACACCAAGGCCTGGGCCATCTACGCACAGCTCGATTACGACTTGACTGAGCGCCTCAAGCTGACGCTCGGCGGGCGCTATACCCGCGAGACCAAGGACATCAGCCGGTTCTTCCGGGTCAACTTCGATCCCGCCAACGGCATCACCAGCCCGTTGGTGGTTGCCAATCTGCCTTATGGCGCCATTCCCGACGCCAAGTTCAGCGATTTCTCGCCGGCTGTGACCCTCAGCTATGCGGCCAGCGACACGATCAATCTCTACGCCCGCTTCGCGCAAGGTTTCAAATCGGGCGGCTTCAACGGGGAGAGCAATGTCTTTGCCGCACCGACCGCCGATTGTCCGAGCGGCGCGCTGGAACTGTGCCAGCCTTATCTGCCCGAACAGGTCGACAGCTACGAGATCGGGGTCAAAAGCCGGTTTCTCGATGACCGGCTAATCGTCAATGTCGCCGCCTTCCGCAACGAAAGCAAGGACATACAGCTGTCCGTGTTCACCGCCACCACCGGCGCTGCATCGATTATCCAGAACGCCGCAGCCGCGCGCATTCAGGGGCTGGAGATCGAAACCGTGCTGCGCCCTGTCGACAGCCTGACCATCAACGCCTCGCTCGCGCTGCTCGATCCCGAATACAAGCGCTTCATCGACGGCGGCATCGACGTTTCGAACAACCGCGCCTTCCCCCACGCGCCCAAGACCACCGCTTCGATCGGGGCAGACTGGCGCGTGGCCGCAGGCGATTGGGGCAAGTTCAACATCTATGCGGACCTCAACTATTCCTCGGAATATTTCACCTTCCCCTATGCGCTGACCGCGCCAACCGCGTCGGATCAGGTCGCCGGAACCAGCCAGTCGCAGGGGCGCACGATCGTCAACCTGCGAGCGACCCTCGCAGAGTTTGCCGTCGGCGGGATGGAGACGGAGATTTCTGTGTTCGTCCGCAATCTGACCAAGGAAGACGCGCCGTCCAACTTCATCGACTTCGGCCCGGGCTTCGGCGGCATCCTGCTGGGATACTTCCCCGATCCGCGCACCTTCGGGGTGACTGCTGGCGTCCGGTTCTGATACTCCATGCCACCGCTTGAAGATCGCCTTGCACACCTGGAAGACGACCGCGCGATCCGCGATCTCAAGGCACGCTACCTGCGCGCTTGTGACGCCAAGGACGTTGCCACCCTGCGCGAGACGCTTCTGCCCGACGGCGCGGTGATTGCCTTCGATGGCTTCGCGCCGCTGGACGGGAGGGACGCCTTTCTCGCGCTCTACAGCCAGATGGCCTGCACCCCGGGCGTGTTCGACATTCATCATGGCGCGAACGGGGTCATCACCTTTGATGGCGCCGACCATGCGCTGGGGCAATGGTCGCTGCTGTTCCATTCGATCAACCTTGCCAACCGCACCATCACCCAGATGGGGGTCGAGTACGAGGATCACTATCTGAAGCAGAACGGGCGCTGGTGGATCGCCGAAACGCGCTCGCACCGCCGATCGTGTCTGATCCAGACCGTCGATGCTGCCGGAACGCTGGCGATCACAGTCATGGGCGAACCACCGGAAATCTACAGCTAGGGGGCAAGAATGCGATTTTCAGGCAAGCGGGTGCTGATCACGGGCGCAGCTTCAGGCATCGGGCGCGCGACTGCGATCCTGTTCGCCCGCGAAGGCGCGATGGTGACGATCGGCGATATCAACACGGCTGGCCTTACCGAGACAGCAGTGTTGATCGGCGAGGCCGCCCGACCGGTTGCCTATGATGCCGAGGACCACGACTCCTGCTGCGCGCTGGTTGCAGCTGCGGCTGAAGGCGGGCTTGATGTGGTCTGCAACGTTGCAGGGATGCTCAAATGGGGTCCGACCGAGGATTTCGCCGCCGCCGATTTCGAGCGATTGCTGAGGATCAACACCACCAGCGTCTTCGTGATCTGTCAGGCAGCACTGCCGCATCTGGTGAAAAGCAGCGGCAATATCGTCAACATTGGCTCGACCTCGGGCCTGAGGGGCATGATTTACACAGCCGGCTACTGCGCATCCAAGCATGCCGTGGTCGGCATGACAACGGCGCTCGCCGCCGAATATGCGGCCCGCGGTGTGCGGGTAAACGCCGTCTGCCCGGGCCATGTGACGACCCTGATGACACAGCAGGCTCCGCCCGCAGGGGATCTGGACTGGGATATGGTCATGCGCGGTATGCCCAAGCTGGTCGATGGCAGCTGTGCCCCGGAAGACATCGCCGAAGCGATCGCCTATCTCGCCTCGCAGAAGGCGCGCAAGGCGACCGGAACGGTGCTGGTGGTGGATGGCGGCCAGTTGGTGAGCTAGCGCGCTAACAGAGCGCGTGCTTCCTCTCGTCCGTCGAGCAGGGCGTTGTCGCGACGGGTGACCCGCCAGCCTTGCGCGGTGCGGACCAGTTCCCAGCGATTGGCCGCGACCCGCACCGGCTCCCAGCCTTTATTCCCCTTCGCCAGCACGACCGAATGGCACTGCGCGGTTGCCCGGTCACCCTGAAGTGCGACCACGGGCACCCCCAGCACATGAGCGCAGCCGCGTGCCATCAGGTCACGGTGCACCGGCCCCTCGATCAGCGCCGCAATCGCAGCGCGCCCGCACGCTTCGGGAAATCCGTCGACCGCATAGACCCCGTCCTCGGTCCACAGTGCCGCAACCGCGGCAGCATCGCCGCTGTCGGCAAGCGGGCCATAGGAGGCGATCAAATTGCGGATTTCCTCATGATCCTCCAGCGCCCGCAGTCGCTCGGCGGACAGATCAACCACGCGCCGCCGACCGCCCTGCCTGCCGCCCGAAGAAGGTGCAGTCGGCAAGGCTCATCCCTGATGAATAACCGTGACCCCAAGCCGGCAGGCCCGATGTGCAGCGTCCGGCGGCAAACAGGCCGGGAATCGGCACATCATCGCCCCCAAGAACTTCGCCAGCTGTTGAAGTGTGAAGCCCGCCCAAGGTGAAGAAGCTGAAATAGCTCGCCTGAAAATCGAGCTCGAGCGCGACAAACGGCCCCTGATCAAGCGCGACAAGGATCGGGGCACGCTTGTCGAACAAAGGGTCGCGGCCCTCGTGCGCATGGGCGTTGTAGAGCGCCATTGTCGCAGCGAGCGTGCCTGATGGCATCGCCAGTTCGGCCTCGACCTCGTCCCAGGTGTCGCCGGTTGCAGCGATGGCGATGCGAGCAAAATCGGGCGGCTGGGTGAAATGGGCATTGTCGAGCAGCAGATAGACCTTGCTGCCCGGCTGATCGACTGCACAGCGGCTCACCCGGCCATGATAGCAATCCTCGTTGATAAAGCGCTGGCCGTGGATATTGACGAACACGCCGTAGGCGTGGCTTTCGGGCATGGTCCAGGGACAGGTGGTGAAGAACTGCTCCATATGGATCGCCTGCCCGCCCGCACCCATCCCGAGCTGGATACCGATCCCATCATCCTTGTCGCCGATGGGATCGTTTAGCTTGAATGTGTCAGGGCAGTATCTGCTTCGCATGGTCTCGTTGAAGACGAAGCCCCCCGTCGCCAGCACGACACCTTTGCGGGCGCGGACGAAGCGGGTCTGGTTGTCGATCCGCACCACCACGCCGCAGATGCGCCCGGAATCCTCGATCAGTGCGAGCGCGCGGGAATCGAGCACCACCTCCACGCCCTTGGACCGGGCGCTGGCTTCGAGCACATCGACCAGCGGCCGCCCGCCGCCCCAGCCCATGTGCTGGATCGTGTGACCGCGCGGGGCGGGCTTGGCGACATCGCAAAAGGGCGCAGCCGCCTCGCTGCCTGACCAGATGAGGGTGGAATCGTCGGTCGGCTCGATATGCTTGCCGGGCAGGTAATTGCCGCGATAGGGCACGCCCTGCGCCTTCAGCCAATCGTAGTGCGCCAGCGCCTGATGACCGTAAAGATCGCACTTGGCTTCATCGATGCAGGGGCCGCCTGCCGCCTTGAGATAGGCGATGAAATCCTCGGTGCTGTCTTCAAAGCCCGCCTCGCGCTGGGCATCGGTGCCGCCCCCGCCGCCAATGTAAATCTCACCGCCTGAAAGGCCCGAAGCGCCGCCGCTGCCCGAATTGCGCTCGAACAGCATCACCTGCGCGCCTGAATCGGCTGCTTCGATCGCCGCACAGGCGCCAGCTGCGCCGAAACCGATTACGGCCACATCTGTTTCGAGATCCCATTGCTCGACAGCGCTCGCTGGAAAGGGCCGGTGAAGCGAGACCTCAGACATTTGCGCCTTGCGCTTTGAGCATGTCGAGCGCGACGTCGACGATCATGTCCTCCTGCCCGCCAACCATTTTGCGGCGGCCCAGTTCAACCAGGATCGCGCGGGTATCCAGCCCGTAGTCCTCCGCCGCCTTTTCGGCATGGCGCAGGAAAGAGGAATAGACCCCGGCATAGCCAAGGCTGAGTGTCTCGCGGTCGACCCGGACGGGGCGGTCCTGCAAGGGGCGCACTAGGTCTTCGGCAGCGTCCATCAATGCCATGACGTCGCAGCCGTGGTTCCAGCCTTTGCGGTCGGCAGCGGCGATGAAGACTTCGAGCGGCGCATTGCCCGCGCCCGCGCCCATCCCCGCAAGGCTCGCATCGATCCGCACCGCGCCATATTGCGCGGCGACAATCGAATTGGCGACGCCTAAGGCAAGGTTGTGGTGCGCGTGCATCCCGCGCTGGGTTTCAGGCTTGAGCACCCGGTCATAGGCCTGCAAGCGCTCGCGCACCCCGTCCATATCGAGCGCGCCGCCACTGTCAGTGACATAGACGCACTGCGCGCCGTAACTTTCCATCAGCGCCGCCTGCTGAGCGAGCGCCTCGGCATCTATCATGTGGCTCATCATCAGGAACCCGGCCACATCCATGCCGAGATCGCGCGCCATGCCGATATGTTGCTTCGAGACATCGGCCTCGGTACAATGGGTCGCCACCCGGACCGAACGCACGCCGATGTCATAGGCGCGCTGCAGTTCCTCGACCGTGCCGACACCGGGCAAAATCAGTGTGGTCAGCACAGAACGGGTTAGCACCTCGGCCACGGCTTCGAGCCATTCCCAGTCGGTGTGCGCGCCAAAGCCGTAGTTAAAGCTCATGCCGCTGAGGCCGTCGCCATGCGCGACCTCGATCGCGTCCACTCCGGCAGCATCGAGCGCCGCAGCGATTTGCCGAACCGCGTCCAGCCCGTACATGTGGCGGATCGCGTGCATCCCGTCGCGCAGGGTCACGTCCTGGATGTAGAGCTTGTCGCCCTTCTCGACATCGAAACTCATGCCCCGATCCTCTCTGCGATCAGCTCGCCGGTGGCCTTGGCCGCGGCCGTCATGATGTCGAGATTGCCCGAATAGCTCGGCAGGTAATCGCCCGCGCCTTCGACTTCGAGCAGGATCATGGTCTTGATCCCGGTGAACTCGCCCATGCCGGGAATTTTCAGCGGATTGTTGTCGCCGTAGCGTTCGAACTGCACCTGCTGCTTAAGGCGATAACCCGGGACATAGGCCTGCACCATGGCAACCATCGCTTCGACCGAGGCGCGGATCGCTTCTTCATCCGCGCCTTCGGACAGGGTGAAAACGGTATCGCGCATGATCATCGGCGGTTCGGCAGGGTTGAGGATGATAATAGCCTTGCCCCGCGTCGCCCCGCCAACAGCCTCGATCGCGCGGGCAGTGGTACGGGTGAATTCGTCGATATTGGCGCGCGTCCCCGGCCCTGCCGAACGCGAGGAGACCGAAGCAACGATCTCGGCATAATGCACCTTGGCAACCTGGGCGACAGCGGCGACCATCGGAATCGTCGCCTGTCCGCCGCAGGTCACCATGTTGACATTGGGCGCATCGAGGTTTGCTTCCATGTTGACCGGCGGCACTGTGAAGGGACCGATTGCGGCCGGGGTCAGATCGACCACACGGATGCCGTCGGCCTGAAGTGCAGCATCATGCACCTTGTGCGCATAGGCGCTGGTCGCGTCGAAGGTGATGCGGATGTCCTTGTAGCAATCGAGCCGCTTCAACCCCTCGATGCCTTCATGCGTGGTGGCGATGCCATGCGCGCGCGCCATGGCGAGGCCTTCGCTGTCAGGATCGATTCCGACCACGGCCGCCAGTTCCATGTTCTGCGGGTACTTCACCATCTTCATCATCAGATCGGTGCCAATATTGCCCGAACCGATGATCGCGGCCTTTATTCGTGTCATGTCAGTTCCTCAGACGAAGCGGGCCGTGCAGCTGCCCACCCCGTGCAATTCCATTGCGAAAACGTCCCCGGCAACCGCCGGTTCGAGCGGCACCAGCGAACCCGAAAGGATCACATCGCCCGCATCGAGGGTGACGCCGTAAGCGCCAAGCGTGTTGGCGAGCCAGGCAACGGCCTGCGCCGGATCGCCCTGCACCGCCGCGCCATAGCCTTCGGAAAGTGGCTCGCCGTTCTTGGTAACAGTCACATAGAGGCCGGGCAGATCATGGCTGCGCGGATCGGCGCGGGCCTCACCCAGCACGAACACGCCGCAACTGGCGTTGTCCGCGACTGTATCGACGATGCCGATTTTCCAGTCGGTGATGCGGCTGTCGACAATCTCGAAACATGGAGCGATCGCGGCGGTGGCGGCGATAACCTGCGGCGCCGTGATTCCGGGGCCGCGCAGCGGTTCAGCAAGGATGAATGCGATCTCCGCTTCGGCGCGCGGCTGGATCAGGCGGCGGACGGCAATATCAATATCGCCTTCCACATGCATGGCATCGGTAAGGAAACCGAAATCGGGTTGATGCACGCCGAGCATATCCTGCACGGCCTTGCTGGTTACGCCGATCTTCTTGCCCACCACCCGCTCGCCATCGGCCCGCCGCCGGGCGAGAAAATCGAGGCTGATGGCATAGGCATCATCGACTGTGAGCGAGGGGTCACGCGCGATCAGCGGCGATAGCGTGCGCCCGTCATGCAGCGCCTGATAAAGCTGACTTCCATGCAGCGCGGCGATGTCGTCACGGCTCAAAGGTAGCCTCCGTCCTGATAAATCAGCGGCTCGACCGAGTCGCTCACCCTTGCGCGGATGACACGTGCGATCACGATGCTATGGGTGCCATAGGCCAGCATCGCGTCGATCACGCATTCGAGATTGGCTTGCGCATCGGCCAGCATCGGCAGGCCGTTGCCAGCCTCTTGCCAGTCGCCGACCTGAAAGCGTTCCTCGCGCGGGACACCGCCGCCAAACGCCATCGAAACCTCGCGGTGATGGCGGGCGAGCAGATTGACCGAAAGCGGCGCAGTCGGAACCAGCAGCGCGTGAAGGCTGGTCATGCGGTTGACGCAGACCAGCACCGCCGGCGGATCGGCCGTGAGCGAGGTGATCGAGGTCGCCGCCATGCCGACCGGGCCTTCATCGCCCTTGGCCACGACAATCGAGACCGACGCCGCCAGCCGCCGCATGGCCGCCTTGAAGGTATCGGGCAGATCCTCGGGGATCAGCGGATAGCCTTCGGTCACGCGGCACCTTGCAGGAAGGCTATGGCGTGGGCGTTGAATTCCGCCGCGCGCTCGACCTGCACCCAATGTCCCACCTGATTGAAGGTCATGGCCCGCACATCGCAGCCCGCCGTAAGGAAATGACGGGCGCCGCTTTCGGGGCAGAAATCATCCTGTAGCCCCCACATCACCAGCATCGGCTGCGACAATTCGCCAAGCCGCGGGGCGAGGTTGGGCGTGCGCATCCGCATCAACACATCTTTGGGCTGGGTGCGAGCGACGACGAAGCGCTCCTGCACCAGAGCATCGGGAATGCGATCAGCAAAATCGGGGTGGACAAGGTTGCGCACCAACCGCCGCTGCTCGTCGAGGTTAAAGTCGGGCCCGCCGAAGTTCGACACCATCCGGGCAATGCCGGGCATCTTGAAATATTCCGGCTGGTCCTCGATGCAGCCGGGCGCCATCAGCACAAACCGCTCGACGAAACCGGGGTGATCGAGCGCAATCTGCAAGGCGATCCCGCCGCCCAGCGAATTGCCGACGAGGCTCGCCTGCGACACGCCGTGTGCCTGCAAGGCCTCGAACACGGTGTCGGCAAACAGCTGGAGCGTATAGTCGATCCCCTCCGGCTTGGACGAGGCGCCGTAGCCGATCAGATCGGGCAGGATCACCCGGTAACCGGCATCGACGAAAGCCTTCCAGTTGTCCCGGAAGTTAGATGCGCCCGAAGCACCCGGCCCGCTGCCGTGCAGGAACACGACCACGGGGCCGGAGCCCGCCTCCTTCAGATGGATGTCATATCCACCTGCGACCCTGTAGGTCGCTTCGCTCAACCCTCCCATGGTCCGCGCCCCTTAAAGGAAGGGATTGAGCGGAGCCTCGCCCAGCATGGTGCCGATTGCATCACCGGTCCGGTTCGCCGGATCATTGGCGACATGGGCGCGGCCAGCGTGCAGATCGAGCCAAGGCTGGATAATCTCGCTGGTCATGTAGATCGCGCGTCCGCCGAACAACTGAACCACATCATCCACCAGACTGGCCAGCCGCCGCACGACAGTGCTCGATTGATAGGTAAAGAATGCCCGCTTCTCCATCGGGATATCCTCGCCTCGGCTGGCATAGGCCATGAGATCATCAAAGGTCAGGCGCAGGGTGGTTTCCATCTCCTGCTTTTCCGCAATAAGTCGGGCGAGTGCCGCGTGCAGGATCGGATCCTGCTTGGAAGCCTTGCCGGTATTGGTCGAGATCCGATCCTGCATGATCGCCATCGCCGCATTGATCGCCG
>JAIXRO010000104.1 GCA_027485145.1 Hyphomonadaceae bacterium | reverse complement strand
CCACCTGCCGCTGATGAACACTCTGGTCCTGCTGCTGTCCGGCACGACTGTGACCTGGGCCCACCACGCCCTCCAGCACGGCGACATGAAAAGCGCCAAGCTTGGCCTCTTCATCACGATCCTGCTCGGCATGCTGTTCACCGCGCTTCAGGTGCTCGAATACAGCCATGCCGGTTTCACCTTTGACGGTACGCTCTACGGTTCGGCCTTCTTCATGGCGACCGGCTTCCACGGCGCGCACGTCGTCATCGGGACGATCTTCCTGATCGTCTGCCTGATCCGCATGTATGCCGGCAACCTGACCCCGAAAAAGCACCTCGGCTTCGAATTCGCTGCCTGGTACTGGCACTTCGTGGACGTCGTGTGGCTCTTCCTCTTCGCATTCGTTTACGTCACGCCCTACCTCGTGTTCGAAGCGGGCAAGTAAGGCGGTTCATGCACCGCTGCTGAAATCGAAGCCCGCCGGTGCGACACGCTCCCGGCGGGCTTTTCACTGTCTGCAAGGACTGGTTCGATGACCTTCAAGCCTTATCCCGTGCTCACGCTGCTGACGGCGATTTCGGTCGTCATCCTCATCATGTTCGGCAACTGGCAGTGGTCCAAGTACGACGCCAAGATGGCCGCGGCGGGGGAAGAGCCGGAATGGACGACCGTTTCGGGCACCCTGGTGCCGGGCACCGTGCGGCAGGTCTATACATTGACCGGGGCCGACGCGGCCTGGCGGGACGTGGTGCTCGTAGACCTTGGCGAGACGGCCGTGTTCGTCCCGCAGACGATCCATTACAGCATGGACGCGCCGCCGCCGTCGGCGTTGGCGGAACCGCAGGCCTATGCGGCGCGCGGCATCTGGCACAAGGCCAGCCACCGCAATGCCTTTTCGACGCCCGACGATCCGGCGGCGGGCAAATTCTCGGCTTTTGATCCGGCCGAGATCGCGAAAACACTGACCCCGGAACTGGCGGCCAAGACCGACCCGCGCGTGTTCGAACCGGAAACGCTGGTACGCACCGATGGTGCGTCGCCGGAGCCTGTGACCAACCCGTTCGTCCGGCCCGAACTGGAGTCGCTGCTGACGCCCGAACGGCATTTTGGCTATGCGCTGACCTGGTGGGGCCTCGCCATCGGGCTGATCGGTGTGTATCTGGCGCTGCATCATCAGCGCGGACGGCTCCGCTTCAGGGGAACGCAGAACCCGTGAAATACATCTCCACAAGGGGCCTCGCGCCGGAAACCGGCTTTGCCGAAGCCTGCCTTGCGGGCCTCGCGCCGGATGGCGGGCTGTACGTTCCAAAAGACTGGCCGCGGATCGAGCCCGCACGCCCGGGTGAGCCTTATGCCGAAGTCGCGGCACGCGTGCTCTCGGCCTTCGCCGGCGACGCGATCCCTGAGACCGACATGCAGGCCATCTGCCGGAACGCTTATGCGAGTTTCGCGCATCAGGCGGTCGCGCCGCTGACCCAGTGGGGTGCGGGCAGCTGGCTGATGGAATTGCACCACGGCCCGACGCTGGCGTTCAAGGACGTCGCGATGCAGTTGATCGCGAAGCTGTATGATTACCTGCTGGCCAAATCCGGCGAGAAGCTCACCATCGTCTGCGCCACCTCCGGCGATACCGGCGGCGCGGCTGCCGCTGCGTTTGCGGGCGCGGCCCAGTCACGGCTGGTCATCCTGCACCCGCACGAGCGCGTCTCCCCCGTGCAGCGCCTTTTCATGACGACGACGGGCGCCGCGAACATCCTCAACTTCGCCACCGACAGCGACTTCGACGACGCGCAGTCCATCGTGAAATCGCTGTTCGCGGACACGGACTTTTCGCGCACGGTCAATCTCTCGGGCGTCAACTCGATCAACTGGGCGCGTATCGCGGCGCAGTCCGTGTACTACGCGACGTGCCAGGCGCAGCTGCGCGGCGCGCCGATCCGTTTCGTGGTGCCGAGCGGCAATATGGGCGATGCCCTCGCGGGCTATGTCGCGGCGCGCTGCGGCCTGCTGACGGGCGGCTTCGAAGCCATCTGCGCGGTGAACGAAAACGACGCGCTGGCACGCCTGTTCAGCACCGGCCGGATGACGCGCACTGCGGCTGTGGCAACGCCCAGCCCGGCGATGGATATCTCCGTACCGTCGAATTTCGAGCGGCTGCTTTATGAAATCACCGGCCGTAACGCGGACGCTGTGCGCGCCACCTATGCCGCCTACACACAATCGGGCGATGCGGCCTTGCCGGAGGGCGCGCCAACGAAGCTTTCCTGTTCGGGCCTGTCGGCGGCGTCGATCAACAATGGCGATACGCTGGCCGAGATGGAACGCTTTCGGCAGGAGACGGGCTGGCTGATCTGTCCGCACACGGCGGTGGGCACCGCGCTCGCCCGCCGCCTTCCAGCGAAGGATGTCGCGACGGTCGTGCTCGCAACCGCTGCCGCTTCGAAGTTTCCCGAGACGGTGGTGGAGGCCACGGGGCAGGACGCGCCGCTTCCCGTTCGCTGCGAGGCGCTGAAGGGGCAGGGCGAAGTGTTCGAGCGTTTGCCGTCGGACCTCGGCGCAGTGCGCGCCCGTATCCTCGACTTTGCGCGTTGAGCCCGCCGCATGGGCGCGCGTTCCGATACGCTGATCACGACGCCGCGCCTGCACATCGGCCCGCCGCGCCGGCAGGATTATGAGGACTGGGCGAAGCTGCGCCGCGCCAGCCGTGCCTATATCGAACCCTGGGAGCCGCTCTGGCCATCCGACGCGCTCTCGCGGGGCGACTGGAGCCGGCGGCTGTCGGCCTGGTCGGCGGCGTGGAAGGCGGGCACGGCCTACGTGCTGTTCATCCGCCGCGCCGGCGACCACGCCCTGATCGGCGGGTTATCCTTTACG
This sequence comes from Hyphomonadaceae bacterium, assembly GCA_027485145.1. Classification (GTDB taxonomy): domain Bacteria; phylum Pseudomonadota; class Alphaproteobacteria; order Caulobacterales; family Hyphomonadaceae; genus Hyphomonas. The sequence continues at coordinate 2,489 of JAIXRO010000104.1, read as the reverse complement.
CACGTCCGGCCCTGGCCGGCAGACAGCGCCAGCCTTGGTTACTGGCAGGGCCAGGCGTTCGAAGGGCAAGGCTACATGCGCGAAGCGGTGGCCGCCGCCTGCAGCTGGGCATTCTCGGATCTGGGCCTCTGGCGTATCGAAGCGGGAATTGTGCCCGGAAATGAGCGCTCCCGCCGCGTTCTGGAGGGCACGGGATTTGCTGAAGAGGGGCGGGCCACCGCCTATCTCGAAATTGCCGGCATACGACGCGACCACATCCTTTTCGGTCTCGTCAGGCCGAGTCCGGACCGCTAGGTAAAACGTCATGGCACTTGCAAAACCTGTCCAGGCTCAAGGCAGCTGGCACTGGCGCTCCGAGCCGGGCCGTCTCGAGATCGAGGCGCCGGCCGGCACCACCCTGTCGGATCTCGGCGGCGTCTGGTCGATCGATGCGCTCGAGAAGATGCTCGAGGGCCTCAGCCGGGGCCGGCTGGCCCGCGTCTTCGCGCCAGGGGATGGCCCCGTCCGCTGCCCGCTGCGCCTTTCGTCCGGCCACGATATCCACCTCGTCGGCGCTTTCATCAGCGAAACCGAAGCGCGCGGCATGCTGCTGACCGGCGAAGACTTCCCCGAATTCGATCCCGTGGACCTGAAACCGGGACCGGACCTCGTGCCGGTGTATCAGCCGATCATCTCGCTGCGCGATGGCCGTGTCGTCGGGTTCGAAGCGCTCGCGCGCTGGACCGGCCCGGGCCTGACCACGCCGCCGAGCCGCTGGGAAGACCAGGCGCTCGCCTCCAACATGCTCATCCGCGCGGCCGAAACGCTGGCCGACCTGCGCCGCGAAGCGCGCCGCGATGACCTGTTCATGCATGTGAACCTGACCGCGCGTGAGTTGACGAAGAGCACGATCCCGGCCCTCATCGACGCCCTGATGCACAGCTACGACCTGCCGAAGCGCGCCATTCGCGTCGAGTTGACCGAACAAGCGGCGCTGCGCGACGAGACCAAGACACTCGCGTCCGCGATGGCGCTGAAGGCCGTCGGCGCAGGCCTCGTGCTCGATGATTTCGGCACCGGGCATTCGTCCTTTGCCTGGCTGGCCGACTTGCCATTCGACAGTCTCAAGATCGATCATGGCCTGACCGCCAAGCTGGGTCAGGCGCGCACCGACACGATCCTTTCGACCATCACGCTTCTGGCCAGCCGCCTGAACATGTCCACCACAGCCGAAGGCGTCGAGAAGCGCGAAGATGCAGGCCGCCTGCGCGCCCTCGGTTTTGACAATGCGCAGGGGTTCGCCTTCTCGAAAGGGATCGACGCGAAGGCCGCGCTCAAGTTCCTGAAGGGGTGAGGCGCATTCAACGGTCGCGGTCAATCTGCCGCTGAAATCTCGCGCGCCATGAACAGCATCATCGGCCGCATCCGCTCCGGATAGTCGACGAAGGGCGCGACGTCCTTGAAACCGAACGACCGGTAAAGCCCAATCGCCTCAACCATGTCGCGCGTCGTGTCCAGGCGCATGGTCCGGAAGCCGTCCCTTGAAGCGGTCTGCAGCAGGGCGTCGCAAAGCTTTCGCCCCAGGCCTCGTCCGTTTGCGGAGGATCGCACGAACAGGCGCTTCATTTCGCACGTGTCTTCATCGATCCGTTTATAGGCCACACCGCCCAGAATTTCCTGCGTATCTTCGGCGATCAGCATACGCCCGTTTGGCGGCCCGTAGAGGTCAGGCAGGGACAGGAGTTCGGCGTCGAGCCCCGGATGGTTGAAAGCCAGTTCGACCAGCCACGGATCATTCCTGCAACGTTCCCGGCACCAGGCGACATATTCCGAAATCAGCCCGCCAAAAGCGGCCACATCCAGCGGCGAGTCGGCTTCGTGGATGGTTATGGACGAGGCATTCATGCATTGCCTGCGCCGGACTGAAGCCGCGAGAGATCGACGCCCAGCCGCGTCATGGCGTGTCGCCATTTGTGCTCATAGGCGTCCCCGAACACGAGGTCAGAGTCCGGTTCGCACACGAGCCAGGCATTCTCTGCCAGTTCGCTTTCCAGCTGCCCGGCGCCCCAGCCGGCATAGCCGAGGGCAAACACCGATTGGCGCGGCGGTGTCGCCGAAGCCACCAGCCCGAGAATGTCGCGTGTCGCGGTCATGCAGATGTCGCCGTCGACTTCCATCGTGGCGCCCTCGCAAATCACATCATCCGTATGCAGAACAAATCCGCGCTCGGTGGCGACCGGCCCGCCATCGAGAACGGTGACGCCGCGCAGCGAAATTTCCGTCTCCACGCCCATCTGTTCCATGAGGTCCTGAAGATCGACGCCTTCGACCGGCTTGTTCAGCACGATGCCCATCGCGAATTCCGGCGTATGGGCGCACAGGAGAATGACAGACCGCTCAAAACGCGTGTCGCCGATCCCCGGAAGGGCGATCAGGAGCTTGCCGGTGAGGTCGGTCTCGATCTGCATGCCTGTCTCCGGGGCAGAGGCTGGGCCAGCCGCATCCCGATT
>JAIXRO010000207.1 GCA_027485145.1 Hyphomonadaceae bacterium | reverse complement strand
GCGAAGCATGGCCCTCTAACCGGCCTCATAAACAACGCCGCCGGCAACTTCATCTCCCGCACGGAAGATCTCTCGATCCGCGGCTTCGATGCCATCTCCAACATCGTGTTCCGCGGCACATTTTACATGACGCAGGACATCGGCAAGCGCTGGATCGAAGGCAAGACACGCGGCAGCGTGTGCTCGATCCTGACCACCTGGGTCTGGAATGGCGGGCCGTTCGTGGTGCCCTCGGCGATGTCCAAGGCCGCCGTCAACACGATGACCCAGTCGCTCGCTGTTGAGTGGGGCCGCTACGGCCTGCGCTTCAATGCGATCGCGCCCGGCCCCTTCCCGACCGAAGGCATGTCGAAGCGCCTCTCACCGGACGCCGACGGCGCCGAGCGAATGGAACGCGGCGTCGCCAACCCCATGGGCCGCGTCGGCGAGATGCACGAGCTCGTCAACCTCGCCGTGCTGCTGATGGCCCCCGGCGCGGAGTACATCAACGGCCAGACGATCGCCATCGACGGTGCCATGTACAACGCTTCCGGCGGGAACTTCAGCATGCTGACGGGCTGGGGCGACGAACAATGGGCCGCCGCCCGCGCCGCCATCGAAGCCACCAACGCTCAGGACAAGGCCAAGCGCACGGTTTAAGTTTGGGCGCGGATCAACCCCTCTCCCGCTTGCGGGAGAGGAGGGGCCCGTCGCGTAGCGATGGGAGGTGAGGGCTCTTGCCCCTCACATCACGATCGCGACCTTTCCCACCACTTCTCGTTTGCGCATCATCTCGAAGGCCCGGCGCCAGTCCGTGAGCGGTACTTCGGCATGGATGCGCGGACGCACCTTGCCCTCTTCGGCCCATTTCCAGATCGCCGCGACATTTTCCCGTCCGCGCTCCGGAAACTGCCGGCCATATTCACCGGCCCGCACACCGATGACCGAGAAGCCCTTGATCAGCGGCATGTTGACGTTCACGGACGGAATGCGCCCCGACGTGAAGCCGATCACCAGCAGCCGCCCGTCAAACGCGATGCACCGCACGCTTTCATCGAACACATCGCCGCCGACCGGATCATAGATCACATCCGCGCCGCGCCCGCCGGTCAGTTCCTTCACGCGCTCGCGGAATCCTGCATCCGGCAGCACATGATCGGCGCCATATTCCGTCAGTACACGCCGCTTCGCCTCGGAGGCCGAGGTCGCAATCACCGTCGCACCGACGAGCCGCCCGACATCCACCGCCGCAAGCCCCACACCGCCGCTCGCGCCATGCACCAGCAGCGTCTCGCCCGACTGCAGGTTGCCGCGCCGCACCAGCGCGACATAGGCCGTCAGGTAGGCCGCGCCATAGGACGCCGCCGCAGCAAAGCTGATCGCTTCCGGCTTGCGCCGTAGAGCGGCCGCTGGCACGACCGCGTATTCCGCGAAGGCCCCGATCCGGTTCCCGCCCACGACGGCGTCACCCGGTGAAAATCCGCTAACACCCGCGCCGAGCGCGTCCACTTCGCCCGCAAACTCCATGCCCAGCACGAAAGGCAGCTCCGGCTTCAGCTGGTACTTTCCTTCGGTCATCAGGAGGTCCGGGAAATTCAGGCTCGACGCCTTGATCCGTACACGCACCTCGCCGGCGCCGGGTTCGGGCAAGGGCCGGTCTTCCAGCACAACCCCAGCATAATCCGGTAACAGATCCCGGCAGACCAGCGCGCGCATCGCCGCTGTCACGCGAACTGTCTCGCCGCCTTGGCGTACATGTCATGCACCATCACGGCGATCTCCTGGCAGGCCGCCCTGGATCCCGGCGAAATGAAGGTGAACGCGGTAAAGGCGTGCGCAAGATGGTCATACCGCTTGTGCACGACGGTCACGCCGGCCGCCTTCAGGCGCTGGGCATACTCATCGCCTTCATCCGACAGCGGATCATGCCCGGCGGTAATCACGATGGCGGGCGGCAAGCCGGACAGGTCGGCGGACTGGCCCGGCGAAATCCGGAGGTCGGCCGGGTTGGTGCCATCCGGCAGATACTGTTTCATGAACCAGTCCATCGTGTCCTGGCTCAACGAGAAGGTCTTCGCGAAGGTTTTCTTGGACGGATAGTCCTTCGAGATGTCGATCGCCGGATAGATCAGAAGCTGCAGCACAGGCATCGGCCCGCCTTCCCGCTTCATCTGCTGGCTGATGATCGCCGAGAAGTTCCCGCCCATGCTGTCGCCGCCGACAGCCGCCTTGCCCTCCGGCGCGCCGAAGGTCTCCGCATTCGCCACGCCCCACCGGTACGCCGCGATGCAATCGTTCAGCCCCGCCGGGAACTTGTGCTGCGGCGCCAGCCGGTAATCCACCGACAGCACCGGCGCCTGCGTCCCGATCGCCAGCATCGCACACCAGGCGTTGCAGGTTTCAAGATCGCCGATCACGCCGCCGCCCATGTGGAAATACACGATCAGCGGATGGCGCGGATCCTGCGCCGAAGGCCGGTAGAGCCGCGCCGGAATGGCGTTGCCGTCCGGGCCCGGAATCGTCAGCTCTTCCACACCGGCCCCGTAGCTCGCGACATCTTCAAGCAAGGCGAGCTGCGCTTTCACCGCGGCCTGTACAGTCTCGGCCGGCAGGGACGACATCGGCGGCGCGGCCCGTCCGTTCCAGGCGATCATCTGGAGCTGAGGCTCCAGCGTGCGCCCGCCCACGGTCATCGGCTCTCCGCCCGACAGTTTGACGATCAGGTTGCCGGGCAGGCTCGAAACGGCTTTTGCAATGACGCGCTGCAGGCTCATGACGGCGATCTCCTTCAGGGTTTTCAGTATTTGGTGATGGGGCGGTTCGCGGGCGGCGCCAAGAGGCGAAGCCCGCCGGCATCCGCGTCATGTGTCAGCGGCTCATCATCGCCCGTCCGCCGGCAAGCACGAGGCCCGAGGCAAAGCGAGCCGCCCCTTCCACGTCCACGGGGCGGCGCCGCAGCATGCAATCGCCCATCTCGCGGGCAATGCCGATGGCCGCCGCGGTAAGATATTCAAGGTCGAGCCCCGCCGCCGCATCGCCTGACAGCGAGCGTTCGAGGTCGGCGCGGATTTCCTCCGCCACCGCCAGCATCTCCGGCGTATCCACACGCACGCCCATCAGGGCGATATGCGGCGCCCCGGCCTTGATGGCCTCTTCGTTCTCTTCGGCGATGAAGCTGAAATAGGCGCGGAAGGCGTGCTCGATATAGTCTTCCAGCGAATTTGTCCGGGCCCGAACCTCCGACAGGTGCGCCCGGAACCGGTGGGTCGAGTCCTCGGCAATGGCCTGGAACACTTCCTCTTTCGACTTGAAGTAATTGTAGAACGTGCCGGAGGCGAGTTCGGTCTCCCGGATGATGTCCCGCACGGTCGTGGCTTCATAGCCGATCATGGCAAACACCCGCCGTGCCGCCGCCAGGATCGCCCGCCGGTTCGCCGCCTTGGTATTGGCTCGCTTGCCGCTCGCGCGCGCTTCGCCTTCGAAATCCGCCATTGAGTGTGCCCTGAAAACTTTTCGGATTTCACCCTGCACGAGGCGTCATCAGGCGTCAACTTTGTTCCCTCAGGGGATGTCCTCGGGCCTCCGCCCCGGCCTTCCCTTGTAGGGCGGAAAGGACCAGCCGAATTTCATCGCCCCGCCCCGGATCGCAAACGCCGCCGCCGCCGCAGGCAGCGCCGCCAGCATCAGCGGCAGCCCGGCCAGATCGAGCCCCGTATAGACCCCTGCCCCCACCATCGCCGCCGTGATGTAGATCTCGGGCCGCAGCAGAACCGACGGCTCCCCGGCCAGCTGGTCGCGCAGGATGCCGCCGAAGGTCGCCGTCAGCACGCCCATCACGATGGCCACCACGGGCGAGCCGGTCACATCGAGCCCCTTCCACGCCCCGAATACGCAGTAGGCCGCCAGCCCCACCGCATCGAGCCAGAGCAGCAGCTTGTAGCGCGACTCGAACAGGTGCGCCGTCAGGTAGACCAGCGCCGCCGTCACCGCGCAAACGACCAGGTAGGCCGGGTCCACCACCCAGAAGACCGGCACGCCCAGGATCAGGTCGCGCACCGTGCCGCCGCCGACGGCCGTCATGCCCGCAAAGAACAGGAAGCCGATGATGTCGAGCTGCTTGCGCGAGGCCGCCAGCGCCCCGGTCGCCGCAAACACCGCGACGCCCGCATAGTCGAGATACAGAATCGGGTTCACGGGCAGCCCTCCGTCGAGTGTTCCACCCATCACCATGGGCGCGAGAAGCGTCAACAACCGGACTGACGCGCCGGTAGCGGTTGCCCTGAATGGTCACCGGCCAGCGGCAGGGCTGCGAGCCAACAAATGAGGCAGTTGACAAACGCTGTTATTTCTATAAATCTGGATATATGGAAATTTTAAACGCCGTTTCACAACTCTCCGCCCTTGCTCAGGAAGGACGTCTCGCCGTTTTCCGCTTGCTCGTCACGGCGGGGCATGACGGCGTCGCTGCGGGCGAGATCGCCGGCGCGCTCGGCACGGTACAAAACACCTTGTCGGCGCAACTGGCGGTGCTGGCCAATGCCGGTCTCGTGAGGAGTGAGCGGCGTGGGCGGTCGATCTTCTACTTCGCCAATTACGATACGATCAGCTCACTGATCATCTACCTGATGGAAGACTGCTGCCAGGGTCGCAGCGAAATTCGCGAACCTGTGCTCGTGGCCGCCAGTACGGTCAGCTGCTGCAACAATTGAAGTCCAGGAAAGGACACGCTTGATGAAACGCCTTCACGTCCATGTCGCCGTCGAAAACCTCGCGGAAGCGACGCGCTTTTACTCAACACTGTTTGCAGCCGATCCCAGCGTCCGGAAACCTGATTACGCAAAGTGGATGCTGGAAGATCCCCGCGTCAACTTTGCCATCAGTGCGCGCGGCGCTGCGCCCGGCGTCGAACATCTGGGTATTCAGACCGAAAACGATGAGGAACTGCGCGAAGTCTACGCTCGCCTGAAATCCGCAGACGCGCCTGTGCTCGAGGAAGGTGCCACGACCTGTTGCTACGCAAAGTCCGAGAAAAGCTGGGTGAACGATCCGGCGGGCGTGGCCTGGGAAGTGTTCCACACCACAGGTGAAAGTGCCGTGTACGGCGGCGGACCTGTCGCCGAAGATGCGCGCCTTGCGTCAACGCCGACCGGTATGGCCATTCCGGCCCCGGCGCCGCCAGCGGCTTCGGCCTGTGGCTGCGGCTGAGGAAATAGGCGTCGCGCCTTATCGCCCGTAAACGCCCTTAACGAGACCCTGCAGGCCGGTCTTCAGCCGCGCCCAATCCGCATCGGTTTCCAGCTTCAACCCGACAAAACCGCCTTGCGAGGCGCCCGACATCGCCGCCTGCTGCACCGCTCCGATCAGCAGCGCGTTGAGCACGGGTGCATCCAGCCCAGGCGGAGGCGGCGCAGCCGTCTTCAGCAATGGCAACACCCGCGCGCCTAGCGCTGCAGACCGCGCCGCCGCCATTCCCTGCACCGCCTCGCCCGTGCCGGTCAGCTCCCAGCCGATCAGCTGGCGCATCAGCGGGTCGGCCCGGAGCGCGTCCAGCAGCGCCTCCACGCACGCCATCACCACCTTTCCATACGGCGCACCGGGCGCCGGCCGGACCGGAGCGAGCGCCGCCTCCACCCACCCGGCAGACGCTTCCCCGATCGCCGCGATCAAACCGTCGGTGCCGCCGAAGTAGCGATAGATCAGCTGCTTGTCGCAGCCCGCTTCGCGCGCCACGGCATTGACCCCGAAGGCGGCATAGCCTTCCCGCGCGATCAGCGCTTTCGCGGCTTCGATGATCACCCGTTCGGTGCCCTCCCGGTCGCGGCTTCGCGCGCCGGTTTCAATGTCTTTTGCTTTCGCCACAGGCCGCTCCAAAAAATGTCTCCGATCGGTGATATTGCGTCTTGCGTATGTCACCAAGCGGTGATATCTGCAATGTCACTGACTGGAGACAAACAGATGCCCACACCCCTCTCACACCTTCCCCGCCGCCTGGTGAACCCGGTGACCGGAGACGAAACCGAAATCCTCAACTCACCGCTCGCCGGCGAATCCGGCCCGCTGATCTTCCGCACCCGGCTCGCGCCCGGCGCCGCCGGCAGCCCGTTGCACTTTCACCGCTCGATCGACGAGACCTTCGCTGTCGAAAGCGGCGCCCTCGAAATGGAAGCTGGCGCCAAGGGCGCGTTCACCACGCTGACGTCCGGTAAGGACATCGAGATCCCCGCTGGCATGAAGCACAGCTTCCGCAACCGGTTGAACGAGCCGACCGTCTTCGTGTCCTCCTGCACGCCGGGCGCAGGTTTCGAGAAATTCCTGCGCACCTTCTACGGCCTTGCCGAAACGGGTGAGACCAATTCGGGCGGCATGCCCTCCGACCCCCGCGCCCTGGCTCTCGCGCTCGGCTTTGCCGACCTCGTGATCGCCGATCTTCCCACCGGGCTGCAGATGCCGCTGCTCGCCGGACTGCGCAGCTTCGCCCGGGCCACCGGGGTCGAGGCCGCCCTGAACCGTTTCTGGTCACCCATCTTCATCGCAGGAGCCGTCTGATGCGCGCCCGTCCCGTCCTTGGCGCCAGCGCCATCCTCTTCGCCATTGGCTTCAACGTTCCGTATGCGGTGCTTGCCGTCACCTTCGACTATCCGGGCATCTTGCGCGAACCCGCCGGCCATGTGCTCGAACGGTTCGCTGCCGGCGGCGCGCCGCTGGTGCTCACCTGGTATGCCTTCATGTGGGCCGCGCTGCTGTTCGTGCCGTTCGCGGCGGCCCTGGCGATCAACCGCGAACGGATGACGTCCGCACCGGGTCTTGCCATCGGCGCGGCACTCGCGGGTGGTTTGTCCGGCGCGCTGCAAGCCATCGGACTTGCCCGATGGGTGTTCGTCATCCCGGCCCAGGCCGCTGCTCATGCCGCAGGCGACCCCTCGGCCATCCCGGTCTTCGAGACGCTCAATGCCTATGGCGGTGTCGCCATCGGAGAGCATCTCGGCCAACTCCTCCTCGCACTGTTTGCCGGCCTCGTCGCCTGCCTTCAGTGGACGGAACACCGGCGCGCCCTGGCGCTCACCGGGCTGATCTCTGCCGCCGCGATTGCGGTGGGGACCGGCGAAGGCCTCGCGCTCGCTCTTGGCGGCGACGCAGAGGCTTTCTCTCTCTTCACCATCTCCGGCTTCCTCGCCCTTTCGGCCTGGCTGGCGGCGACCGGTGCTGCCTGCCTGCGGCCGCGCTGAGCGGCCCGTCCCTTTCCTTCCTCCCTCCCAGACGCTTCAAAGGAACCTCCCATGAAAAACCTCACCCTCACCACACTTGCACTCGCGGCCAGCGCCGCCCTGATCCTGACGCCGGACGCGCAGGCCCAGGATGGCGGCTACGTCGCCGCCGGGATCGGCGCCGTGCCCGAATATGAAGGCGCTTCCGACCAGCAGGTCATCCCCTTCCTCGCCGGACGTTACGACTTTGGCGGACGCTCCGTCGCCCTCGAAGGCCTTGCCCTGCGCGCCGACCTTCTGTCCTCGGACGTCTGGGAAGCCGGCCCGGTGGCCACTTACACCTTCGGCCGTGACAAGGATGCCGGAACCATCGTCTCCCGGCTCGACGAGATTGATGGCGCGGTCGAAGCCGGTGCCTATGTCGCGCGCACCTGGGCCACCGGCGCGGACGGCGGACGGGATATCCGCGTCGCCCTCCAGGCCGTGCAGGATATCTCCGATGTCCATGAAGGCTGGATCATGACGCCCAGCGTCAGCGTCGCGCGGTCGCTCACCCCGCGCCTGCGCGTCAGCACGGAACTGTCGGCCAACATCGTGTCCGACGACTACGCGCAGACCTATTTCGGCGTCACGCCGGCCGGCGCCGCCGTCACCGGGCTCACGCCCTTTGAGGCCGGCGGCGGCCTGAAGGATGTCGGGCTCGGCCTCAACTGGAACTACGCCCTCAACGATACCTGGAGCGTGACGGGATATTCCGGCTACCGCCGCCTCCTGGGCGACGCCGCCGACAGCCCGCTGGTGGACCGCATCGGCGATGCCAATCAGTACTCGGCCGGTCTCGGCATCGGCATGGCGTTCTGACGCGGCGCCTCACCGCCTTCGCCGGTCTCAGATGGGACCGGCGAGGGCGAACCGGGGTTCAGGCGTCGTCGTCGACGCCGGTTGCCACGGCATAAACCTTCGCGTCGCGCTTTCGCCGTCTCAAGACGGTCATCACGATGCCGAACACGACGCGGATGAAGATCAGCAGCAGGACGCCGGCGAGCGGCTCGTTCAGTGAAAAAGCCACACCTGCACCAAGGATGATGGCGATATGCAAGGTGACAATCCGTCCGTAGGGGGAGAACATCTCCGCCTGCGGATTGCTGGTCTTGTACTCGCCTCGGCCAAGAAAATCGAACACGTAGAAGAGCAGGCTCACCCCGGCGATGGCCGCCACGAATCCCACCATTTCCGGCGCCGTGCCAAGTGCCCACTGGATCAGCGACACCGGCTCGAACGCGCCGCCATCTTCACCGCCGGCGAATGCGCGCACGAATATTCCGTGCACGAAGCAGAACATTCCGTAATGGAAGAAGAAGAACGGCACCATGAACAGCGCCATTGCAAAGCTCACGACCGAGGACAGCGCCGTGCCGATCATGCGCAGGATCGTGAAGACGCCGATGACGAGGTTTTCGAGCCAGTAGAGCGCAACGAGCGGCGTCGCCGTCCAGCCAAACACGAACACGGCCCAGACGGGCGCGAGGTCCACGGCGAGGCTGACCCAGCTCAGCGGATCGCGGTAGGCCCGAACGAGTTCCGACGGGTCAAAGAACCGCCCCGTCATTCCGCCAGCTTGCCGGTGATCTCGGGAATCCTTGCCTTGACCGGAACGTAGATCACGTTGCGGCCCGGAGACCATGCATCCTTGGCGAAGTATTCGGACGTCACCGCCATGCGTCCGTCCGGCGCGATGCGCCCGGTCGAGCGCACGCGGGTAATGGTTTCATGGCCGGTGACGGCTTCTTCGGCGGTCCAGCTGCCATCGTCCGCAAGCTGATAGGTTCCGGTCGTGTGGAACCCGGCACTGGTCACATAGACATAGTCCAGGCTGCCCGTCTGGCTGTTCTCGTAGATGTAGGTCACACCGCCATAGGAGCCGTCTTCGAGGGCGTGGCGGGAGACGATCACGCGGCCGCCGAGATCCCAGCTCCATTTCGAAATGTCTGCCGGGCCGGCCTCGCTGCCTTCCACCGGCTCGCTGCGCCAGGTCTTGCCGACGAGGCCCGCCATCGGGCCAAAGGCATCAACCTGCTGCGCGGTCGGCGGCGGGACCGAAGGCGCCGAGAGGCCGGGAAAACAGGCGCAGCCGGACAGCAAGACTGCAGATACCAGACCTGGTCCGGCGCGGCGCGCGGCGTTGAATATTCGGCGACCCATTCTCGGTCTTTCCCCCTTCGTCGGTTCCTTCAATAGCCCACAAAATCATAGGCTGGGAAGGCGAAAGGATTCTGCGGCGTGAGTCCCTTGGAGGCGCGCGGATTGTCATAGTCGCCGGTCAGTATCTCGAAATGCAGGTGCGGACCCTCGGCGTTTCCGGTTGCCCCCATCTGGCCCAGCGTGTTGCCGAAGCCGATTTCACTGCCGGGTTGTATTTCCGGCGCGATGATGTCGAGATGCGCATACCGGGTGAAAACGCCGTGGCCATGATCGATCAGGACCTGATTGCCGTACCCCGACGACCAGCGCGCCTCGATCACCCGGCCGGGCGCCGCCGAATAGATTGGACCCGGCGGCTGGTTGACGAGATCAATGCCCTCGTGCGGCCGCCCGTTGCGCAGCCCGAAGCCCGAACCGAGGCAAACATTGTCGGCCGGCGCCGTTGCCATCACCACGCGCCCGACCACGATGACCGGCTTGTAGTCGATGATCCAGCGTTCGGTATCCGCCGGCGGTGCGTTCGAGACGCCCATGCCGGCGCAGAGCCGCAGGAAGGCATTCGGCTGGAACGGGCCCTGCGGCGGATTGCGGGCGTCGCCGGGCGGGCCGTAATCGACCGGAGGGCCACGGATGACAATCGGTGCGGGCTGCGTGGCGCAAGCGCCCAGCAGCACAAGCGCGGCCAGCGCGGCCAGCGTCCCCCAACGCCGATGTGTCACGCCGAAACCTTTACCCGCTTGGCGCCGCGCTCGATCTCTTTCATCAGGTCCTTGCAATAGCCGAAGAAGTCCACCTGCATGCGGTGGCGCGGGCTGTCATAGAAGTGGCCGAGATGGGCCTCTTCATCGGCCTTGGTAGTCCGGCGCATTTCGTCCGCAGGCGGAAAGGCATAGGCGCCGGTGAGCGCAGCGGCGACGAGCTTGGACTGCTGCTCGGCAAAGTTCACGAGTGTCGGCAATGGCTGGGCAAGGCCGAGGAAGAACAGCGTTTCGCGGCCGGGCTGCACCATCCGCTTGAACAACGGGAAGACGTTATCCTTGGGAGTCAGCTCGTCCTGCTTGAAGAAGGGGAAGCTGGTATTGTAGCCGGTCGCCCAGATGATCGCGTCGACTTTCTCGCGCGTGCCATCGGTGAATATGACATGATCCCCGTCCAGGCTCTTGATACCGGGCTTCGGCGTGATGTCGCCGCAGCCGACGCGCGTCAGGAATTCTCCGGACACGGAGGGGTGACCATCGAGCGGCTCATGGTCCGGCTTCGGAAGCCCGTAATCCTCCATGTTGCCGATCGTCTTCTTGATCTTGGACTTGGCGAGCGACCGGCCGAGCTTCGGCGGCATCCAGGCCGGCAGGACGGCCTTGTCGGCGGGTTTGCCGTCCATGTATTTCGGCAGCACCCAGACACCGCGGCGCATCGAGATGAACAGCTTCTCGGCGAGCGGGCGCTGGGAGAGCTCGGACGAGATGTCCATCGCCGAGTTTCCGGCGCCGACGACCATCACGCGCTTGCCGCGGAAGTCATAGGGCGTGAACGGATCGCGGTAATGGTGCGAGTGGACCTGGTAGCCATTGAACGTACCCGGATAGGTGGGCATGCGCGCGTCCCAGTGGTGGCCGTTGGCGACGCAGACGGCGTCATACTCGCGCACCTCGCCTGTCGACAGCGTGACGCGGTAACGCCCGCCCTGCAGGTCGGCGACGTCCTCAACGGAAGTGTTGAAGGTGATCGTCTCGCGCAGGCCGAAATGGTCCACATAGTCGTGGAAGTATTGAAGCAGCTGGGCATGGTGGGGGAAGTCCGGCCAGTCGGCGGGGACGGGATAATCCTCGAAGGCGAGACGCCATTTCGAGGTGTCGATATGCAGCGACTGGTAGCAGGACGAGACGCCGTTCGGATTGTTGTAATACCAGTTGCCGCCGATATTGTCGGACTTCTCGAAACAATCATACGGCAGCCCGAGATCCTTCAGGCGTTTCGCCATCGTGAAGCCGGAACATCCGGCTCCGATGATGCAGGTCTTCGGCTTTGACGCTGCGTCATAGGCCATGTTCGTCATTCCTTGCGTTGTGCTGAACCGTTTCCATGCGGCGTACGCGATGTTATCCGGCTTGTCTTGGGCGTCAAATCCGAAAGCGAGCCGGCCGCATGAACGACAAGCCAAAGAAGCAATACGACATCGCGGCGATCATGAACGAGAACATCAATGTGATGCGGGATGTCGTGCCCTGGGCGAACGAGACCCGGTTCCGGGTGACGAAGGTCGAGAAGGGCCATGTCCTCGGCGTCCAGCCCTGGGAAGCGCATCTGGTCGGCGACCCTGAAACCGGCGTTATCCATGGCGGCGTGATCACCACCTTTCTCGACAACCTCTGCGGCATGGCCTGCAGCGCGGCGATGACCGAGATGCGATTCGTGGCAACCATCGACCTGCGCATCGATTACATGCGTCCGGCCGACAAGGGCCGGGATATCATCGGCGAGGCCGAGTGTTATCACCTGACCCGCACGGTGTGTTTCACCCGGGCCTGGGCCTATCACGAGACGCGCGACAAGCTGATCGCGACGGCGGCGGGCACATTTGCCATCAACAAGGCGCGCTTCGGTGGCCCCCGGCCGAAGCCGGAGGCATCGCAGCCATGAACCCGCAACTGACCAATCCGAGAGCGGATGAAATCGACGCGATCCTGAAGCGGTTGCCGTTCGCGCAAACGCTGGGCATGCGGTGCGAAGTGCTGGGCGACGAGATGACCGCCATCCTGCCCTTCCAGGAAAAGCTGATCGGGAATGTCGCGATCCGGGCACTGCATGGCGGCGCGATTGCGTCTTTCCTCGAGTTGACCGCGATGCTGCAGGTATTCCTCGTCTCCGACATGCCGCGCCCGCCGAAGCCGATCAACCTGACGATCGACTATTTGCGGCAGGGCCATGCCAAGGACCTCTATGCGCGCGCCTATGTGCTGAAGATGGGGCGGCGGATGGCCTCGGTGCGCGCCGAGGCCTGGCAGGAGAACCGCGCCGAACCGGTAACGGCGCTGATGGCGCACTTTCTGGTGGCGACGGAGTAACGCGCAGCACGTTTGGCCGGACGCAGCGTGGGCTGGCCGGGGGTTTGGGTTTGCGAGTTCCAATTCTTGTCATCCCGGCGAAAGCCGGGACCCAGACTTTGAAGCGCGCAGCAAGGCGGCCTCTCTGGGTCCCGGCTTTCGCCGGGATGACAGGCAGGGCTAGGTTGAGTCGAGCATTGACGGCAGAGCCCCCTCCGACTCGCGCCAGAGGCGCGAGCCACCTCCCCCGCCAAGGCGAGGGAGGATGGGGACAGCCGTGAGGGTGTCGCTCGTGGCTAGGTTGGCCGGCAGGTCGCTCGCGTAGCTTTCATCCGTCAGGGGACGGAAGGTTCTGGCGAGGGGTTTGT
>JAIXRO010000195.1 GCA_027485145.1 Hyphomonadaceae bacterium | reverse complement strand
TGACGTCCTTGAGTCCGGGCCGCAGCTCCTCGACCGCGGCCTCGACATCGCGGGTCAGCTGGAGCGTGTTGCCGGTCGGCTGCTTCTCGACGATCAGCATTATGCCCGGGCCATCATCGATAATCGCATTGCCGATGGGAGCGGCAAAGCCGTCAGTCACCCGCGCGACATCGCCCACCCGCACCGGGGCATCGCCAGCGATCTTGATGACCGTCCGGGAGAGGTCCTCGGCAGTCTGGATTGCGCCCGCCTGCTGCACTGGCAGCCGCTGGTTGGGCGTATCGACAAAGCCGCCGCCGCCGACCAGCACCGCATCCCTGGTTGCCGCGCGCAGCTCGGCCAGCGTGACCCCCGAAGCTTGCAGTCGGTCGGGATCTGCCAGCACCTGCAACTGCCTGTCGCGGTAGCCCCAGACGGCGACATTCGCGACTCCCGGCACCGACATCAGCTTTGGCCGGATCGTCCAGCGAACCAGCTCGGACAGCTGCATCTGATCAAGCTTCTTGGAGGAGATGCCGATCTTCATCGCCCGGCTCGTGGACGACAGGGGAGGCAGCATCACAGGCGGGCGGGCAGCGGCAGGCAGTCGCGCCTGCACCTGCGCCACCCGCTCCTGCACCAGTTGGCGGGCACGGATCACATCGGTGCCACGCTCGAACAGGATCGTCACCGAGGACAGCCCCAGCACCGACTTCGAGCGCAAGGTTGCCAGATCAGGGACCCCGTTGACCGCAGTCTCGATCGGCACGGTGATCAGGCTTTCGACCTCCTCGGTCGACAGGCCCGGCGCTTCGGTCTGGATCTCGACGATCGGCGGAGCGAACTCCGGGAAGACATCCAGCGGCACATCGGCAGACGCGCGCAGGCCGAGCACGACAAGCAGCGCCGCCATCGCAAGCATCAGCACGCGCTGCTTGAGCGCGGAGCGAACCAGCCAGGCGAGCATCAGTGCGCGACCCCGAACTCGGTGCCGAACAGTTCGGCAGCACCTGCCGTGACCACCAGCGTGCCGGGACGAAGGCCCCGCGACAGGATCGCGCGGCCACCTTCGGTTGCGGCAACCTCGATCCGCTGGCGCACATAGGTGTCGGCCTCTGTCTTGGCATAGACCCATTCGCCGCCATAGATGTCGCGCAGGATCGCGGCGGTCGGCACCGACAGCCCTTCGCTTCGCCCACCAGCGAGCGGGAGCGCGACGCTGACCCGCTGGCCGACACGGTAGGCCCGATCACGATTGTCGAGCGCGAAATAGAGATCGACGGTGCCTGCGACCGCGTTCGCCGATGGCGGCGCATCGACGGGCCGCGCCGATCGTTTCGCGCCGTCCTGACCCAGCGGCGAGACCAGCGCCGACTGGCCTTGTTGCAGCCCGGCAAGGTCGCTCCCGAACACCGGCACCCGCACCCAGACGTAGCGCTGGTTGCCAAAGCTTGCCACCGATGGCCCGAGCAGGCGGCGCTGGGCCGCAGCCGCATCGGCAGCAGCCTTGGCAACCCCGAGCGCCGCCGTCGCCTCGTCGCGCGCGCGAATGCTGCCCGCTTCCTCGTCAACCAGAGCCGAGGCACGATCATAGGCGACGCGCGCCAAGGCAAGCTGCGCCCGCGCCCGCGCAAGTTCACCATCGGCGGCCACTTGCTGGGCGGCCAGCTGTTGCAGATTGCTGGCAGAGTTGATCGGCGCGCCGCCAACGCCTGCCGGGATGACGATTTCGCCGCTCGTCATGCGCATAGCCGATGCGGTGCCCGTCCCGATCCGCTCGGTCACAATCCCGAGCCGCTTCTGGGCTTCCGGCGTAAGCTTCAGGCGGACAAGCTCGGTCTCATGGGCGATTGCCTCGCTGTGAACCGGGGGTTTGGCAGGCGCAGCGGGTTCGCTTCCGCAGGCGGTCAGGAGGATGGCAGGAACGAAAGCTGCAAAAGCGAGACGGTTTGGCATTTCTGCCGCATAAAGCGCCTCCATTGGGGCAATGTTGGCAAAGCTATACAATATCCCAATGTTGGCACGTGATCGGCTTGCGTCTTGGAATTGGCCTATTCGGGGTGGCTATGGGGTCGGTTCCTGCATGCCGGGTCTCAGGAAGCCAAACTTGAATAGGTGCAATCAACGCTTCCGAGTAGGCTCGTGTCCGCTTCCGGCAATCCCAGTCATTCGGCGTGCCGTTTAGTAACGACGGCTTTGGTCCCAACAATGGTCAATCGTCATTCCCTGCGGTCATGCTGAAGCTCGCAGCCAACGGCCCAGAGGGGAGTGGGCTTTGTCCTGATTGAGCCATTCGGGCGTCGATGGTCGACGTGCCGGGCTCTCAGTCAGGAGTGTATCCCATGATCAAGTCGATCCCGCTGAACAAGCTTGTTCAGTCGCCCCGCAATGTCCGCCGTCACAGCGATCCGGCAGCGGACGCCGAACTCAAGGCCAGCATTGCGGCCCGCGGCCTGCTGCAGAACCTCATCGTACGCCCCGCCGCGAAGGGCAAGTTTGAGGTCGAAGCCGGCGAGCGCCGCCGCCGCGCGATGCTGGCGCTCGCGGACGACAAGGCGCTGGCGCGTGATCACGAAGTCACGTGCCTCGTGCTCGAGGACAACGCGGAAGCCGCCGTCGAGACCAGCCTTGCGGAGAACTTCCATCGCCTCGCCATGAACCCAGCGGACGAGGCCCAGGCTTTTGCCGCGCTTGTCACAGGCGGTGCGACTGTCGAGGATGTTGCGCGCCGCTTCGGCCAGACCGTCCGCTTCGTCGAGGGCCGTCTGCGTCTCGCGACGCTCGCGCCGGTCGTGTTCGAGGCGCTGGCCTCCGGCCAGATCACGCTCGACATCGCCAAGGCCTTCGGTGCGACTTCGGACCAGGACATCCAGACCCGCGTCTTCGAGCAAGTGTCCTCCGGCTACTATGCGCCCAATCCCGACAGCGTCCGGCGCATGGTCCTCTCCGGCACTGTCCGGGGCAGCGATCCCCGCGCGCGGCTCGTTGGCCGCGACGCCTATATTGCCGCTGGCGGCCGGATCGAGCGCGAACTGTTCGATGACGACGACAGCGAGTCCTGGGCCGATGTCGCGCTCCTTGAAAGCCTCGCGACGGCAAAGATGGAAGAGCAGGCAAAGGCGCTCGCCGCCGAGCAGGGGCTTGCCTGGGTCAAGCCCACACTCGACCCCTATGCCAGCCACGATCTGGTCGAAGGGCTGGTCCGGCTCCTCGCCGAGCCGGCGCCGCTCAGTGAAGCGGAACTGGCGCGGCTCGGGGAACTTGATGCCGCGTACGACGTGCACGCGGCGATCCTCGAGGACGAAGACAGCGCCGAGGAGGCCGTGGCGGCGGCAGAAGCCGCGATCGAGGCCATCGAACGCGAATGCCAGGACATTCGTGCCCGCCCGCCCGTCCTTGCGCCGGAATTGAAGGCCGAGGCAGGCATGGTCCTCGTGCTCTCGCGCGATGGCACGCCCGTTCTCCAGCCTGTGTTCTATGGCGAGCGGCAGGCCGAAACCGCCAGCACCGACGGAGGCATCGAAGTGGTTCCGGGCGAGGAAGGTTCGGACCAGCGCCGGGCTACGTTGTCCCGGCGGCTCGTCGACGAGCTTGCCATGCAGCGCCGCGATGTTCTCGCGCTGCATGTCGCATCCGACCCGGGGCTGGCGCTCGACATCATGGTGTTCACGCTCGCCGACGCCGACATCCACGACTGGCGGGCGCGGGCAGCAACCACGCTGCGCGCGCCGGTCCCGGCAGGCCCGATCGCAGGCTTTGAAGCCAAGGATGCGCAGGCAAGCCTTGCGCTCGCCGAACTCAGGTGCGGTCTCGACGAAAGCTGGCGTGTGGGCGCCGACGCGAACTCGCGGTTCGACCTCTTCCGGGCGCTGTCTGACGACAGCCGCGCCGCTTGGCTTGGCTTTGTCGTTGCCCGGTCGCTCGAGGCGAGCCTCAACATGGCGGGCGAGCGGCAGCTGCCGTTCCAGGACCATCTCGGCCGCCTCATCGGCATCGACATGGCGCAGTGGTGGCGTCCGACGGCGGCCAACTACTTCGACCGGGTGTCGAAGCAGGTGATCCTTGACGCGCTGACCGATGTCGGGGGCCTCGAGCTGTCCTCGCGCTTTGCCTCGGTCAAGAAAGGTGACCTCGCGATGAGCGCCGAGCGGGTGTTCGCCGGCACCTACATCACCGAGGTCGAGGTCCGCGAGAAGGCGCTCGCCTGGATGCCTGAGGTCATGCGCTTCGCTGCCGCTGCGCCGCATGCTGGCGAAGCTGAGATCGACTCCGCTGGAGCGGAGCATGGCGGTGACGACGAACATAAGTCTCCCCGCGAGCTGGCCGCCTGACCTCCTCCTGACAGGCTAGGTCACTCGCAACTCGAGAAGCGGTCCTTCGGCTTATGCCGGAGGGCCGCTTCTCTTTTGGAATGAGAGCAGAGGGGGCTCGGGAACCTGTGGCACTGACCGGCGAACACGTCGCCGACTGTCCGGATGCCGCAATCAGGAGAACCATCATGGCCTATCGCAAGGGGCAAAGCGGCGGCTTGTCGCCCGCGACCCGCATCACGCAGGAAATCATCGCCCGTCTGGAAGCCGGCACGAAGCCGTGGATCAAGCCATGGCGCGGCGTTCCAGTCTCCCGGCCCTTGCGGGCCTGCGGCATCCCGTACCGCGGCATGAATGTCTTCTGGCTCTGGATGGTCGCCGACATGTGCGGCTACGCCTCGCCCTTCTGGATGACCTACAATCAGGCCAAATCGCTCGGCGCTCAGGTCCGCAAGGGCGAGAAGTCGACCATCGCGATTTTCTACAAGAGCTATACCAAGGAGGTGGAAGTCGCCGAAACCGGCGAAAAGACCGACGAGGCTCGCCGGGTGCTGAAGGCCTATCCGGTCTTCAATGCCGATCAGGTCGAAGGTCTGCCCGAGCGCTTCTATCCGGCTGCAACGCTGGAACTGGTCGAGCCCGAAGGACGGGAAGCTGAGCTCGACGCCTTCTTCGCCGCCATTCCCGTCAATCTGCGCCATCAGGGCTGCGAGGCTTACTATGAGCCGACGGCTGACCGTGTGACCATGCCGCAGACGAGCCTCTTCGAAGGCTTCGATCATTACTACGCCACGCTCGCACACGAGCTTTCGCACTGGACCGGCCATGCCAGCCGCTTGGGACGCGATCTCAAGAACCGCTTCGGCACATCGGCCTATGCCGCCGAAGAACTCGTCGCCGAGCTTTCGAGTGCGATGCTGGGTGCTGAGCTGGGGCTCCCGGTGACCCATCTCGACAACCACGCGAGCTATATCGAGCATTGGCTACGGCTCCTGAAGGACGACGACCGCGCCATTCTGACCGCTGCCGCCAAGGCCGAAGAAGCCTCGAGCCTGCTGCTGAAGCTCGGCGGAAGGGTCACTGCCGAACAGTCTGACGACGCGTCAGACGACGCTGCGCTTGCGGCCTGAGGGAGGGTGCCATGGGCCGATCAGTCAGCTGTCCCAGCGGCGCCATTGTCGCCTTCACGGTGCTCGAGATCGAAGACGATGACGATTGGGAGTTCGAATACGAGTGGCTGCGCGAAGACCTGCGCGAGCGGGCCAGCCGAGCCTTCCCGTCGCTGATCCCGCACGACGGGTGGCGCGGCAGGGACGACCGGATCCTCTCGCGCAATGCCTATGCGGATTTCGGCGTATCGGTCTACGGCGGGCTGGTGGCCGTCTGGATCGTCGAACGTGATGACGGTGCCTATTGGGATGCCGATTGGCGCACAGCCCGGTCACCGCGGGCACGGCGCTGGTTGTCCCAGATCGCACCCCGCTTCGATACCATGTTCGGCGACTACGATTGCCTCGGGCACATGTCGAACGGGGAGGGCGTTTACACCAAGCGCGCGGCTTGAGCGGAGCTGGGGCGTAACACGGCATGAGGCATAGGGCTTGCCCCTGCCAGTGGTCTGCTCCGACTGCCCATAGACTGTCGCCATGCGAGAGAGGCCCTGGGCCAGCCGCCAGTCTTGCGCAACCCGGCTTGGTCGGACCCGTGTTGGCCTTGGCCCTTCGGGCTCAAGGCCTGCCCGCGCCAGCCCGCCAAGCCGGGTTCCCCCTGACGGGTGCGCAAGCCTGCCTGAATGCTGGCCCTGACGGGCTCTCGCTGGCGCAGCCATGAGCGGATGCGTCGGCCTCACGTCAGTCAGGAGGATAATTCCATGCACACTTCATTCGCCGATCAACTCGCCGGGCTCGATCTTGCCGGCTTTTCCATCGGACCTGCCCCCATATCGACAAGCGATTTCCCAGTTCGCGACGCAGTTGTCCAAACCCTCGAAGCGGTCTGGTCCGATCTCTTCGCCATGGTGTCCGGGACCGCGCTCGAGGCCGATGCCGAAGACCTCGGCTGGGCTTTCGTCAACATCTTCCACCGCTCGGCAGAACGCAAATCCACCGCCCTCGACCGGGCTACCGACGAGGTCCGCGCGCTGGTTGCGACCGCAGATGGATCCGAGGTCCATACCCATGACCTTGAGACCCAAGTCGAGCGAGCGCAATGTGCCGAAAGCGCGATGCTGGCGCTCGAAGAGATGCGCGAAGTTGCCGCAACCCTGTACCTCAACGAGTTCGGTTCCTCCTGGAAGCCGGTCTCGAGCTCGCGCTTCAACCACAGCGCCATGCTGACATCTGCGCTCGTCGAAGGCCGCGATTTCCTGCGTGCCCGGGCCGAGGCCAAGCGTTGCGCGGCAGTGCCCGAAGGCACGCCTGTGGTGTTCGCCGGCGGACGTACCCGTCATGCCACCGAAGACGATGCGCTGACCTTCGGCAACAATGTCTGGGCCACCCTCGACAAAGTCCGCGACCGCGTGCCGGACATGGTGCTCATCCACGGCGGCGACACCAAGGGTGTCGACCGTCTGGCGTCGAGCTGGGCTGAACGTCGCGGGATCCCGCAGGTCACGTTCTCGCTTGATATGCGCCTCGGCGCCCGTGCCGGTTTCAAGCGCAACGAGCGGATGCTCTCGCTCGACCCGCGCTACGTCATCGCCTTTCCGGGCAACGGTGTCCTTGAACGTTTGGTTATTGAGGCGAAGGCGCGGCGGATCACCGTCGTCGATCGCCGCGGTCCGCTCGGCACATCCCCGAAAGCTCCGTCGGGGTGAGCGGGGCTGTAAGTCAGCTGACCTGCATTTCCTCCGCGAAGCCAAACCGGCTGCGATGTGTTGCGTTTATTTCGAATAATCCCTAGATAGCATGTCAGCAAACCGGAGAGACCCATGACATTGCCAGCAAGCGCCTTGCCGTTCGGCAACAGGCTGCCATCTGCCGATGATCGGCAGATCGCCAACCAGCTTCGCCAAATTCTGGCGGCGCACAAGGCTGGCGAAGCGCATCTGCAGGTGTCCGATCCTGCGACCAAGAAGCCGGTCGATATCACCCTGACGCCGGCTATGTCGGACCTGTTTCTTGAACTGCTGCGCTACATCGGCAGCGGCGATGCCGTCACCCTGCTGCCGATCCAGCAGATGCTAACGACGCAGCAGGCGGCAGATCTGCTCAATGTCTCGCGCCCATTTCTCATCAAGCTTATCGAGAAGGGCGATATTCCTCATTCGATGGTCGGACGGCATCGTCGGCTCAAGGCCGAGGACGTGTTTGCCTACAAGTCCGCGCGGGACAAAGCCCGGGCAGAAGCGCTGGATGAGCTGATCGCAGATGGCGCGGACCTTTATTGACCGAGGCAGTCAATGTTCGCCAACCGCTATACAGCGCTCATAGATGCCTGCGTGCTGGTCAGTGCGCCGCGCCGCGACCTTCTGCTCACGCTCGCCGAAGCCGAGTTCTTTCGCTTGCGTTGGTCCCGCAACATCATTTCGGAAACGCAATCTGCGCTGCGCAGGATCTTCGCAGAACGGGATTTTCAAGATCATGATGCCCGCGCGGCACGCGCTGTAGCAGCAATGCAGGCAGCCTTTCCTGAAGCTCTCGTCGACGACCAGGAAGGATTGGAGCCGCTGACGTTTGGCTTGCCGGACGCCAATGACGAGCATGTCCTTTCGGCCGCCGTTCAGACGCAGGCGCAAGCGATCGTCACTGACAACCTTGCTGATTTTCCGGCTGCTATTCTGTCCCCACTCAACATCGAGGCACGAACGGCCGACGACTTTATTGCCGACACTATCGCGCTTGATGAGGGCAAGGCTGTTGCCGCCATTCGCTCAATGCGGGTGCGGCTTAGGCGACCCGAAATGTCCCCGCAGGATTTCCTGAAGTCGCTGGAGACCCACCGCTTGTTTGTGACGGCGTCGATCCTCAGCAACCACGCAGATTCGATCTGATTAGTTTCTAGCGCTGGCGACACATGGAGGCTGCCGCTGAAAGCAGATCGATGCACCCAGCCACGCATGGCCTTCATCGCGCCTCCCAAAACCGTTGAAGCGCTTTGATCAAGCAACCTGACCAAGTGACAGCTCTGGCTCGTGCGCGACGGCCATAAAGTCTCGCGTTGGGCATTGCTTTGGACGTGCCGCCGTCTGCCTCGCAGACGCAATCTTTAGGCAGGCCGGTACCAAGATCAGCGAGGAAAACTCCCCATCTCTGGGCGGTGGGTGGGGGCACATCGGCCAAAGAGTACGGACTGGATGGAAGACCTGCTCAAGGCATCCGGCTCCACCCGGCTTCAATGCAAACCTGTCCCTGAATCACCCCCCGTCGAGACGCGCAACCCCGATCAGGTCCGGCCGAGTTGCCGGGCTTTGCCCGGCTGCCCGCACCACCCGAACCAGATCGGGGTTTCCCTCCGGTGCGCTTCGCCGCGGGGCGCTTCTGCTCGGGTTTTGCAGCCGGGATGGACCCGGAATGCTCGATCAGGAGAATACCCATGACCAATCTCGTTATCCTCGTTGGCCGCATCGCTCGCGACCCCGAAACCCGCACCACCCAGGGTGGAACCAGCATCACCTCGGTCTCGGTTGTGACCGACCGTCCCGCCCGCAAGGATGGCAAGACCTACAAGGAC
The DNA here is from genome assembly GCA_027485145.1 of Hyphomonadaceae bacterium. Classification (GTDB taxonomy): domain Bacteria; phylum Pseudomonadota; class Alphaproteobacteria; order Caulobacterales; family Hyphomonadaceae; genus Hyphomonas. The sequence goes on along the minus strand of JAIXRO010000195.1, from coordinate 1,737 downwards.
GAAAACGGCTACACCGCCAAGGACAGCGAATTCCACCGCATCACCTGCTTCAACGGCCTCGGCGAGAACGTCGCCAAGTACTGCACCAAGGGTCAGATGGTCTCGGTCGAAGGCCGCATCCACTACACCCAGTGGGAAGACGAAAGCGGCACCAAGCGCTACGGCTGCGAGATCATCGCCGACAAGGTCGACTTCCTCACCAAGGGCCGCTCGGGCAGCAACGAAGACGCGCCCGATATCGACGAGGACTGAGGGCCCGACCTTCGCAAAAAGGCCCCGGTGGCAGATGCCATCGGGGCCTTCTCTTTTGCTCTGCGGCTATGCGGCGGCGCGGGGCATCGAACCCCTTGCCGCCGCCTTGTTGCGCTTATGCAGGGGCAATGCGCTTCAGCGTTTCCTCGATGCCGAGCGTCATTGCTGCGCGGACGACCTGCCGCAATTGCGCCGGTTCGATCGTCTCGGCGCCGCACTCGATCAGCAACTTGCCGAGCTCGGTTGCAGCCTCTTGCCGAAGCCGCGCTTCCTCGCTGTCGAGATGAGCACGCTGTTCACGCAGTTTCCTCAGCGCATCAAGCGCCGAGGGTTTGGACCTGGCCATAGGGACTTCCTTTATGTTGGCCGTTGGTCCCCTCCACCGACGATAATGCCATCCGCCAAACGTGTAGGGAAATGGAATCTGTGGAGCGGGCGGTGCGCTTTCCCGCAGGCGTTGGAGAGGTCTCTCTCGCAGGACAATCAAGTCTGATGCGGGCTTTGGGTCTGCGTCAAGGACGACGGGGCCCCACCATTTTTGTCGGGCAAGCCCAACAAAAATCGTTGCCCCCATCGCCGCTTCGCGGCCGCTTTCGCGGTCCCTGACCCAGCCCGTCACCCACATCCTCGCAGCTCCTGATGCGACGCATCGAACATCAGGAGGAAAGATCATGTACGCTTCACACAATACTGCCGATACCGGTTACCAGGCAGATCAGGCGGCCTTGGTTGCCGCACTCGATCAGGCCCATGCCCGGTCCTATCACAGCTACTTCACGCAGTACGTCCTGACCGATGCTGAAGCCGGGTACATCGCGGTTGATGAGGGCGATTACGGGGCATTGCCCAAGGCCTTGCAGGACCGTGTCATCGACACGGTGCCGGGCAGGCTCAGCGATGAATTCTGACCAAGAGGATCAAGGGGGGGGAAGTCCGTCAGGGCTTCCTCCCTTTGTTTTTTGCTCGGATCCCGCAGCTTCGCGTTCAGTTAGATACGGCCGCTTATTGAAGCTCAGCCGGCGAGTTCCGAACGGTCGATCTCATCGAGGCGTTCGGGCATCTCAAGCATCTTGATCGCCGCTGCCGAGATGGCCTCCGCAATCGTCGGGTATGTCTCATCCGAGCTTATCGAGACGCCGTAGGAATAGCTGATCGTGCCCTGAAAGCCATTGCCCTTCGGTGTTGCACTCAAGCTGATCTGCGCCATTGCCTGCCTCCCTTTCCGCTCATTCGATTGCGCCAACATTCGCTTCGGGCGCCATCTTGGATAGATGAATTGCATGGTCGGCAATGCGCGGCGAATCCGGCAGGAAGGACGTGACAAACCGCACCGTCCGTTACAGGTTCATGGGCTGGTTTCTCATCGGGCAGTAGGGGAACAGTGAGCACACCCTACGCAGTGTACTGCTGTGTTCATGGGAAAAAATGCCATAAATTCAGTGCGCGACATGTTGGGATTGCGCGGCAGCGGGCATGCCGCTGAGG
>JAIXRO010000088.1 GCA_027485145.1 Hyphomonadaceae bacterium | reverse complement strand
GCGCAGGATGCGTTCCGGGATGGCCGAGCCGCCGATGAGGACCTTCTTCAGGTAAGGCAGCTTCAGGTTGTTGGCCTGGAGGTGCGTCAGCAGCATCAGCCAGACGGTGGGCACGGCGGCGGTGATCGAGACTTTCTCGTTGGTAAGGAGTTCATAGATCGAGGCGCCATCCATCTGGGCGCCGGGCATGACCATATTGGCGCCGGTGGCCGGGCACGACATCGCAAGGCCCCAGGCGTTGGCATGGAACATCGGCACGACCGGGAGCACCGAGTCGGCGGCGCCCATGCCCATCGCGTCCTTGCCCATGGTGACGAGCGTGTGGAGGACGTTGGAGCGGTGCGAGTAGAGCACGCCCTTGGGGTTGCCGGTGGTGCCGGAGGTGTAGCAGAGGCCGCAGGCGGTATCTTCCGGGAAGTCGCCCCAGCGGACGTTGGTGCTGCGTCCGTCGATCCAGATGTCGAACGGGACGGCGCCGAGCTTGTTCTCGGGCATCGTGTCGGCGCCGGCATAGATGACGAAGGTTTTCACCGTTTCGAGCTGGCCGCGGATCGCCTCGACGATCGGCAGGAAGGTCTTGTCGAAGACGAGGACCTTGTCTTCGGCGTGGTTGGCGATCCAGGCGATCTGTTCGGGATGGAGGCGCGGGTTGATCGTGTGGAGGACCGCGCCGATGCCCATGGCGCCGTACCAGGTGGCCATGTGGCGTTCGGAGTTCCAGCCGAGGGTGGCGACCCGGTCGCCAAGGCCGATGCCGGTGTCCTTCAGGGCGGAGGAGACCTGTTTGGCCATGACGTAGAGGTCCGCATAGGTGATGCGGGAGATGTTGCCTTCGACGCGGCGCGTGATGATCTCGCGGTTGCCGTGCTGCAGGCGCGCGTGCTCGAGGATCTTGTCCACGGTCAGCGGCCAGTCCTGCATGATGCCTTTCATTCGGGTCTTCCTCCAATTCAGGGCCGCTCTGTTCGGGGCAGCGCTTGTGATTTTTCGATGCCCTGTCTATTCGGGCAATTGTGCTGACGCAAGGAAAGGACAAGGGGATGAGGCGAGTTCTGGGATGGGTCTTGGCCGCGGTTGTCCTGGCCGGTTGCACCGAAAGCGCGGAGACAAGCGCCGGGACCGGGAGCGAGCCGGCAGCGGTTGAGGCCGAGGCGGCCCCGGCGGCCGCGCCCCTGCCGCCCTTGCCGGAGCTGTTCGACTGCCTGCGCGAATCCGGCGGCGTACTCGTCGCGGCGCACCGGGGCGGGCCGGGCCCCGGCTATCCGGAGAACGCGCTCGAGACCATCCAGCACAGGTTTTCCAAAGGCATACGGGTGTTCGAACTCGATGTGGCGACGAGCCGCGACGGGGTGATGTTCCTGCACCATGATGACCGGTTCGGACGGACGGCCGATGGCGACGGCTATGTCTCGGACACGGATTGGGCCGACATTGCGAAGATCCGGCTGAAGGATACGGACGGCGACCTGACGCGGTTCCATCCCCCCAAGCTGACGGATGTGCTGCTCTGGGCGAAGCAGAATGGCGCCGTGGTGCAACTCGACCGCAAGAAGACGAGCGGCTTTCGCGACATCATGGAGGCGGTGGCAGCCGCCGGCGCGCAGGGGAACACGGTGATGATCTCGTATTCCGATTTCGAGGCCCGCACGATTGCGACGCTCGACCGGGACATGATGCTGACCGCCGCGGCGCGCGGCGCACGGGATATCGCGACGCTGGAGAGCATGGACGTGGACCGCACACGGATCATTGGCTGGACGGGCACGCGGGAGCCGGACCCGCCGGCCTTTGAACGGCTGGCCCGGGAAGGCGTGGAGCCGGCCTTCGGCACGCTGGGGCGCAAGGGCGAGCGGCTGGACGACAAGTACTGGAGCGACGGCGATGGCAGCGAGTATCAACGGCTGGTCGACGATGGCGTGGTGCTGATCTCGACCGACGAGCCGCTGCGTGTCGCCGAATACCTGGAGGCGGACGAAGCCGGCTGGGCGGCGTGTGCGGGGCGTTGATTGTCCGAAACGGGATGAGACCGATGCTTGAGAAGTTGTCTCCGATCCTGCCTTCGGGCGACATTGCCGCGAGCGAGCGCTTCTATGCGGCGCTGGGCTTCGAGACGATCTACATCGACGCCGACTACCTGCTGATGAAGCGGGAGGGGGCGGAAATCCACTTCTTCCTGAAGGCGGGACATGATCCGTACCAGAACGATCACGGCGCGTATCTGAGACCGTCAGATATTGACGCATTCTCGGCCGACGTGGAGCGTCTTGGCCTTCCGCGCACCGGTATCCCGCGGTTTCACCCGGTTGAGGTCAAACCCTGGGACATGCGCGAATGCGCCTTGCTTGACCCCGATGGCAATCTCATCCGGGCCGGGCAGGAAACCTGAGCGCCGGAAGGCCTTGGCCGTTTCAGCTTTTGGCTTGCCGTGTCACGAGCCAGAGCCAGACCAGAAGAACCGGCGAGCCGAGCTCGATGAAGGCGCCGATCTGCTGCTGCTCCGTACCCGGACCGACGGCGCCCTGCGACAGGAGACGGCCGATGCCGCCGATGACGAGGGCGGCGCAGATCAGACACATCATGCGGAAATGCGTTTCGATTTTCGGAATGGCGTACCAGAGAAGAAACGTGACGAGGATGTAGACGCCGGACATGTAGCGGTACTGGTTGTCCACCGCGGCCGAAACGGCGGCGGCCGGATCGGCCCCCGCCATGCCTGACAGTAGCCCCATCGCCGCAAAAGCCAGCGGGATAAGCGAGAAGAGGCCGAGGACGATCTGCAGGCCGAGTTTCATGGTGGTTCCCCTATTGTGATGTTGTCAGATTGGCTCTTGCCAAAAAATGACGCATGCGTCATCTTTTTTCTTGGAGGGCTGTTCATGCTGGCTGTCATTGGATTGATTTTCAGGTTCGGCCCGTTGCTGTTCGGGTTCGGGTTCATGGCGCCGCTGGCGGCGCAGATCCTCGAACGGGCGCAGTGGACTTTGCCCTTCGGATTGACCCCTCTGCTGGCGGGACTTAGCATCGGCGGCCTTCTGGGCGCGGTGGCACAGATCCGGGGGCGCTGGATATGACCGCGCCTGTGTCGTTGAAATCCCTGTCGGAGATCGAGCTCATGAAGCTGGAGCGCGAGATCGCCCGCCAGCACATCGACCAGTTCCCGTATTTTGCCGTCGCCTGGGCCTTTGCCAACCTCGCCGTCTGGCTGGCCCTCTGGCCCCTCGTCTTCATGGGCATCCTGCCGCTCTGGGCGGGATTCCTGATCGCGTCGTTCAATGTGGCGGCCTGCTACCTGCCCTCCCACGAGGCGCAGCATGACATCATCGCGCGGCCCGGCACGAAGCTGCGCTGGCTGAACCAGGCGGTGGGGCACCTGTCGACCATCCCGCTGGTGCTGCCTTACCGGGTGGCGCGGCTGACGCATCTCGAGCACCACACACATGCGAATGACCCGGCCCTTGATCCGGATCACTCGACACAGGCCAATGGCCCCCTGCATGCCATCTGGACCAGTATCCAGAACCGTCAGCCGGGCGCGAAAGGCGGGCTGGCGAGTTATGCCGAAACACTCAAGCGGATCGGGCGGCCCGACGTGCTGCTCGATGCGGCGATCTACAACCTTGTCTTCTACGGCATCCTGTTCGGGCTCGCATGGAGCGGCTTTGCGCTGGAAGCGGCCCTGCTCTGGTGGCTGCCCCGGCATATCGGGATGACCTATATCCAGTACTATCTCAGCTGGGCGCCGCATCATCCGGCGACGGACAAAGGGCGCTACCGCGACACGCGCAGCTTCCGGGCGCTGTTCGGCAATATCGGCTCGATGGGAATGCAGTATCATATCGTGCACCACCTGCATCCGCGCATTCCGCTCTACCGCACGCCGATGGCCTACTGGCAGATGCGGCCGATACTCGAGGCGCGCGGGTGCCGGATCGACACGCTTTGACGCAAGGCGATTGACCGCGATCCGTGTGCGGCGTATGAGGCGCGCGGGCTCAGGGACGCCCGCCGCTCGCAAGGCTTCGGCCTGAAGGTGAAGATCCCCCGGCGCGCAGGCGCCGCGACATTTCACGGAAACATGTCTTCACCGGCAGTTCCGCGGCAAGGCGAGCCCCGCTGCAACGTGACTGCCCGGACTGAAGGATAGATCCGATGACGACCCCCATTCACAACCGCGCGCAGGCGAAAGCCCGCGCCCGCGAACTGCGTTCCGAATTGTCTGCAGCCGGCCGGCCGGTCTCGCACTCTGAAGCGCTTGAACTTGTGGCCGCGGAACTTGGCGACCGCGACTGGAACACGGCGTCGGCACGCTTGTCGAACGCGCCTGAAGCGCCGCTGCAGGTCGGCGATCTTGTCGCCGGGCGGTATCTCAAGCAGCCGTTCAAGGGCCGCGTGCTCGGCGTTCGCGAAGCCGGCGGCGGCGCGGCGTTTGAGGTGACGATCCGGTTTGACGAGGCGGTGGACGTGGTCGAGTTCGAGAGTTTCTCGAACTTTCGCACCCAGGTGCAGATCACTGTCTCGGCAGAGGGGGTTTCGGCCTTCCGCACGAGTGACGGCGTGCCACATATGGTGGTGGAGCGGGACGTCGCGAAGATCACGCCGGCATAGGCGCCGACGCATCGATCAGATTTCGATGATCGATGTTGAAATCTCCCTGAGCCGGGCCTCGAGGATTGCTTTCGTTTCGCCACCATCCGTGGCGCAGACGAGGTAGCCTCCGCCCGCGGCGATCCTGGCTTTGATGTGCGGCCACATCAAAGCCGGATCCTTGGCGGCGCGCCATGGGCCGGAGATCGACGGGTCCTGCCGGCGCGGCCCGCCGAAACGCTCGGGGCGAGCCCGCCCGCCATCCCAGATGTCCGTGTTCAGGAGACCGGGGCAAAGGATCGTTGTGCCGATGCCGTCGCGCGCAAGTTCCTCGGAGAGCGCTTCGGCCACGGCGAAAGCCCCGTGCTTGGTGACAGCGTAAAGCGGGAAATCGCCGCCGGGCGCGCGCAGCGACGCCGAAGAGGCGGTTACGCCCACATGGCAGATGCCGCTCGCCGGGTCCATCAGGGGACGGAAGGCTTGGGCGGTCCAGATCACACCGAGCACATTGACGCCAAACGCCCAGTCGATCGTATTTCTTTTGCCTGCAAGCACGGGCGAGCCCGCGCCGACACCTGCATTGATCCACAGCAGGCTGAGTGTCTCGCCACGCACCTTCAGGCTTTCAGCGGCCGCAGCGAGACTTTCGGGATCGCTGACATCGCCGCCGAGCGCAAAGGCAGACGGTCCGATCTCCTGCGCAACCAATTCGGCCGCGCCCATCCGGATATCCTGCACGCAAACACGCAGCCCGCTTGCCGCGAACTGGCGCGCGAGCATGGCGCCGATCCCGTCGCCTGCGCCGGTGACCAGCGCAAGCTTTCCGCGATAGGCTTCGAGCGTCATTCCGGCAACCTCACCAGATCATGTGGTCCGCGCATCACGGCTTGAGTCGCGTTTTGGGGGATGAGTTTCCCTTCCGGCGAAACGGCGAAAAAGTCGATGAAACCTCGCAGGCGGTCGTCGCCCTTGCGGCGGTGGAACACGGCGACGGCAAGGTTTTGCCCGGCTGCATCGAAGATGACATCTTCCGGCAGGATGCCCGCCGCCCGCACCCTGTCCAGCGGGGTGAGCGCGCCGGTACCGGGATCAAGCGCGTATAGCGTGAGGGCATAACTGCGGCGGCGCGGCCAATTTGACAGGAAAGGCAGTTGCGGAAGGTAGGTTCGTTCCATGGCGATCGCGGCCACGCGGCTTCCGTCTTCGGACAGCGCGAAGCCTTCGGGGAAGATTCCCGCCTTGGCGCGCGAGACGACTTTAGCCGCCGCAGCAGCCGATGGCGGGGCGATTACCGTGAGGTGGCCTTCCGCCAGGAACAGCATTGCGGCGCCGCCGCTGTCGCTGTCGCCGACATCCGCCGCGACGAGATAGCGACCGTCCGGGGTCCAGCGAAGCGTCGCGACGCGCTTTCCGGGCTCCAAGGGAGGGCCGTCGGCCACGACCGTCAAAGGCTTTCCGTCGTCCGACCATTGCAGGGTGTAGAACTGGAGGCGTTTGTTCGCGATGTTGGCAGCCAGCCGAGTCCCGTCCGGTGAGACGGACACGGCCCGCAGGAACAGCTCCGTGTCGGACGCCTCGAACGGCGGTTTAAGGTTGAATGCGACGGATTGCTGGGGCACGCCATCCGGGGAAATCTGTACAAGGATCAATTCCGAGCCAGCGGTTTCGGTCGCAACGGCCAACCAAGAGCGGTTCGCAATGAACTCGACCGATTGCGGATTTGCGCCTCCAACCGGCGTGATCGAGCGGACCGAAACGGAAGCGTCATCAACAGCTAGAACGGTCAGTTGTTGGCCTACAGGAAACTCCACATAGGCGTTGCCGACGGCGTCCGTGCCCGCGTCCAGATTGCCCCGCGATTCGACCGTCGCGGCCATTTTTCCGTCTGGTGAAACCGCCAGAACCTGAGGCCAGGAAATGACGGAATTCGAAGCCTCGGCAGCGGACACCGGACGACCGTTCTCGAAGAGGGTCAACTGATCCTGCGCCCCTTCAAAGGGTTCCAGTTTGCCGTCCGCATAAGCACTGCCAGCCATGCTTGCGTCGGACAGCGCCAGGAACCGCCCTTCGAACTGGCCGGAGCGATCAGCGAAACCGGGGTCATCAGACTCAAAGCTCGCCAGGCTGGCGCAAGCACCCAGCCCGACCGCACAGGCCCCAGCGCCTAGCCAAAACCTTTTCATGATGATCAACTCCGAGAGGTTTGAGTTAATGGTAAAATGAACGTTTTCGTTTAGATGTCAATTGACCCTCTCGGCAGGTGACCCCGCATGACACTTGAAGCTTTCAGGTCTGAACGCTCTTCCCAAAAGCGGAACAGCATCCTGGCGGCCGGGCTGGACCTCTTCCGTCGTCAGGGATTCGCGGAGACGCCGATGGAACAGATTGCGCGGCTGGCGGAGGTCTCCACGGCCACGCTTTACCGGCACTTCCGGTCCAAGGAGGCGCTGTTCGCGGCAGTCGCCCTAGACGGCTTGATGCGGATTGAAGCGGATGGAGGCGTCTCGGCGGTCAGCCCTGAACAGCGGCTCGACGGGCTCGCGAGGGCCTATGCGCGATTCCTGTGCGAGCCGCACACACGCGGATTGATGCGCATGCTGATTAGCGAGACAAGCCGGAATCCCGATCTGGCGGAACGCTTTTACGCATCCGTCAAGGCGCAGCTATCAGACATGTTCGCCGAAGCCGTGCAAGCGGGCGTGGAGGCTGGCCTGTTTCAGGATCACAACAACCCGTCTTACGTCGCTGGCCAGCTTCAGGGCATGATCGAGCATGGCACTCTACTTCTCGGCCTGATACGCGGCGACGACGCACCGCCGGGACTTCCGCCGGATCAGATCGCCAAGGACGCGCTCACAACCTGGAAAGCGCGGTGGTCCGCTCACGGATAAAGCCTGAGGCTCACCCAGCCGTCGCCCTTGCGGTAGAGCTTCAGGCGGTCGTGCATGCGGAAGGCCTGGTCCTGCCAGAACTCGATCTCGGTGGGGGTGAGGCGGAAGCCGCCCCAGAAGTCCGGACGCGGAATATCCGGGCCGTCGCCGTAGATGGTGGAGACTTCGGCAATGCGCTGTTCGAAAACCGCGCGGCTCGCCATCGGGCGGGACTGGTCGGATGCGATGGCGCTGATGCGGCTCTGCGGCGCGCGGGAGGCGAAGTAGGCGTCGGCTTCGGCGTCGGCGACGCGGGTGATGGCGCCTCGCACGCGGACCTGGCGGCGCAGGCTTTTCCAGTGGAAGCCGAGGGCGGCGTTGGGCCGGGCCGCGAGGTGCTGGCCCTTGGCGCTTTCAAGGTTGGTGAAGAAGGTGAAGCCGGACGCGTCCACGCCCTTCAGGAGGACGATACGGACATCCGGGTTGCCATCGGCGTCCACCGTCGCGAGGGACATGGCGTTGGCGTCATTCGGCTCCGCGGCGCGCGCGTCGGCCATCCATTGCGCAAACAGGCCGATGGGATCGCTGGTCTCGGGAATGAGCGGACGGTCTCCGCTATCCGCATAGTCGGCGGCGCTGGGGGTCGGCGGGATGACGGAGGAAGACATGGAGGCGGCCATTTCGCGGTTTGTCAGGCTGGCGATTTCATATAGGACGCGGGGCAGAACTGCGAGGGTCAGGCTGTCACATGTCGCACAATACGTTTGGCCATCTTTTCCGCGTGACGACCTGGGGCGAGAGCCATGGGCCGGCGCTGGGCTGCGTGGTGGACGGGTGCCCGCCGGGCCTCGCGCTGGACGAGGCCTTCATCCAGGGCTTTCTCGACAAGCGGCGGCCGGGCACGTCGCGCTTCGTCACTCAGCGGCAGGAAGCCGACCTCGTGAAGATTTTGTCCGGCGTGTTCGAGGATGACCGGACGGGCGGGCAAGTGACGACCGGCACGCCGATCAGCCTGATGATCGAGAATACCGACCAGCGATCGAAGGACTACCGCGAGATCCGGGACCGGTACCGGCCCGGGCACGCGGACTTTGCGTATGACCAGAAGTATGGCGTGCGGGACTATCGCGGCGGCGGGCGATCTTCTGCGCGCGAGACGGCGGCGCGCGTGGCGGCGGGCGCGGTGGCGCGGCGCGTGCTCGGCGACGCGGTCGTAATCCGCGGCGCGGTGATCCAGATCGGGCCGCACATGATCGATCCCGAAGCGTGGGACTGGGACGAGACGCAAAACAATCCCTTCTGGTGCCCCGACAAGGCGATGGCGGCCCAATGGGAAGCCTTTCTCGACGAAACGCGCAAAGCGGGCTCGTCTGCGGGCGCAATCGTGCAGGTCGAGGCCAGCGGTGTGCCGCCGGGCTGGGGCGCGCCGGTTTACGGCAAGCTCGACGCGGAACTCGCGGGCGCGATGATGGGCATCAATGCTGCCAAGGGCGTCGAGATCGGTGCGGGCTTTGCCGCGGCGGCGATGACCGGCGAAGAGAATGCCGACGAGATGCGCGCCGGCAATGACGGGCCCACGTTCCTTGCCAACAATAATGGCGGCGTGGCGGGCGGCATTTCGACCGGACAGGATGTGGTCGTGCGGATCGCGATCAAGCCGACGTCTTCGATCCTGAACGAGGTGCGCTCGATCACGCGGGACGGCGAAGAGGTGGATGTGCGCACGATCGGGCGGCATGACCCGTGTGTCGGCATCCGGGCCGTGCCGGTCGCCGAGGCGATGCTCGCCTGCGTGCTGGCCGACGCCAAGCTGAGACATCGCGGACAAACGGGGCGGTAACAGAAAGCCCCGGCGCGCTGTGCGCCGGGGCTCCCCATTTTATCCGTCAACGGACATCAGAAGCGGACGACGCCGCCGACGGTGAAGACGTCAGCTTCATTGTCGTCGCCTTCATAACGGCCGACATCGGCGCGCACGCCAAGCTTGTCCGTCAGGAAGAGCTTGCCGCCGACGCCGTAGGCGAGGCCGTCGACATCGCCCGAGGCGCTGCCGAGACCGGGAACGCTGGCATTGAATTCGGATGCGGCATAGCCGGCGCGGCCGAAGAGTTCGAAACGCTCCGTGATCGGAGCGCGTACGACGCCGAATGCGCCGAGGGAGTTGTCGAGCTCAACCGTTCCGGGGCCGACATTGGCATCATCGATGCCGATGGAGACTTCGCCTTCGGCGCCAAGATACTGGTTGAAGAAGTAGGTGCCGCGTCCCGTGAGGGCGCCGAGTTCGGCGCCATCTGCATCGAACTGGGTGTATCCACCGCTGAGTTCGACATTGCCCTGGGCGAAGGCCATCGGGGCAGCAAGGATGGCGGCGAGAGATACGAGTGCAAGTTTCATTTTTTTCTCCGTTACTCTGGATAGAAGCGCTACTGCGCGCCGCTGAGGTAACAACGGACAATCGATCTGCCAGCTTGCGATGCAGTAATGTGCGGGTTTGAAGCTTTTGCTGTGACCGTCAGAGCACAGATTATGACGGATTTTTTAGCTTGCAGATCGGGAGACAATCCCTATCGCGGGCGACGCCAGGTTGTCACTTTTGTAAGGAAAGCCAGCGTCTCGCGCTCTTTGACAAAGCCGGCCGTTTCAAGCGCCGACGCGAGATTCCAGTCGAGATAGCCCTTGTAATAGGGCTCGTGAAACCCATGCGGGAAGTATTCGAGCAGACCGTCCATGGCGGGATAGTCGCCGAACTGAACACTGTCTGCGAGGACGAACAGACCGCCGGGCTTCAGTGTACGGAAGATCTCGGCAAGGACGAGCGGACGGACTTTGGGCGGCAGCTCATGGAAGAAGAAGACCGAAACGGCGATGTCCTGCGACGCGCTCTCCAGCGGCATCGTCTCGGCGGCGTCGTGGATCACGTCGGCCTGGCGCCACGGCGCAAGGCGCGCCCGCGCGGCGTCTGTATAGGACGGCGACAGGTCGAGCCCCGTCACCGGTAATTTCGGAAAAACGCCGAGGACTTTCTCGAGGAAACGGCCATTGCCGCAGGCGACGTCCAGCAGGCGCAAGGTGCGCTGGTCGCGGCCCTTCAGCTCGCGGCTGATCTCGGCGAGCGCTGCGCGGCGCATCGCATCGGCCGTGCCCGAGAAAAGGGCCTCGACCTGCGTGTCGTAGAGTTCGGCGCTGTCATCGGTAAACCAGCCGCCGGACTGGTAGTGGAAATTCTGAAGGTAATAGGCCGGGTAGCGGTTCGTGCCTTCCGGCACCTGGCTGCGCACTTCGGTACCATCGCGCGCGAGACGGCGGCGGTTGACCTCGGCGGCGTCGCGCAGGAAAGCCTGCGCGGATTTCAGGGCGCCGGGGAGATCGGCGGGGCGAAGATCCTGCGGCGGCGGATACAGCCCCGCTTCGACATTGGCGAGGTCCTGAACGAACAGGCGCAGGTAGGCCTTCCGAAGTTCGCCCGTGTCCGGACGGCCGCGGCTGGGGCGAAACTCGGGCTCTCCCGGGCGGTCAAACCCGCCGGACTGGCTGCGCGCGGCCTGCATCTGCGCGGCGTACCACGCCGTTCGAAGCCCCTGGGCGGCGGCGTAACGGGCCCTGCCCGCAGTTTTGGCGGCTTGGTCGATCAATCCCATGAGGGGAATATGTAGGCCGGATTGGCGGGCGTCCAGTATGGCCAGCGCCTTCAGGCTGCGTTCAGGTTGGCGGCGGCAGATTATTCCCAGAAACTGGCGCTTCCTGCCTGGACGCGCCCAAGGAGACTGGTGATGTTGAAACTCTCGATAGCCGCTGGCAGCCTCGGCCTGATGACCCTCACCCTGCCGATGCAGGCGCACGCGCAATACGGGTATGGCTATAACGACCCGGGCATCCGCAATGTGCAGTGCGAGCGCGAGCGGGCCGATGATTCGGCCGCAGGAACCGTGGTCGGCGCCCTTGCCGGCGCGCTGATTGGCGGCGCAGTGGGCAACAATATCGAAAATGACCGCACCTACACGAAGTATAACCGCCGCGGCCGTCCGGTCGGGCGCTATACCGAGGGCCGCAGCGAATCCGGGAACGTCGCCATCGGCGCCGTTCTGGGCGCCGTGGTGGGCGGATTGGCGGGCAACTCGGTCGCCAAGAAGACCGGGCCGGAGTGCCAGGTGGCCTATGCGCCCTACAGCTATTCCTCTTCGCCCTCAGGCTCGATCCCGCGCACGACGGACGGGCTTTATGGTGGCCCGGAAGTGATGTCGCAGGGCGGCTACCGCCCCAATCCATATCCGGCGAGCTATCCGCGCGAGCCGGACTACCGTTCGTATCCGGACACAAGCGGTGCGCCGCAACAGGACTGCCGCGTGATCCAGCGCGAGACCCGCCTGCCGGACGGCGATGTGCAGCGCGATCCGGTGACGGCGTGCTGGAATGACCGGACGCGCCAGTGGCAAGTTCAGGACGGCTATTCGGACGATCCGTACGGCTACTGACGCCGGGCGCAGACCAGCCATTCACGGTTGCCGTCTCCGCCTGGAACCGGGCTAGGCTCGGCCGTGCCATGCGTCCATCCAGAGGTACGCAGGAACTGCTCAAACGTCTCCAGCGCGGATCGGGTTGCGGCCGCGTCCGTGACAAGCCCGCCCTTGCCGACATTGGACGGGCCAACTTCGAATTGAGGTTTAAATAGAGCCACGAGCGTCGCGGCTGGCGCCGCGAGCGACAGCGGCACGGGCAGCACTTTCGCAAGCGACACGAAGCTGAGATCACAGACGATCAGCCGAGGCGGCGCGCTCAGGTGCGCAGCGGTCAGGTCGCGCGCGTTGAGGCGTTCATAGGCGGTGACGCGCGGATCCCCCGCGATCTTTGCGTGCAGCTGGCCGTGCCCCACGTCGACGCAGGTGACGTGCGCCGCGCCGGCGGCCAGCAGGACATCGGTAAAGCCGCCGGTCGAGGCGCCGAGATCCAGACAGTCGAGGCCGGATGGATCGACCTTGAAGACATCCAGGGCGTGGGCGAGTTTCAGGCCGCCGCGCGAGACGTAGGGGTGCGCCGCTTCCGACGCGATCACCGCGTCGCGGGCAAGGCTTTCCGAGGCCCGAGTGACCGGCCTGCCATTGGCTTGGACGAGCCCGGCCGCGATGGCGGCCTGCGCCGCTGCGCGGCTGCCAAAATGGCCGAGCGCGACCAGCATCCTGTCGGCGCGGTCACTTGGAGGCGGGGAACTTTCTGACATTTCGTCTGTTTGCCCTATACTCAAGCTGGAATCGACTGGAGTCTCGACATGCTGAAATCTGCTCTTCTTGCCGCCTCTTCTCTCGCGCTTGCCGGCTGCGGGCACATCGGCCACGCTGGCCACAAGATGCACGGCGAAGGCCACGACGGTCACATGATGCACGCGCCCGAAGGCGCGGCGCCTGCGGCCCGGAAGGCGCCCGCATCCGCCACGGCCACGATCCTTGGCGCGGGCGGACTCGAGATCGGATATGCCAAATTCGAACAAGGCCCGACCGGCATGCTGATCCGGATGGAGATCGGTGCGGGCGGGATGACGCCCGGCTGGCACGGCGTGCACCTGCATGAGAAGGGCGACTGCTCGGATGTCGGTGCCTACCAGCTGTCCGGCGGCCATCATGGCAAGGAAGCGGGCGCGCATGGCCTGATGAACCCGGATCTTGGCCCCGAGGCGGGCGACCTGCCAAACGCCTGGGCCTCGGCCGACGGTTCAACCGGTTATGAAGCCTTCACGCTGCTGACCGAACTCGCCCCTGCGCTGGACGGCGACGGACTGTCGATCATCGTGCATGCCAGCGAGGACGACCATCGCTCGCAGCCGATCGGCGGGGCGGGTGCACGGGTCGCCTGCGGGGTCGTGACGCGCGCGGGCGGCTGACACGCTTGCACTGACCCTGAGTCAGCGCCACGATGGGCGCAATCATGATCCGGGGAGGACGCCATGCTGAAACTATCCCGCCGCGCCATGCTGGCCGGCAGCGCCGCAACGATTGCGGTTGCCGCGTGCTCGCGTGCGCCTGTCGAGGAAGCCGCGGCCCCGCCCGCCCGTACCGTGCCCGCCTATGCCGACGGAACCGCCATGGCGGCTGGAATCGCCGCGGGCGAGACCACGGCGCTGGAGCAGATCGAGGCGGCGGTGGCGCGGGCCAATGCAGTCGAGCCGCAGATTAATGGCATCGTGACGGAGACCTTTGAGGTCGCGCGTTCGGATGCCGCCGGATTGCTGTCGGGCGCCCTCGCAGGCGTGCCGAGTTTCATCAAGGACCTGATCGACTGGCGCGGCGCGCCAACGCTGGCAGGCAGCCGGGGACTTGCCGGGCACCTGGCATCCGAAGACAACCCCTTCGCCAGCAAATGGCGGGGCGCCGGCATTGTTTCGCTCGGCAAGTCGGCGACGCCGGAAGCCGGACTGATCTCGTCGACCGAGCCGCTGTCGAATGGGCCAACGCGTAATCCCTGGGACGTGTCGCGCTTTCCCGGCGGATCGTCGGGCGGGGCGGCCGCCCTGGTCGCGGCGCGGGTGGTTCCGTTTGCACATGCGAGTGATGGCGGCGGCTCGATCCGGATACCCGCCTCGACCTGCGGCGTGTTCGGGCTGAAGCCCTCGCGCGACCGCCTGCCGTACAGCGAGCCCGGGAACACGCCGCCGCTGCAGATTTCGGTGAACCATGCCGTGACAATCAGCGTGCGCGATTCCATCGCGCTGTTCCGCGCGGCCGAAGCCAATGACGGCGCCTATCCGCCCCTGGGCGAGATCGCGCCGCTGACGCGGCGCCTGCGGATCGGGTTTGCGCCGGAGCCCACAACCGGGACGCCGCTGCATCCGGACACGCGCGCCGCGACTGAAGCCGCCGCGCAGCTTTGCCGCGAGCTGGGGCATACGGTGATCGATTTCACCCTGCCGATCGACGGGGCGAAGCTGACCGACGCGTTCCTTCTCTACTGGGCCGCGGGGGCCGGGCAGTTTGCGCAGCAGGTGGCGGCGTTTTCGGGCAAGCCCATCGGGCCGGATATCGTCGAGCCCTGGACGCTGGGCCTGGCCGGCATGGCGGCGCGCCGGATGGCCGAAATTCCGGACGCGATCGCCTACCTCCTCGCCTTCGAGAGCGCGTATCATGCGATGTTCGAGTCGCTGGACGTGATCCTGTCGCCGGTGACGGGCAGTCCGGCCGTGCCCGTCGGCGAGCAGGCCCCCGACGCGGATTATGACACGCTGATGGAACGGGTTCTGAGCTTCGCGTCCTACACCGCGCCGATGAATGTGGCGGGGGCGGCATCGATGAGCGTACCGCTGGCATGGTCCCCCTCCGGCCTGCCGGTCGGGGCGATGTTTTCGGGCCGGAAGGGCGATGATGCGTTGCTGTTCGAACTCGCGCTCGAACTGGAAGCTGCCCGGCCCTGGGCGGACCGGAAACCGCCGGTTTCGGCGACTTGACGCAGGGAAAGCAAGGCGAGCCTAAAGGCCGTTTGACCCGCCATTAACCATAATCCGCCGGTTCTTTGCCGGGCGGAAAGGGCTTCCACTTTAATTATTACCGGCGCGAAAGATGACTCTCGCGTCAATGTACGCTATATTACACTCCAATCCTCCCTCGAAAGTGCATCCCGTGAACCGTTCCGTTATGATCGCAGCCGTCATCCTGGCTGTAATCGTTGGCTATTTTGGTATCCGCAGCCTTATGCGCGGAAGCCTCAGCGCGGAGGTGACACCTGCCGCTGCGGTCGATCCGTTGACGGTGATCGACGCGGTCGTGATCACGTCCGAAAGCAAGATGCACCCGCTGCAAGTCGGGGCAAAAGGCCGCACGGCGCCTGACAAGGCCGTGACCGTGAAATCCGGAACGGCGGGCACCGTCACCTCAACGCCGGTGCGCGAAGGCACGTTCGTGAAACAGGGCACGCTGCTGTGCGCCCTGGACGTCGAAGCCCGCAGCGCCCGAGTCAAGGAAGCCGAAGCCTACCGCAACTCCGCCAAGATCGAATTCGAAGCCGCTCAGTCCCTCGCCGCCAAGGGCTTGACCCCGGCCAACCGCGAAGCGTCTGCCCGCGCCACTCTGGATGCAGCCGAGGCGGCACTGAATGCAGCCCGCGTCGAGCTTGGCCGGACGCAGATCCGTGCGCCGTTTGACGGTGTGTTCGAACAGCGCCTCGCCGAAGCGGGCGACTATCTGGGCCCGGGCTCGCCCTGCGGCCTGCTGGTGGACCTCGATCCCGTCATCGTGTCGGCCGAGATCACCGAAGCCCAGGCGGGGCTGTTGAAGCCGGGCATGGTTTCTACCGTGCAGCTCGCGGATGGACGCACATTCAAGGCGAAGCTGCGCTATGTGGCCCGCACAGCGAGCCAGCAGACGCGCACCTTCCCGATCGAAGCGGAAATCGAGGCCGGCGATGCCAACGTCGCGGCCGGGGTTACGGCCACGCTGAAAGTACCGGCCGGTGATGTATCCGCGACGCTGGTCGCGCGCTCGCTGTTTACATTGTCCGACTCCGGACAATTGGGCGTCCGGCAGGTTCTGGCTGACAATACCGTCGCGTTCGCTCCCATTCAGGTGATCGATGAAACGCCGGACGGCGCCTGGGTCACCGGACTGCCGGAAAACGCCACCCTGATCGCGATTGGCCAGGATTACCTCAACGAAGGTGTGAAGGTGCGTCCCGTGGCACAAGGCGGAGCGCGCCCATGACCGGCCTGATCGATGGCGCCATTGACCGCGCGAGGATGGTGGTTGCCATCCTCGTGTGCGCCATTCTGGCGGGCACCGCGACCTACATGTCCCTGCCGAAGGAAGCAGACCCGGACATACCGATCCCTTTCGTGGCCATCACCGTTCCGCTTGCGGGCGTGACGCCGGAGGATGCCGAGCGGCTGCTCGTGCGCCCCATCGAACAGGAAATCCAGGCGCTGGAAGGCCTCAAGACCTTCAACTCGACCGCCACCGAAGGCGCCGCCCAGATCTTCCTTGAGTTCGAGATCGACGTGGACGTCGATCAGGCGGTGCTCGACGTCAAGGACAAGGTCGACATGGCGAAGCGCTTCTTCCCGGTGGATGCGCGCGAGCCGATCATTTCAGAAGCCAACGCGGCGCAATTCCCCGTGATGGTTGTCAACATCTACGGCGACGCGCCCGAGCGCGGCCTCGCGAGGATTGCCGAAGCCCTGAAAGACCGTCTCGAATCGGACCCCGGTATTCTCGAGGCCCGCGTGCTGGGCAAGCGCGAAGAGTTGCTCGAGATCGTGATCGATCCGGTGAAGCTCGAAACCTACAACATCTCCTATCAGGAAATCTTCGCGGTCGTGAACGCGAACAACCAGCTGATCCCGGCGGGCCTGATCGATACCGGACAGGGAAGCTTCGCGGTGAAGGTGCCCGGCATCATCCGCACCGGCGCAGACGCACTGAGCCTGCCGATCAAGCGGACGGAAAACGCGGTCGTGACCCTGGGCGACCTCGCCGAGGTGCGCCGCACCTTCAAGGACGCGACCGGGTACGCAACATTCAACGGCGAGAAGGCCCTGCTGATCGAAGTGGTCAAGCGCACGGGCGCCAACATTCTCGACACCGCCAACAACGTGCGCGCCGCCATCGAGGACGAGAGCAAGACCTGGCCCGCGACCGTGCGCGCCGAAGTGACATCGGACGCGTCCGAGATGATCGGCTCGCAGCTCGGCGAGCTCGAAAGCTCGCTGATTGCGGCCGTGGCGCTGGTCATGATCATCGTCATTGCCTCGCTTGGCTGGCGCTCGGCGCTGCTCGTCGGTATCTCGATCCCGTCCTCGTTCGTGATCGCATTCCTTGGCCTCGGCGCCTTCGGGTACACGATCAACATGATGGTGATGTTCGGCATGGTCATCGCGGTCGGCATCCTTGTCGATGGCGGGATTGTGGTGACCGAATATGCCGACCGGAAAATGGCGGAAGGCATGAGTGCCAAGGAGGCCTACAGGCTTTCGGGCAAGCAGATGTTCTGGCCGGTGGTCTGCTCCACGCTCACCACGCTGGCCGCGTTCGTGCCCTTCCTGTTCTGGAACTCGATGCCCGGCAAGTTCATGGCCTACCTGCCAATCACGCTGATCTTTGTGTTGACGTCGGCCCTGATTGTGGCGCTCATCTTCATGCCGGTGCTCGGCTCGCTGATCGGCGGACGGCCTGCCGGCAAGGACGAAAACCTCGCTGCGCTGGCGGCGGACGCTGACCCGCATCAGGCCAAGGGCTGGATAGGTTCCTACGTGAAGATCATCTCGACGACGGTGCGCCGTCCGCTGATGGCGACCGGGGCCGTGTTCGCGGTGGTGGTCGGCGTGTTCATCTGGTTCGGATCCGAACAGCACAAGACGGAATTCTTTCTCGATATCGAGCCGGAACAGACCTACGTTTTCGTTCAGGCGCAGGGCGCCCTTTCGGCGGCCGAGAAGGCCGAAATGGTTGGCAGGGCGGAAGCCGCCATCGCCGGCCTTGACGGCATCACAGCCATCTCGACACGAACCGGCTCATCCGGGGGCGGATTCAGCTTTGACGGTGTCAACGGCGTACCGCTCGACACGATCGGGCAGCTGCTGGTGGACCTCAACACCACCTCTGACGGCCCTTATGATGCGCGCAAGACGCTGGAAACCATCCGTGCCCGGTTGTCGTCGGTTCCAGGCCTGAAGTTCGAGATCAAGCCGCGTGAACAGGGACCGCCCGGTGGCAAGGACGTTCAGGTGGCCCTGCTCGGAACGAACTCCGAGTCGCTCGACAAGACCGCAACAATGATCCGGACCTGGCTGGATGCACGCGACGACCTCATCGAGATCGATGACTCGCGGCCCCTGCCGGGCGTGGAGTACCAGCTGACCGTCGACCGCGCCGAGGCTGGCAAATTCGGCGTGGACGTCGCCCAGATCGGCGCGGCGGTGCAACTCGTCACCAATGGCGTCCTCGTCGGGCGTTATCGCCCGGACGATTCCAATGAAGAAGTCGATATACGTGTGCGTTTCCCGGAAGGGGAGCGCTCGGCCTCGGCGCTCGACACTTTGAAGATTTCGACGCCGCAAGGCAACGTGCCGTTGGCCCTGTTCGTCACGCGCGAGCCGGCGCCGCGCGTCAGCCAGATCGAACGACGCGATGGCAAGCGCGTCCTCGACATACGGGCGAACGCCAAGGAGCAAGGCACCGGCGCAGTCATCGTGGCCGAAATGAAGGCATGGCTCGATGAGCAAACGCTTCCGCCGGGTGTGGAAGTGCGCTTTGAGGGCGCCGACGAGGACACCGCGGACGCGGGCGCCTTCTTTGCGGGCGCCGCGCTTGCGGCTCTGTTCATGATGGCCGTGATCCTGCTCTGGGAATACAACAACTTCTACCAGGTGGCCCTGACACTGTCGGCGGTGATCCTCTCGACGGCCGGCGTGCTCGTCGGGATCAACCTGTTCATGCCGTATATCAGTATCCTGATGGTCGGCACGGGGATCATTGCCCTCGCTGGTGTGGTCGTGGGCCACAACATCCTTTTCATCGACACGTTCAACCGGCTTCGGTCGGACGGGCGTCCGCTGGAAGAAGCCGCAATCGCGACCGCGGCCCAGCGTGTGCGGCCGATCCTGCTGACCACGGCCACGACGATCCTGGGCCTGATTCCGATGATGTTGCAGATGAACATCGACTTCGGCAAAGGCGCGATCGACTTTGGCGGCGCAAGCTCGGAATGGTGGGTGCAGCTGGCCACGGCTGTGGTTTGTGGCCTGACATTCTCAACGATCCTGATCTGTCTGGTCACGCCGGCCTGGCTGCTTGTGCCGGACCGGATCAGCAGCTGGAGCAAGCGCCACTGGCGCCGGCTGCGCGGCCTCTCCAGCGCCAAGGCTGCGGATTCCGACGGGACCTACGCAGCGAACGATGCCGAAGACAAGAACCGGGTTCTTCCGGCAGCGGAGTGAGCCGCCTACCAGGGCAGCGTTTCGCCTCGCCAGTCGAAAAAGCGCAGCTCGCGGGACGGGCCAGCGCCGGTAATCACCTTGTAGAGGCCCGCGGCGCTGTCGGCGGGCTCGACCGGTGCGGCCTCCCCGCCCATGTCCGTCTTCACCCAGCCGGGATGCAGCGCGAGCAACGTGATGCCTTTCGCGCCGAGCGTATGCGCCGCCGTGCGCAGGCCCATGTTGAGGCCGGCCTTGGAGACGCGGTAGGCGAGGCCGAAACTCATGTCGGTGTTCTGGATCGAACCCAGCTGACTGGAGAGCGCGGCGGCGATCTTTTCCTTCCCGGCGGCAAGATTCGGCGTCAAGGCATCGAGAACCCGGATCGGCGCGATCGTATTGACGCGGAGCAGTTCCTCGAAGCGGTCATAGTCGAGCCCGGGCATGTCGGCGCGGTCGCCGAGGCCGGCATTGTTGATCAGGATGTCGATCGGCTTGCCTTTCAGGGCGGCGGCGAGGGCCGCAATTGACGCAGGGTCTGCCACGTCCAGCGCATGCAGTTCGGCGCCGGTCGCTTTCAGGTCCGTTGCGGCGGACGGGTCCCGCGCCGTGGCGATGACGTCGTGGCCCTTGGCCTGGAATTCGCGCACGAGGGCGAGGCCGATGCCGCGATTGGCACCCGTGATCAGCGTGGTCGGCATGGCTTGTCTCCGGAGCTTGGTATCAGGCAAGCTTAGGCGCGCGGCGTGATCCGGTAAACGGCAGTGGCGGTCATTACGGTGCCGCGGGCGCCCTCGGCGGAGCCACCGGTGAAGAGGATCGTGCGGGTCTTGCGGTCAATCCGCGGCTTGTAGGTGAGGTTTGACGGCTCGGCGCCGGCGGCGGCCACGTCAAACGTCACCGAGACGAGGTCCACCTGGTCAGGGGCGCAGACCGCTTCTGCATCGGCGCGGATGGTTTGAATCAGGCGCAGCGCGATCGCTTCGTCCGGACGGGTCAGTTGGGTGTCGCTCATGCCATGTCTCTCGTGCAGCCCCTGCGCTCTAGCGGGCAGCAGCGCAAAAGAAAAGGGCCGCCCCTGAGGGCGGCCCGGTAACTCTGAAACGACGCGAATGACCACGAGGGTCTGGATTTGGCAGCGTCAGCTTCGCTTCGCGGGACCAGCGCGTTATGCGGCGCGCACCCCCTCTCTGCGGGACGGCTCGCCCGCATGGCCAATCAGGTCACCCAAATGGCCAAAGTCATTCATGCCGTATACGGACTGCATCCAGCTGCCGATCGAGGGCAGAAGCGTGCCGATCGCCTTGTGGTCAAGGCCGGCTTCCTGGAGTGCGGAAATCATCGAGAGGGAGACGCGGCGGCGTCCGCCCGGTGTCTGTTCGATCAGGCGGGCGATCTCGCCTGTCGGGGCGCCGATCTCATGTCCCGTCTGCGCAGCGAGAGCACGCGCGCCGGGAACATTGCGGAAGATTGCGTCGGCCAGCGGGCTTCCCTGACGCTCAGCAGCGTTCAGGACGATGCCCAGTGCACGGCGGGAAACGGAGTCCGCGAGGCCATTGCTTGTAGCGATGTGCGCTGTGAGATCATCTATCATGGGCAAAGGCACTCCTAGGATCAATGGCCTCGGGACAGCTCCCAACTTCGCCTCCGCTGGTTTCCAGAGTCTTACCCGCGTGAACTATTTTTGACCCGGAATGAAGAAAGCGATTAAGGCGCGTTATTGCGGGGTAAACAGCGGCGGCGGATTTGTTTACGCTTGCTGTAATGTGCCGTGTATTCGTTCGGCAAAGGGGGAGCGTGCATGATCCGGATAGGTATTCTCGGTGCGGCGCGCATCGCGCCGGATGCGATCATCCGGCCTGCGCAGAAGCGCGACGATTGCCGGATCGTCTGCGTAGCGGCGCGCGATCCTGAACGCGCGCGCAGCTTTGCAGACACGCACGCCATTCCGGAGACAGCGGTAAGTTACGAGGCGCTGATCGCGCGGCCGGACATCGACCTCATTTATAATGCCCTTCCGCCGAACCGGCATGCGGACCTGACGATTGCCGCGCTCGAAGCCGGCAAGGCCGTGCTGTGCGAGAAGCCCTTCGCGATGGACGCGCACGAGGCGCGCGCGATGACGGACGCCGCGGCGCGAACCGGCCGCCCGCTGCTGGAAGCCTTTCACTACCGGTTCCACCCCATGTTCGAGGAAATCCTGCGCCAGCTGCGCAGCGGCGCGATCGGGCGTGTCTGCGCGATCAAGGCCGAGTTCTCGGTCGCCATCAAGGACACGCCGGGTGAGTTGAGGCATGATCCTGCGCTGGGCGGCGGCGCGCTGATGGACCTTGGTTGCTACGCGCTCCATTGGGCACGCACCGTTGCCGGCTCGGAAGCGACCGTGACTGCCGCTACATCGCGCGTCGGACGGCGCGGTGTCGATCTCGAGACATCTGCCGACCTGACATTCGAAGGCGGTGCCACGGCGAAGATCCACACCTCCATGCTGGCCGGCCAGCGGTTCAAGGCCCTGCTGGCCATCCAGGGCACGGATGGCCTGCTGCTCGCGAGCAATCCGCTCCACCCCAGTTTCGGAAACTCGATCGCGCTCAGGCGCGGGAAATCCTTCAACCGGTACAGCGTGTCCGGCGACAAGACTTATGACTACCAGCTCGCCCACATGATCGATGTGATGTGGGGCAAGGTAAGCCCGCTGACCGGCGGCGCTGACGCGGTCGCCAACATGGCCCTGATCGATGCCGTATATGCAGCCGCCGGCGTCGCTCGGCCGGAACGCTGATCAGGCGGCGTCCTGCGCCAGTTCGATCCAGCCTTCGACTTCGTCCTCGTTGAG
The DNA here is from genome assembly GCA_027485145.1 of Hyphomonadaceae bacterium. Taxonomy (GTDB): domain Bacteria; phylum Pseudomonadota; class Alphaproteobacteria; order Caulobacterales; family Hyphomonadaceae; genus Hyphomonas. The sequence goes on along the minus strand of JAIXRO010000088.1, from coordinate 31,565 downwards.
CACCTGATCGTCGCGCAGTACGCGCTCGCCCTCCGGCGTCGACAGGAACTCCATCGCCAGTTCGAAGATCGTCCGGGCCGAAGCGTTCGCGAGATCGTCGCGCGTGGTGATCCCGGCGCCGACTAGCAATTGCGCATCATGCACGCGCAGGCCCGGCACATCCATCATCAGCTGCGTCTGGTCCTGCCAGGCGCGGATGGCTTCGGCGGTGATGTGGCGAACGTTGAGCTCAAGCTCGACCATCTCAGGGTCGCAGTCCAAGAGGTCGCCAATCGTCGTGATCCCCGCGCGGGCGAGTTGCTTGGCCGTCTTGCGGCCGATCGACGGCGCATCGACGACAGGATCGTCCCGGGTGAGACTGCCGACGCGCGCGGCCGGTTCGGCCTCCGGCGCGGCTTTGGGCTCAGCGGCCGGCGGCGGGGGAGGATCAAACAGGACTTCCGCGTCCGTTTCAGTGTCGGCCAGCGCCGGCTCGGCCGTAACCACACGCTTGCGCGTGCCCATGAGACCGCGCGCCGGCTGGCGGCCGGACTCCCGCCGGACAAATTCCGTCAGCTCGGTCGGCGGCACGTCATTGGCCGGCACCGCCTGGTCTTCCGAAAGGACCAGTTCCGGCTCAGGCGCCGCAATCCGGTTCTCGTTCCGGGTTCCGATCGGGCCGATCGGCTCTGCGTTCAGCTTCTTCAGCGAGATGCGGCGCACCTCGCGGGCGTGCTGCGCGCGGATGTCCTTGTCGTCCTCCGGCAGGGTCTTGATCACCTTCCCGGTCTTCTGGAACTCGGCATACATCCGCTCGACCTGGCGCCGGTCGCCCGCGTCTTCGAGCTTGGCGGTGATCCAGCGCAGCGGGATGTCGAGCGTTTCGATATAGCCCTGCAAGGTCAGGTTCACTTTCGGCGGGGCGACGGCGGCTTCCTCGAAGGCGCGCGTCAGGATCGCGGCGAAGCCTGCGGTGGCATAGCCCACGAGGTCCGCGATGGCGGCGCGCATGGTCTCGTCGAGACCCGACGGCGGATCGGCAACACCGGCGTCGATGTCGTAATGGTCAATGAAAACTTGATAGTAGGCGTGGCTGCGCAGCGCGCCGTCGCGAACCATGTCCGAGACGAAGCCAAGCCCATCCGGAACCGCGATGTCCGGATAACCTGCCGCTTCGATCCGGGCGTCGATGTCGGCGCGGGATTTTGCGATGCTCCATTCGACGGCGCGGTGGATAACGCCTTCGGCTTCCGTCTGGCCCGTATGGAAGGGCTGGATCGGGTCGGCGTAGTAATGACTGAGCACGCCGAAGGCATAGGCCGCGTCGCTCCAGCGCTTGATCGTCAACAGTTCCACGCCGCGGGCATACCATTCCTGCGCCTTGGCGCGCGCGCCGCCCCATTCGCCTTCGCCAACATGCAGCACGTGGTTCTTGAAGTCCTTGAACTCGGCGTCCGGCGCCTTGGCGCCTTTGAGGAGATGTTCGTGATGGACAAGGAACAGCGATTTCCAGGCCTCGCCGTCGTCTCCGCCGATCAGGGACAGCGCATCAAACGCGATGAAATGGTGCGTTGAGCGGCAGCGGTGGTTGCGGATTACGCGTTCAAGCAGGGTCATCGCCAAATCCTTCGGGGAAGCTCTGATTCAGTGGCGGGAGACTCCCCGAAGATGGTGAACGCGCTGTTAACCCGGGCGGCCCGCTTGGCAGCCGGCCGGGGCCCATGATAAGGCCAAGCCATCGCAACAGGCGCTGAGCGCGGCCGTCTTCCGGCGCACCGGAGGGGCAACCGCAGCGCAGGAGTTCCTGTGCGCGGAGCGGCAAAAACCGCTTCACACTCAGGGACATAACGCCCGGGAGTGAGCCATGAAGACAATCGTCGAACCGTTCCGCATCAAGTCCGTCGAGCCGATCCGGATGACCACGCGCGCCGAGCGCGAACGCCTTTTGAAGGCGGCCGGCTACAACCTGTTCAAGCTGCATTCGGACGATGTGATCATCGACCTGCTGACCGATTCCGGCACCTCCGCCATGAGCGCGGCGCAGTGGGGCGCGGTGATGACCGGCGACGAAAGCTATGCCGGGGCGCCCAGCTTTTACCGCTTCGAGGCGGCGGTGAAGGACCTGATGGACTTTGCCCACATCATTCCCGCCCACCAGGGCCGGGCGGCGGAGCACCTCCTGTTTACGCTGATCGCGAAGACCGGCGACCTGATCCCCTCCAACACGCATTTCGACACGACGCGCGGCAACATCGAGGCGATGGGGGCGGAGGCACTGGACCTGCCGATTGCCGAGGGGCGCGTGCCATCGCTCGACCATCCGTTCAAGGGCAATATGGATCTTGCGGCGTTGGAACGGGTGCTGGTCGCCGAGGGGCATCGAATCCCGACGGTGATGATGACGATCACCAACAATGCCGGCGGTGGCCAGCCGGTGAGCCTTGCCAACATCCGCGGCGCAGCGGCCCTCGCCAAGGCGCATGGCAAGCCCTTCTACATTGATGGCTGCCGGTTTGCGGAGAATGCCTGGTTCATCAAGCTGCGCGAGGAAGGCCACACGGACCGTCCGATCAAGGACATTGTGCGCGACTGTTTCGCCGTGACCGACGGGATGACGATGAGCGCCAAGAAGGACGCGTTCGCCAATATCGGCGGCTGGCTGGCACTGAATGATGACGCGCTGGCAGAGCGGGCGCGCACGCTGCTGATCCAGACGGAAGGCTTTCCGACCTATGGCGGCCTCGCGGGGCGCGACCTTGACGCGATTGCACAGGGCCTGAAGGAAATCATCGACGAGGATTACCTGCGCTACCGTGTACGGAGCAATTCCTATATCGCCGAACGCCTGGATGCGATGGGCATTCCGGTGGTGAAGCCTGCAGGCGGCCATGCCGTGTTCATTGATGCGCGCAGCTTCCTGCCCCACATTCCGCCGCTCGAATATCCCGGCCAGGCGCTCACCTGCGCGATGTATGAAGCGGGCGGCATCCGCGCCTGCGAGATCGGCACCGTGATGTTCGGCCGCAAACCCGACGGCACCGAAGCCCCCGCCGCCATGGACCTCGTCCGCCTCGCCATGCCGCGCCGCGTCTACACACAGAGCCATGCGGACTATGTGGTCGAAGTGCTGGAAGAAGTCGCGGCCTCGAAAGGCACGCTGCGCGGGATGCGCATCGTGAAGGAGCCGCCGATGATGCGGCATTTCACGGCGGCGTTTGAGAGGCTGTAAGGCTCAAGCGGCGCGAGCTTGTCAAAGCCCTCCACTCGTCATCCCGGCGAAAGCCGGGACCCAGACTTTTCCAACAGCAGATTCGAGCAATCGAATTGATGGTGCGCAGACGGAAGGTCTGGTTCCCGGCTTTCGCCGGGATGACACGTTTTGGAGCCCGGGCGGCCTGAAACACCCGTTACCGAACCGCGAAATCCGTCGGCTCCGTGCTCTTGCCTTTGGCGTCGGTTTCGCCCTTCGGCTGGCCGTGCTTGTTCGGGCCCATGAAGCCGAAGAGGTGGCCGGCGACCTTGCGGATCTGGATCTCCTCGGAGCCTTCGGTGATGCGGTAGCGGCGGTGGTGGCGGTAGATGTGCTCGAACGGCTTGTGGCGGGAATAGCCGATGCCGCCATGCACCTGCATCGCGCGGTCAGCCGCTTCGCAGACGAGGCGGTTGGCGTAGTAGTTACACATCGAGACCTTGTCGGAGAGGCGGATCGCCACTTCCGGCTTGGACATCTGGTCCATCTCCCAGGCCGTCTTGAAGATCAGCAGGCGGAGCATCTCGGCCTGCGTGGCGAGTTCCACCAGCGGGAACTGGATCGCCTGGTTGGTGGAGAGCGGCTTGCCGAACGGCTTGCGCTCATTCGCGTATTTCACGCTCTCATTGATGCAGTAGATCGCCGCGCCGCAGGAGGAGGCCGCCTGGCGGATGCGGTTCTCGTGGACGAAGTGCTGGGCCAGCGCAAGGCCGCCTTCCGGCGGGCCGAACACGGCATCTTCCGGCACCCAGACATCCTTGATGGTGAGGCGCGGGTGGTCCGTCGGCATGTTGAAGGTCCACATGTACTCTTCGATGATCACCCCGGGATCGCGCGCCGGGATGATCAGGCAGGTGATGCCCTTCGCGTCGCCGTCCTTGCCGCTGGTGCGGCAGAACAACATGATGTGGGTCGCCACATGCATGCCGGTGATCCACATCTTCTCGCCATTGATCAGCCAGCCATCCTTGCCGTCCTTCTTCGTGCGGACGGCGCGGGTTTCCATGTGCGTCGCGTCGGAGCCGTGGTTCGGCTCGGTCAGACCGAAACAGGCGATGAACTTGCCGTTCAGCGCCGCCTCGGCGAGGTGCTTCTGGTCGGGCCGCGCAAAGTCGCGCAGCATCAGGATCTGCGGGAAGTTGCCGACGATCGAGTGCTCGTTCTGAAGGTCATTGTGCAGGCCGAGGCCCTGTTTCGCAAAATGCTCGCGGATGATGGCCATGCCGAGGTTCGTGCCGTCCTGGCCGCCGAACTCCTTCGGCAGGGCGTAGCGCAGATGCCCCGCCTTGTCGGCGCGCTTCTTGGCTTCGCGCAGCAGCGCTTCCCATTCCGGGCGCGGCAGGCCCTCATTGTCAAAATCCGTGCGGGCCCATTCGCGGCGATGATCGAAGAAGCGCTCGTTATCGTCCTGCGCCTGCAGCGGCTTGATCTCGTCTTCGATGAACTTGTCCAGCACGACGAGATAGTCGGCGATGTCCTTCGGTATGTTAAAGTCCATGGTTTCCTCCATTGCGTCGCGGCTTTCAGGTCACCATACGCCTGTCAGGCGAGGCGGCAATTTGTGCCGCCGGGGCAAGGCGAATGCTGCACTGCAGCATATGGAACGAACCGTTCTCCAATAATTCTGAATTGAGCACTCTGAACGCTTGACGAATTATTCAGCGTTCTATAGTCAACGAAGCAGGCCAAAAAGCCTGACCACCGCATGCAGTTTCAACCCCGGACGATAAGGCACCCTCCCATGCTCCGTTCCATCATTGCCGCCGCCGCATTCGCAGCCATCGCTGCTCCTGCTTTCGCCAGCAACTCCTACACCTTCGAGACCGTCAACCCGGTCAAGGAAAAGCGCATCATCGCCGAGAGCGTCGTCTGGTCCTGCGAAGGCACCAAGTGCACCGCAGAGCTCGACCGCAAGGCGCCGACCGTTCGCATCTGCAAGAAGATCGCCAAGGAAGTCGGCGAACTGACCGCCCTGCGCAACACGAAATCCGAACTGACGGCTGAGCAGCTCACCGAGTGCAACGCCTCCGCGAAGAAGTAAGTCTTCGCCTCTCCAAGCCTCACCTCGGGCCGCCAGGCAAACGCTTGGCGGCCTTTTTTGTTGTTGCGTCGCCGCCCCGGCCCGGCCGAATGTCCTGATCTCCATCCAAAGGCCTCAGTCCATGACCCTCAGCGCGAAACGCACCCCCGATGACCGCTTCAACAACCTGCCCGGCTACGATTTCGCGCCGCACTATGCGGACAATCTGGCGGGCTATGAAGGACTGCGCGTTCACTACATTGACGAAGGCCCGACCGATGCAGCCAGGACATTCCTGTGCCTGCACGGCCAGCCAAGCTGGAGCTATCTGTACCGCAAGATGATTCCGGTCTTCGCTGGCAGCGGCGGGCGCGTGATTGCGCCGGACTGGCTGGGGTTCGGGCGCTCCGACAAGCCGGTGGACGAGGCGGCGTACACATTCAACTTCCACCGGAACATGATGCTGGCGCTGATCCGGCACCTGGATCTGACGCGCATCACGCTGGTCGTTCAGGACTGGGGCGGACTGCTCGGCCTGACGATTCCTCCGGACATGCCGGAACGGTTCGAGCGGCTCATCGTGATGAACACGACGATCGCCGTCGGCCAGTCCCCGGGCCCGGGCTTCGAAGCCTGGAAGGCGTTCAACCGCACCCAGCCCGATCTCGATATCGCCGCGCTGATGCAGCGCGCGAGCCCCATCCTGTCAGACGCCGAGGCCGCCGCCTATGCCGCGCCTTATCCGGATGCCAGCTACAAGGCGGGCGTACGCCGCTTCCCGGAACTCGTGATGGTCGCGCCCGGCATGGAGGGTGTCGAGGTGTCCCGGCGGGCGGCCGAATGGTGGGCGAAAGACTGGACGGGACCAAGCTTCATGGCGGTCGGCGCGCAGGATCCGGTGCTCGGACTGACGCACATGCAGGCGCTGCGCGGCCAGATCCGGAACTGCCCTGAGCCCATGATCATTCCGGACGGCGGGCACTTCGTGCAGGAATGGGGCGAAGAGATTGCGAAGGCGGCGATAGCCGCCTTCGGCGGCACGTGACCGAGCGCAAACCCGAAGCGGGTTGTGGCGCCGCGATCCGCGACGGCGAAGGCCGGCTGCTCCTGCTCCAGCGTTTAAGAGAGCCTGAAGCCGGCGCCTGGGGCCTCGCCGGCGGCAAGATCGATTTCGGCGAACGGGCCGAGGACACGGCGCGGCGGGAGATCGCCGAGGAACTTGGCATCGATATCGAAATCCTCGGACTCGCCTGCATCGCCGAAACCATCGATCGCGGCGATGGGCGCCACTGGATCGCCCCGGTTTATGAAGCGCGAATCCGCAGCGGCGAGCCCCAGAATCTGGAACCCGAGAAACACGGCGGATGGGGCTGGTTCAGTCTGGACGCCCTGCCGGAAAACCTGACCACGCCCGTTTTGTGCTACATGGCCTCGCTTCGGACATGACGCAGCGCAGCATAAACGCAGCGAGTATTTGACACCGGTGGACATTTTTATTTGCGCGGTTTTGCTGCTCAAGTATTGGTCAAATGTTCGACTTCTACCCGGCATGGATGTTGCAAATCGTTCACGCCCAGCGCTATCTGGCGCGGGGTAACTAGGCCCGGGGTGGCCAAGTAAAATCGCTAAAAACGAGGGTGACATGAGCGATACTGTAGCAATCCTTTCCGAGTTGGGCGTTCGTCCGAAATCGGTCCGCAAGAACTGGAACGAGGCCCGGCTTTACGAAACGGCGGTCGCTGCTGGCGAAGCGCGCGTTGCGAAGGGCGGAGCGCTCGTGGTCGAAACCGGACAACACACCGGCCGTTCGGCGAAAGACAAATTCACGGTGCGCGACGAGCTGACCGAAAACACTGTCTGGTGGGACAACAATGCCGCCATGTCGCCCGCGCACTTCGATGCTCTGTGGGCAGACTTCAAAGCGCACCTGTCGAAACAGGACGTTTACTCGCAAGACCTCTTCGGCGGCGCAGACCTCGACTACCGCGTGCCCGTAACGGTAGTGACAGAGTTCGCCTGGCACTCGCTGTTCATCCGGCACCTCCTGCGTCTTCCGACCACGGATGAAGCCAAGTCGTTCCGCACTGGCTTCACGATCATCAATTGCCCGAGCTTCCGCGCCGACCCGGCCAAGCACGGCACGCGTTCCGAGACGGTGATTGCCGTCAACTTCGCCAAGCGCCTCATCCTGATCGGCGGCACGTCCTATGCCGGCGAGACCAAGAAATCGGTCTTCACGATCCTCAACTACCTGCTCCCCGACCAGGGCGTCATGCCGATGCACTGCTCGGTCAACACCTCCGACAAGGACGACGCGGCCATCTTCTTCGGCCTGTCCGGTACGGGCAAGACGACGCTTTCGGCCGATGCCTCGCGTACGCTGATCGGCGACGACGAGCATGGCTGGTCCGAGAACGGCCTCTTCAACTTCGAAGGCGGCTGCTATGCCAAGATGATCAAGCTGTCGGCCGAAGCCGAGCCTGAAATCTACGCGACCACCAAACAGTGGGGCACGGTGCTCGAGAACGTCGTGATGGACGCCACCACGCGCGAACTCGATCTCGACTCGGCGGCGCTCGCTGAAAACTCGCGCGGCGCCTATCCGATCGAAGCGATCCCGAATGCCTCGCTGACCGGCCGCTGCGGCCAGCCGAAAAACCTCATCATGCTGACGGCTGACGCCTATGGCATCATGCCCCCGATCGCGAAGCTGACACCCGCCCAGGCGATGTATCACTTCCTGTCCGGCTACACCGCGCGCGTTGCCGGCACCGAAAAGGGCGTGACCGAACCTTCGGCGACCTTCTCGACCTGCTTCGGCGGTCCGTTCATGCCGCGCCATCCGTCCGAGTACGGAAATCTCCTCCGCCGCCTGATCGCGAAATACGACGTTGATTGCTGGCTGGTCTCGACCGGCTGGACGGGCGGCCCCTACGGCCAGGGCAACCGGATGCCGATCAAGGCAACCCGCGCCCTGCTCAACGCGGCGCTCGATGGCTCCCTGAACACCGTCCAGTTCCGCAAGGACGAGACGTTCGGTTTCATGGTTCCGGTCTCTGTTCCGGGCGTGGACTCGAAAATCCTCGACCCGCGTTCGACCTGGGCTGACCCGGCCGCCTATGACGCACAGGCGGCGAAACTTGCCGACATGTTCGTCGAGAACTTCGCGAAGTTCGAAGCCTATGTGGACGAGGCCGTCAAAGCCGCTGCGCCGAAAGCCAAGATCACCGCCTGATCCCGCAACTTTCGTGACAAGATCAACCCGCCCGGGTCTGCCGGGCGGGTGTTTTCATTTGAAAGGCTCCCTTTACGTTAAGGGAAGTCTGGCGCGGGCCAGTTGCAATCGTTACGGTGCGCCGCAACTCGACGCCAAACATTCTGGAGGAAGCCATGCGCGAAGCCGTTATCGTCTCTACCGCCCGTACTGCCCTGACCAAGGCCAGCCGGGGAGCCCTCAATGACACGCACGGCATCACGATGGCCGGCCATGCCATCAAGGGGGCGCTGGAGCGCGCCGGTGTCGAAGCCGACGCTGTCGAAGATGTGTTCCTCGGCTGTGCAACGCCCGAAGGCGCCACCGGCCACAACGTCGCCCGCAACGCCGCGCTGCAAGCCGGCTGCCCGTCGAGCGTTTCCGGCGCCACGATCAACCGCTTCTGTTCGTCGGGCCTGCAAGCCATTGCCAACGCGGCTCACACGGTCATCAACGAGGGCGCATCTGTCACCGTCGGCGGCGGCGTCGAGAGCCTGAGCCTGGTCTCGCGCTCGGGTCATACCAACACTTTCCGCTACTATGAGCCGGAACTGGCCGCGAAATGGCCGGCAATCTGGATGACGATGATCGAGACAGCTGAAATCGTCGCCGAGCGCTATGGCGTGTCGCGCGAGTATCAGGATCAGTATTCGGCCGAGAGCCAGCGCCGCACCGCCGAATTCCAGAAGAAGGGTTACATGGCGCAGGAGATTGTGCCCCTGAAAGCCCGGATGAAAATCGTGAACAAGGAAACCGGTGAGGAAACCTTTCAGGAGATTCTCGCCGACAAGGACGACTGCAATCGCCCGGGTACCACGTATGAAAGCCTTGCAGGCCTGCCACCTGTCTTTTCGGGCGGTCAGCAAGTCAAGCAGGGCAAGTACGTCACCGCCGGCAACGCGTCGCAGCTGTCGGATGGCGCCGCCGCCGTGCTCGTCATGGAAGCCAAGGAAGCCGCCAAGCGCGGCCTGAAGCCGCTCGGTCGTTTTGCCGGTTTCAACGTCGCGGGTTGTGACCCGGATGAGATGGGCATCGGCCCGGTCTTCGCCGTTCCGCGCCTTCTGGAGCGTCACGGCCTCAAAGTGGACGACATCGACCTGTGGGAACTGAACGAAGCCTTCGCGTCGCAGTGCCTCTATTCGCGCGATCGTCTCGGCATCGATCCCGAGAAATACAATGTCAACGGCGGCTCGATCTCGATCGGCCACCCCTTTGGCATGACCGGCGCCCGCTGCACCGGCTCGCTCCTGCTGGAAGGCCAGCGCCGCAAGGCGAAGTGGGGCGTCGTCACCATGTGCATCGGCGGCGGCATGGGCGCAGCCGGCCTGTTCGAGATCTATAACTGATCTCTCACGCGACACTGGAATGATGGAGGGGCGGTCCCATGGGGCCGCCCTATCTGTTTCGAGCCGTATTGCCTTCTTTGCGCCTGAGGCTCATGCCACAGGGGACATCCCGTCAGGAGTTTGCATTTGATGCTGCGTCCCTTGGTTGCCTTGTCCGTCTGTTGCCTGATCGCCGCCTGCGGCGCCGCAGGCCTGTCCGGACCGGAGGATCCCGCCCCGGCAGAAGCCACCACAACGATCGAAGCCACGGACTTCCTGACGGTGAACGCCCCGCCGCCAGATGGCGCCGCCGACACCAAGGGCGATGGCGTGCTGCGAGATGCCAACGACCGCCCGTTCAGCTACGCCCTTCTGGGCGAAAAGCTGCCGGAGTTCTCGGCAACGATGGCAGACGGCACGATGTTTGAGTCGGCCGCGCTCAACCGCTGGACCGTGATCGACATCTGGGGCGCCTGGTGCAGCGACTGTGTGGCCGACGGCCCATACGTCGCCGCCCTCGGACGGGCGATCGCCCAAGACCCGGATCTCGATTTCGTGTCGATCCATGTCCCGGCCAGCAAGGCGCGTGCAACGCCGGCGGAAATGTTCGGCAAGTATGGCTCGCTCGAAGCCTACTTCGAAGCGGCAGGCTACGTCCTTCCCACCGTGCTCGATACCGATGGCAGCCTGCGCGAAGCCCTCAAGATCAGCTGGACGCCCACCTATCTGCTCGTCTCGCCAGACGGCGTCGTGCGCGGTTTCCGGACGGACTTGTCGGTCGCCGGCGAAGACCCGGTGAAGGACTTCCTTCGCGATGTCGCGCGCGTGAAGAAAACCGTTGGGAATGCACAAGGCCCCATGATGGGACCCGCCGGCGTCATGGGCATCACCGGCACGACACCCTTCACGCTCGCCGCCATCGAAACGGCGTTTCCGGGCCATACTGTCGTGTCCACAATAGACGGCGAAGGCGCCACGGCCGAACCGGTCTTCCAGGTGAGAACACCCGGAACCGGGGAGCCGCGATTTATCGTCGAGGCCGACTGGTCACGCGGTTTCGTGGGCCGGGTGCGCACCAATGATCCAACCGTCGAAGGTCCCAACGGCATCCGCGTCGGCACGACTCGCTACAGCGATCTCAGGCAGGAAGAGCTGGCGAGCTGCGAGACACACGGCGCGGGCGCAGAATTCTCGATCACCTGCAAGTCCAGCGACGCCCCGCCGTATTTCTCCCTCTACTTTCGGACCGACCAGACCGGCGCGCCGCCGCTGGCGCAAATGAGTTTCTACCCTCCGGTCCCCGCTCCTTCGCCGGGCTGATGCGCGGCGGCGCAGGTGTAGTTTAGGCACTTCAAAGGTTTGAAACTTGTTGCGGGGCGGGCTAACCTGACGCAGTCGTAACATTCGCCTCCTCCAAGGAAAGCGCGCCGCAATGCTGCATCCCTCCACCAAGCGCCTGATCGACAAGCTCAGCGATATGACGCGCCGGCAAAGGGTCGCGTGGACCGAAGGCGAAAACGCAACCGTTGTGCATGACACCGAAGGCTACCGGGTGGTGATCACGCCTGAGCCGCATGCCGTTTTGCTGACGGATGGCATGGGCCGCGAGATCGAATCCTGCCTGCCGGACGAGTTCGTGGATGAACTCGACGCACAGGGACGGCCGTATGCCCGGTTCATCGCGGAACTCTACCGGGACGCGCACCGGCATGCCCGCGGAACGGAAAAGGCGATCAGCACGCTTCTCGCCGGCCTCGAGGCGGTCGAAGACGCGGCGCCCGTTTGGCCGGTGCCGGATCTTGGCGGAGATGCGCCGGATTCGACCACGGACGAAACCGCCTTGATCGAGAGCGAAACCGCCATCACGGCTGCGGTCGCCACGCTCGCGGACCAGATCAACGGCGGCGCCGCGCCCCCCGCTGAGACGCCTGAGCCAGAACCTGCGCCAGTCATGGCGGCGGAGACGTCACCCGTCGAGGACGCTGTCAGCGAACTGGCCGCCCCACCCGAATCCGTGGCCTCACCGGAACCTGAAATCGTCCAAGCGGTCATCGAGCCTGAGGCTCCGGTCCTGGTCGAGCCTGAGCCCGCGCCAGAACTTGCCCCCGGGCCCGAGCCAGAACCCGAACGAGAACCCGAAATCGCGCCGGCCGCCGTATTTGCAGCGGAAGAACCCGCGGCCTCGGTTGAGGTCGAGCCACTCGCCGAAGAGCCGGGGTCATTCGGCACGTTCGGCGCATTCTTCCCCTCCTCGGGCGAACCGTCCGCTGAAACGGCCACAGAAATGCAGGTTGCGGAGGCACCCGCCGCAGAACCCGCCCCCGAGCCGTTCGCGGCCGAAGTCGCTGCCGAACACGTGGAAACCGAAACCCTGGAAGCGCCGCCGGTCGCACCGGAACCGGTGGTCGCACCCGAGCCTCAGCCGGAAATCCCGGTGCAACCTGCGGCAATCCAGGAATCGCCTTCCGAGCCAACGCTGGCGACACCGACATTGGCGCAGCCGATTTCCCTGTCATCCATTCCTTTCGGCTTCGGTCTCGGTGCTGCGCAAAGATCCGGCACGCCCACCCATCCGGCGACGCCACCGGCCAGCGTTCCCCCGCCGCCCAAACCTGCGACCGCCGCGCCGACGATCATCGACGGAACACTCGACCTGCCAGAGCAGGACTTGATGGCGCTGGATGAGGCGCCCGTCGCCGACCCTTTTGTATCGCAGCGGCCGGGCATCGAGTTCGAAGACCTGCCGAGCGAGCCGCCCAGCAGCCTCATTGATCCCGGCAAACCCCGCCGGTTCAATCCCTGGAACTAAAGCGGCCAGACCGCGCCCGGTGTTTTGGCAACGCTGCCGCCGATCACGCATCCCCGTCACCAGGAGCAACAATCCGCTCGCCCATTGGGCGACCTGCATTTTCGTATCCTGCTGCATGTGACAAACCACCCGGTGGCGCGACCTGCCCTGCGCTCCATGTGTCTGATTTGTTTGCCAGGTGATCCCGATGCCGTCCAACACCTCCCTCCGCCATCTGCTTGCCAGCGCCGGCCTCATCGCAGGGTGCGTGTCGGGCGTCCCCGCCTTCGCTCAGACGCCCGGTGAGGTGGCGGACACGCGGCTCGCGCCGGTCACCGTTACGGCCACCCGCGTGGAAGAAAACCTTCAGGACGTGCCCGTCTCGATCTCGACCCTGTCGGGCGAGAAACTGGACACGCTGAAAGCTTCGGGCGCCGACGTGCGCTTCCTCTCCGCCCGCGTGCCGAGTGTTGTGGCCGAGAGTTCATTCGGCCGCGCCTTCCCGCGCTTTTACATCCGAGGGATCGGCAACACGGATTTCGATCTCAACGCCTCACAGCCGGTCAGCCTCGTTTATGACGACGTGCCTTATGAGAGCCCGATCCTGAAGGGTTTCCCGGTCTTCGATCTGGAGCGGATTGAAGTCTTGCGCGGTCCGCAAGGCACATTGTTCGGCCGCAACACGCCGGGTGGCATCATCAAGTTCGACTCTCGCAAGCCGCAGGACGAATTTGAAGCCTACGTCCGCGCCGCGTACGGAAGCCACAATACGCGTGATGTCGAGGGCGCGGTAAACCTTCCGCTGGCGGAGGATGTGCTCTCGGTCCGCCTGTCCGGCCTCTACCAGGAGCGCGACCCCTATGTGGACAACGCCCTGACCGGCGAAAGCGACCGCTATGAGGGCTTCAAGGAAGTGGCCGGCCGCGCGCAGGTCTTGTTCACGCCCAAAGGTTCGGATTTCGAAGCCCTTCTCAACCTTCATGCCCGTTCGAATGACGGCGACGCGCGGCTGTTCCGCGCCAACATCATTGATCAGGGCAAGCGCGGCATCGGCTCAGGATTCGACCGCGACACGGTATTCTACGACGGCGACAACTTCCTCAGTCAGGACACCTCAGGCGTAACGCTGCGGCTGGACAAGTCGCTGACCGATGCGATCAAGGCCACCTATGTCTTCGGCGTCGAGACAGCCGAAATCGAAAGCCGCGGCGATATCGATGGCGGCTTTGGCGCGTCGTTTCTGGGCGCCGGAAATTTCGGACCGGGTTTCATTCCGTTTGCTTCGGAAACGAGCGGCGCGGTGGATGACCTCGATCAGACAACGCACGAAATCCGCTTCGTGTTTGACGATGGCGGACGTCTGCGCGGCCAGGCCGGTGTTTTCCTGTTCGACGAGACGGTCGACATCGTCTCGCGCAGTTTCAACAGCCTCGCCCCGGGCCGCCCGCAGACAACCGTCGCGCGCCGTTCCCTTGATACCGAGAGCACGGGCATCTTCGTCTCGATTGGTTATGATGTGACGGAGCGGCTCGAAGTCAGCGGCGGCGTGCGCTGGACGGAAGACGAGAAGGAATTCACGACGGCAACTGTCCGCTCCATCGGGGACGAACAGGTCAGCTGGGATGTCTCCGCCACCTATGCGGTGTCGGACGCTCTCAAGACCTATGCCCGGATTGCCAAGGGCTTTCGCGGCCCCACGATCCAGCAACGCTTCGGCCAGCCCTCCCAAGCCGGCAGCGAACTCGTCCTCTCGTATGAGGCCGGCGTGAAGTCGGAACTCTTCGACCGCCGCCTGCGCGCCAACGGTAGCGTCTATTTCTACGAGATCGACGGGCAACAGCTGACAATCGTCGGCGGACTGACGAACGACGTGTCGCTCTTCAACGCTGACACGAGCGAAGGCTACGGCTTCGAGGCAGACATTGAAGCCGCGCCGGCCGAGCGCCTCCTGCTGACGGCGGGCCTGTCCTACAACCACACGGAATTCAAGGACGCGCTGATCCTTGCGCCCGGATGCGGTGCGCGCTGCACGGTGCTCGACCCGGCGGTGGTGGTCACCACGCCCACCGGCCCCGTGACGCGCTACAACATCTCCGGAAACGCCTTTCCCAACGCGCCCGGGTGGATCGCGAACGTGACGGCCCGCTATGCCGTTCCGGTCACCGGTGGCGAGGTCTATGGTTACACGGACTGGTCGTTCAAGGGCGAGACGAATTTCTTCCTCTACGACAGCGCCGAGTTTGGCCAGGATGGCTATTGGGAAGGCGGCCTCAAGGCCGGCTACAAGTCAGACCGCGACTATGATGTGTCTGTCTTTGTACGGAACATCACCGATGAAGAGGTTCTGGAAGGCGCGATCGATTTCAACAACCTGACAGGCTTCGTGAACGAGCCACGCACGTTCGGCGTCCAGCTGCTCTGGAACTTCTGACAGCTGCGTGCCGACCTCAGACCGGAGAGACGTCCGTGACCTTGTGAGTCTGGGCGTCCCCGCCGGGGTGGTTGATCGTCACGTATTCACCTTCCCGGAACGTGTGGGCAGCGAGGCGGAAGACCGGTTCGTCCTCACCTTCCGCCTGTTCATCATAGCGGAAAAACCAGTTCTGCCCCTTGTGGGAAAGCCAGCCATCCGCCTTTTCAGCCGGGTCCGGATGAAATCGGTAAACCCGGCACGCCTTCCGCTGCGCGGGCCATGCCTCGGCATCAAGCTGCCCGGCGACCGTCAACGGCGCGACGATCATGTAACCCTGCTCAGGGTCTCCGGCCGGCAGTCCGGGATTGCGGGCCAGTTGAAGTGTGATGCGCTTGAGAGTCATGCTCCGCCTCCTGAGTCGTGTCCGGGCGAGCCCCGCAGACGACATCTCCGAAATCGGAAACGGCGGCGGGCAGCTCGTCTCTTCTCGTCAGGACGCTATCACCCGCCGGTATCGGTCGCACCTGTGGAGAATACGTAGGACGCGCGACTGCCGCTGGTGCGCGCGGACTTATTTCAGGGATTTCGCCACGGATGCGCAGGCGCCCGGCGACATCTTCATGCTGCCCGCCATCGCGCCGGAACTGCGATAGAATTCGAAGCGAAGCGTGACGTCATGCTCATCGAGGAAAGACCCCAGATAACCGGCGCAGGCCTGGCGGAAGACATCGGCCCGGCGCTGGTCGAAGTTTGCGGCCCGGTCAGACGGGATTTTCAGGCGTACGGATTTCTGGTCACCGGCAACCCGCACGGCGTCCCGATCGGAACTGACGAGAAAATGCGCCCCGGATGCGGCGCGGTGCGCCTGGCGTTGAACGAACTCGGCACGCTTTTCGGGTCCCGCGCTCTCAAACTGAAAGCCGGCGTCATGCGTGAAGTACAAAAACACGCTGACAGCAATCACAACGAGGACAGTGAGCTTATCCATGCCGGTCCTTCTACAAGAACATGCACAACATCGCGCTTCAGTGAGCGCGGCAATTGCCGCTCGCGCGTTAACTTCCGCGCAACATACCCGGCCGCGCCGCAGCGATCCGTGCACGTGCGATCCGGTCCGCCACATAGTTCGTAGGCTGATTGGACTGCAGCGCCTCATCGAGAACGGACCCGAGCGTGTCGATCAGACGCGCCAGCGTGGCATCGACCCACTCACGCGAGTAATTGCCTGAAATTTCGGCAGCCACGTTGATGATGCCGCCACCATTGATAACGTAGTCGGGCGCGTAGAGAATGCCCTTGCGGCGGAGGAACTCGCCCATCTCCTTGACGACGAGCTGGTTATTGGCGCCGCCTGCGATGCCCTTCACCTTCAGGCGCGTGAGGGTCTTTTCGTTGATGACAGCCCCCAGCGCATTGGGTGAAAAGATATCGGCCTCGACGTCATAGATGTCGTTCGGCGAAACAATCTGCGCACCGGTCCGCTTGGCCACGGCAGCCAGCGCCTCCGCGTCGATATCGGTAATGATCAGGCGCGCGCCCGCAGCGGCGAGATGTTCGCAGGTATAGCCGCCAACCGAGCCGACGCCTTGCACCGCAATCGTGCGGCCATTGAGATCGTCCGTCCCGAACAGGCGCCGCGCCACTTCCCGGATGCCGAGATAGACACCCCTGGCGGTGACAGGCGACGGGTCGCCGCTCGCCGCTTCGCCTTCGCTCAGCCCCGCGACGAAGGACGTCTCCTCCCGGACAATCGCCATGTCGGAGACGTCCACGCCCACATCTTCCGCCGTGTAGTAGCTGCCGCCGAGGCTTTGCACGGCGCGGCCAAAAGCGCGGAACAGGTCCGCCGATTTGCCGGACTTCGGATCACCCCAGATCACCGCCTTGCCGCCGCCGAGCGGAATGCCCGCCATCGCGTTCTTGTAGCTCATGCCCTGCGACAGGCGCAGCACGTCCGTCAGCATCGCGTCACCGGATACATAGTTCCACATCCGGCACCCGCCGGCCGCGGGACCAAGCGCCGTGGAGTGGACAGCAATCACGCAGCGCAGGCCGGTGGCCGCGTCGTAGAACGTGTGCACGCCCTCGTGATCGTCAAAGGAAGGGTGATCGAACATGGAGGCGGCTCAGCGATACGGTCAAAATGAAACGGGCCTCGCCGCTCTACCTGCGCGCCGGTTGAAGGGTCAACCGGCGCCCAGCGCCTGCCAGACCATCCGAAGCGCGACCACTGCGAGAAGCAGGCCAAACAGCTTGCGCAGCCGGTCGGCATCCAGCCGGTGCGCCAGGGCCGCGCCCACCGGCGCCATGAGAACGGTAAACACGGAAATCAGGGCGAACGCCGGCAGGTTCACGAAGCCCAGCGAGACCGGCGGCAGGCCGTCCCGTCCCCAACCGACCAGAATGGCCGCCAAAGCTCCCGGCAGCCCGATGGCGACGCCCCATCCGGCCGCGGTTGCCACGGCCCGGTGGATCGGCGTGCTGCAGAGCGTCATCAGGGTCACGCCGAATGTGCCCCCGCCGATCCCCATCAGGGCGGACAAGGTGCCAACCGCGGTGCCAAGACCCGCCCTCGCCGCGCCGCCCGGCATCTGCGGCGCGAGCGTCCAGCTCGGCCGGCCGAAGATCAGCTGCAGCGACAAGAGCACCAGCAGCGAACCGAAAAGCCCGAGCAACATCTGCTTTGACATGATGCCGGAGAGCCCGATCCCGCAGGCCGCGCCAAACATGATCCACGGCGCCCAGGTCCGGATGATGTTCCAGTCCACCGCGCCATGCGTCTGATGGGCCATGACACTCCGGATCGAGGTCAGGATGATGGTGGCGAGCGACGTGGACACCGCCACATGCATCGCGGTTTCGCCAAATCCCATCCCGTCGAACAGAAAGTACAAGACCGGCACGATCACCGATCCGCCGCCGATCCCGAACATGCCCGCGACGAGCCCTGCAAACAGGCCAACCGCCGCAAGCGCTGCGATCAGGACCCCATACTGGCTCAGGAATTCGGTCATACGCCCGCCTCGGTGATCGCCGGTGCGGTGTCGATCATCCCGCCGGTGTAGGCAATCTCAATGATGGTGGTGATGCGGTTCGGTGTTGATCTTGCCGCACTTGCCGCACTTCACCACCACGCCGTGAGCATCCCGGTGCGCCACGTTGATCAGCAGCTTTGTCTTGCAGCCGCCGCAACGATAGGTTTCGTCGCCGCCGCCCTCGCGGACCGGCTGGCCGGCCGTGTGCTCGATCACGTCGGCGCCTTCGGCTTCACGCGGGGTGATCAGGATCATGTCGAATTGGGGCATCGCGGGGCCTTTCAGGAAGCCGGAGCAGGAAAGCGGCTATTTCCACCAACCGGGTGGGATTTTCAATGGCGGCCGACTGAGCGTCACGCCGATTACCAGACGCCGGCGTCTTTTAGCGCCGCGTCCAGATCCGGCGGCAGATCGACCGCCAGTTCACCGGATTTCAGGTCGCGCGGCGCTTCGGCGGGCTTCAGATAACGCCACCCCTGGAAAGGCCGCTTGGGTTGGGCATAGGTGCGCACGAGTTCCGGATCGAACACCAGCTCGCACAGGTCCTTGCCCTCATCGTCGGCCACGGTGCGAATGTCGATGATGCGCTGGCGCACCCGGATCGCCCGCTTGATGACCCAATAGATCGAGCCGCCGGCCAGCATCTCTTCGGCCCGCTTCGGCATCATGCGTGTATGGTGCACCGGGTTCGGCAGCGATTTCATCAGCCGCTTCTGCCAGTCGGCCAGATCATCGATATCGTCTGCGCCGACGCAGAGTTTCACCATGTGAATCGTCATGGCGCCGAGTCTAGCGCCCGGGCGTTGCGGGTCCAGAGGCCATCTGCAAGGCGTCGGCGCGCCGGCTGTCATAGTCCGCCTCGGCGTCCGTGCTGGCGAAGAAGAAATACACGTCCGTCACCCGCGCCTCGTAGCGGCGCTCGAACCGCTTGAAGGCCGCGCGCGCCTCCAGGTCGATGGTGAACCCGGAGACATAGGAGAATCCCCAACGCGGCTCGGTCTTCAGAAGGTAGCTCTGGTCATAGCGCGTCAGCTTTCCGCCGGTCGGGCCTGAGACCGGCTTGGGCAGCGTATAGTCGATCCGCTGGAACCGCTCACCCACCGGGTCGAGCCAGGCGGTGGCCTTCAATTGCTCGGCGGCCCAGACGTCAAACTCGGTATCGTTATAGTTCGGATGATGGCGGAAGCTGAGGCGCCAGGCGTCGCCGTCCGTGTTCACATCGACCGAAGACCCGAGGCTCTCGCGCAGATCATCCGGGAAAAGACGGCCATCGGGCGCAGGCTCGGCGGCCCAGGCTTCAGCCACCGACACGAGTTCAGGATCATGTCCGCGCCGGTCGACCACGACCCAGCGCTCACCGCGCGGCAGGCGGGGATCGAAGAAATAGGTGTGCCGGGCTGAATTCGAGGCCAGTTCGACCGTGAAGGCCGCCCGGAGCGTGTCCGGGGCTTCCGTTGCCTCAAGGGCGGCATCCATCGGGCCTGCGCCAGTCGTCATCGCGAGTGAAAACAGAAACGCTAGCAGCATAACTTTACCCGTCTCGAATGGCGCCGTTTCATCGCCTTCGATTAAGGCGGCTATGCGGCAACGAGATCGCGCACCGCATTTTCCGCTTCGAGATCGACGACGAAGGTCGGCTTAACTTGCTTCTCGAAGTATTTACCGGAGTTGAACAGCTTGAACGCCCGGGCAAGGCCGGCCTTGGAATACTTTGCCAGCGGGCCGTCCCGTTCGATCGACGGATTGAGCCCCCACCAGCGCCGCATCGCGCCATTGGCATACAGCGCGTTGGCGTGAATCAGGGAGTCGAACGTCATGAACTCGCAGGACAGGGAGACGTTGACGCAATCGCTGTTGTCGATCCGGTGCGGCGCCGTCTGCGGCCAGCTGGCCACCACGCCGGGCTTCATGGTGACCGGGAGGGCATAGTCGTCGAAGGACGGATCGTAATCGATCTCCTCCTCCTGCTCGCGCAGCACGATCGCCTCGATCTGGGGATCGCGGGCAAACCTGCCGCCGCGGGGATAGACGTACATCGTCTTCTCGCCCTTGATCTGCCAGAGCGTCACCATCGGGATATCAAGGTGATAGAACACGCGCGCATTCGGGCTGGAGATCAGCACGCCGACATCGCGTTTCAGAGTCTTTACGCCATTTGCGGCGTCCAGCTCGCCGAACATCTCGTCGCACAGCGCGGCATATTCCGGCAGGTGGGCGTTGGCGTTGCGAAGGTTGATCCAGAGGCGTCCGCGCTTCACCGCCTCGAGAAGCTGCTCGCCGTTGAGCTTGCCGGGCGTTCCTTTCCGGAATCCATCGCTGTCGGAACGCTTCGTACCCATCGTATGGATGCCGAAGGCTTCGCGCGGATACCGGTCAAGCAGGTCGGCCAGGCCCGCATCCGAAAACATCGGACGTTTGTGCAGCGTGTGCTGTGCTACAATGAGGTCATTTCCAAATCGGGACGCCTTCTCGCTGTCCCAATCGGTCAAAATTTTAGCGGTCATGACGCACCCTTCCAGAACGAAACGGAAAAAACCCAAAGTTTTGCGCCCGTCAAGCAAGGACCGGGCCGCATTCACCTGTGAGGCGAAAACCTTTAAAGTTTATCGCTTGAAGGCCAGAGGACGCTCACTTTCGTCGAGATTCCGGTACCGGTCACGCAGTTTGGTCTGCCGCGACACCATCGGCTGAGACTCGCCGTCAATGTAAACCGCGACCGGCGCCGAGGTGACTTCAAGCGGGTCTCCGTCCCAGGCGACCACATCGGCGCGGGCGCCCGGCGCCAGCACGCCAAGGTCGGTCATCCCGAAGATTTCAGCCGGCGCCGTGGTCAGGGCCTTCATCGCGACATCGAACGGCATGCCATTCGCCACCGCATTTCCGGCGACCTGGGTCGCAAGACGGGCCTGGTGACTGTCATTATCCAAGTGAACGATGGCCACCGTGACGCCGGCCTCGGCCAGCCGCTTGGCGTTTTCGCTGGTCGCGGCGAGCTGCGAAAAGCTCGCCGGCAGGTTCGAGAAGGCATCGACGATGACCGGGATCTCGAGCGCCGCAAGACGGTTGGCCACGCGCCAGCCTTCATCGGCGCCGACGATCGCCACGTTCAGCGACGGGTTCTCCTCCTGGAAATCCATGATCGCATTCAGGTCGCTCGCCCGGCTCGCCTGGAACAGGATCAGCTGCTCGCCGCGGACGGCCGGCATCAGGGCCTGCGCATCCATGCGGGTCAGCACGTTGCCCTCATTGTGGCTCATGTAGCGGGCGCCGAAAAAGCGCACATCGTCGAACGCGCCGCGCAGCGAGGCCCAGGCTGCCGTGCGCGATCCACCGGACAGCGAGGCGCCGCTTTCACCGAGCACGACATAGGCGAACGCGCGCTCCTCGAAGATGCTGCCATTGAGGCCGGTTGTATCGGCAAGGAAGCCCTGGCCGCCGAACAGTTTGGAGGCCGCCTCCGGCGCGACCGCGAGCCGCGTAAAGCCTTCGAGACGCGTCACCGCGATGGGCGTGGCGTCCGGGTTGAACCCGTCCGCGGCATTGAGCGCCGCCGAAAAGGCCGATTTGCCCGCGCCGCTGTCATTGGCGTCATCCACACCGCTGACTTCGGACAGACCGGTCCGCGAGAAAGCCGAAATCAGGCCGGGGGTGACCCACTCGGCGCGCACTTCCAGCGCGCCGGCCGGCACACGCGCCGGCGCTGTGCCAACCGATGTGATGCGGCCGTTCTCGATCACGACGACGCCATCTTCCAGCGTGCCCTGGCTGGTGCCGGTCCAGACTTTTTCGCCGTAGACAACAACGGTTTGGGCCAAGGCCACAGGCGCAGCCGCCAGGACGGCCAGACTCATCATCATGCGACGGATCATTTGCGGTCTCCCTCACCGGGTTGGCCAAGTTCGAAATCCATGACGGGCTGGATCGCCGGATCGTTGCGATCGAACATCAGCGCGCCGTCCACATAGACTTTCTCGGCTTTGGTATAGCTGCTGAACGGATTGCCGGACCAGATCACCACATCGGCCATCTTGCCGGGCTCGAGGCTGCCGGTCTTGTCGTCCACACCCAGCGACTTCGCCGGGTTCAGCGACAGCCATTGCCACGCCACCTCGATCGGGACGTCAATGCCGATGCGCTTGCCGTCCGCCCAGGCCTTGGCCGCTTCCTGGTTCAGGCGCTGGATGCCGACCTCGCTGTCGGAGTGCACGATGGCGCAGGCCCCCGCATTATGAACCAGCGGAATGTTTTCCGGGATGCCGTCATAGGCTTCCATCTTGAAGCCCCACCAGTCCGCCCACATCGACGAGCAGGCGCCGTACTCGGCGAGCTTGTCAGCGATCTTGTAGCTTTCGACCGCATGGTGGAAGGCCGTGACCTTGTAGCCAAACTCCTTCGAGATATCCATGATCTGCGCCATCTCGTCGGCGCGGTAGCAGTGCATGTGCACGAGGATGTCGCCGGACAGCGCGCCTGCAAGTGTCTCAAGCTCGAGATCACGTGTGGGCGATTCGCCGGCATCCAGTTTACGCTTGTAGTCCGCCGCCTTGATCCAGGCATCCCGGTACCCGGCGACGTTGCCCATCCGCGAAAACGGCGCGCCGCCGGGCGTGCTGCCATTGCCATAGCCGTAGACGCGCTTCGGATTCTCGCCGCACGCCATCTTGAGCGTATAGGGGGCGCCCGGAAACTTCATCGCCTGCACCGAGCGGGCGGGCACGTTTTTCAACGTCACGCCGCGGCCACCGAACAGGTTTGCGCTGCCGGGCAGGATCTGCAGCGACGTGATGCCGCCGGCCAGCGCGCGGGTGAAGCCGGGGTCCTGAGGCCAGACCGAATGCTCCACCCAGACTTCCGCCGTCACCGGCCCGGAAATCTCGTTGCCGTCGCCATGGGAATCCACGCCGGGCGAAGGATAGGCGCCAAGGTGGCTGTGATTGTCGATGATGCCGGGTGTTACCCACTTGCCGGCGGCATCGATTGTGGCCGCGCCGTCCGGCGCCTTGAGGTCCGTGCCGACCGCCTTGATCTTGCCGTCCTCGATCAGCACGGCGCCCTTCTCGACCAGGCCGCCTTTCCCGTCGATGACCGTCGCGTTGGTGATCAGCAGGGTCTGCGAGGGATAGGGTTTGTAGGTCGAGGGAAACGGGTTGGCGATCGAGGGCGTCGATGCCTCATCGCCGCCTTTGCCAGGCCTGTCGCAAGACGCCACGAAGAGCCCGGCGATGGCCGCCAGGCAGAGAATTCTGAAGTGCATGTCAGCCCCGGTTACAGTTCCAGCGGCTCATGTGTGCGGGGTTTTGAACGAATGGCAAGGGCCGCAAAATGGATCAGTCGGCCTCGGTCGCATGTCCGCTCGCAGGTGTGGCGGAAACGCCGCGCTCGCGAAGGGCGGTGACCAGATCGGCGAGGCGGTCACTGAACCGGTCGTGGCAGACGGCGGCCTGATCAACACGCCGTTTCAGCCGGCTGGTGGCTGATCCCTCCCGGCCTGCACCGCTCAGCTTCCAGAGCGCCGACTGCGCCGACAGGAGCCAACCACGCCGTCCGGGCACCGTCACGTCCGCGCCGTACATCGTGCGGCCGCTATTGGTGAAATACTTCTTGTAATGGTCATGTCCCTCGGCGAGATCATAGCACTCAAGGCGAAGGGACTCGATTTCCCTGATCACCTGCTTTTGCAGGAGGTTTCCCGGCGAGTAGGCCGAGAAAGCCGGATCGTAGACAGCGATCCAGGGATGGAAGGCTGCGCCTTCGCGAAATCCGAAATCGGCGCTGACGAACTGGTCATTCGCCCACAAGCTGGCCTGGAAGCCGCCGGGATGCGCCTGGATCGCATCCAGCAGCGCCCGGGACATCGGCGCCGAGATCAGGTCGACGAGGCCGCTGGCACGATACTGCTGAGACTTGAACCCGTAGAGCGCGTCGCGAAGCTTGTCATCGAGCGGCCCCCAGCTGAGCCGGAGTTCATAGCCATCGCGCTTCATGAGGCTTTGAAGGCGGCGAAAGTTCTTGAAGCGCTTCGGATGCGCCGCCCGCCGCTGTTCAATATACTTGTCCCCCGGCATGCCCTCGAGCCGGACCAGATGGGAGGTGACCCCGCCGGTCCGTTCCGCCGCAAACTTGTGGAACGGATCCAGCAGCGAATAGGTCCGGTAACCGCCCATTCCCGATAGCCGGACGATATCCTTCAGGCTCAGCGCGGCGTCTGCGCGCACCACAGGCCCCGAATAGTCGCAAAATGGCACGCCGATGGGCCGGGCAAGACCGTCCGGCCGCGCATGAAACGCAAACACCGCGGCAAGGCCCTGCGCATCTTCGATCAGGCTGACGCGGGCGTCGCGGCGCACACCGCCGATGGCCTTTGCAAACTCGGGCGACAGCAGCGGTGTATCATAATCGGGGTGACCCGCGCGCAGCGCATTCCAGGCGGCAATGTCAGCCGGCGACAGGTCCGATGGAGACATGACGCGGACACGCCAAGTCGATTCGTCCGGTTCCCGACCCGTCACACGCGCCCCTCTCGTTATTGATCCGCCACCCATTGCACGCGCGATGCCATGCGCGGCGAACCCCGCCAAGCGATAAACCTCAATCCGGACGCCCTACTCCGGCGCGCCGCGCTTCGGGCGCCCGGACGCAAGCCGGATCAGCCAGTCCGGCACGCGCTGCTCGATCTGCGGATACCGCCGGAACATGTCATCCAGCCAGCGCCGGGCCCAGACCGCATTCAGCCCGACCAGAACCGCCCCGATCACCGCCATGGGCAAGGCCAGGGGAATCGACGGCGCGGCGAGACCCACAGGCACGGCCAGAACGATCAGCGCGGTGCCGCCCAGCGCCAGCCCCTGGCGCTGCGTCACGTTGATGCCCTGACGCGATACCCGGATCGGCATCGGCGCGGGGTAAGTCGGTTGAGGCGGTGTGATCGGATCCTGGGGCATGTCGCGGATATGGGGGCTGAGAATGTGACTGCCAGAGTATCCCGAGACGTGTGTCGAAAGTCTGGCAACACCGTTGCTGCATTGATACACATGAGAAAATTTAAGTTGCGTAACCGACAGGGCTGGAAAAGCCGATCATGAAGCTTCAATCGGTTCAGGCCCTGCGCGGCATTGCCGCCCTGCTGGTGGTCGTCTACCACGCGCGCGCGCTTGAGCTGGCTGGCCTCGCCCGGTCCGGCAGCAGCGAAACCGCGCTGGTTGGCGGCTTCTTTGCCAGCGGCTTTGCCGGTGTCGACCTCTTCTTCGTGATCTCGGGCTTCATCATGGTCTGGGTCACGCAGGATCTTCGGGCCGGACCGGTCACCAGCGCGGACTTCCTCTTTGCCCGCCTGACGCGCGTCTATCCGGTCTGGTGGGCAGCGGCGGGGCTCGGCCTTCTCTACATGGTGCTCAGCGGCGGTGTCGCCCTGATCGACTCCAGCGGCGTCGCGATCAAGCCGGGAACGCCCGAATACCAGTACCTCCTCAAATCCTTCCTGCTGATCCCGCAAGCCGACTATCCGGTCCTGCTGATTGGCTGGACGCTGATCCACGAGATCTACTTCTACCTCGTCTTCGCCCTGCTCCTCTTGCTGCCGCGGCGCTTCCTGCCCTTCGCGCTGCTTGGCTGGGGCGCGCTGGTGGTGGCCGCCTCCCTGCTCGGCCTGTCGCTTCCCATCGCCCAGAACGCGCTGACGCTCGCGGCCCATCCGATGACAATGGAGTTCATTTTCGGCGCCGCGGTCGGCCTGATGGTGACATCCGGCCTGTTCTGGCGCCCGGGCATTGTCACGCTGCTGAGCACGCTCTGGATTGCGGCGGCCATCTGCCTTCAGGGCGTGCCCTCGACTTACACCCTGCAATGGGGCCGCGTACTGGAAATCGGATTGCCGTGCGCCGGCCTGATCTACGGGATGGCCAGCCTCAACGATCAGGGCCGGCTTGCCTGGCTGATCCCGGCGCTGGCCGGCGCGGTGGCCGCCGTGCTCATCTATCAGTTGTTCGGCCTTGATCCTGCCAGCCCCTTCGCCGTGCGCCGCGACGCGGTCATCCTCGCGGTGATCATTGGCGGGGTGACGATGCTGGTTGTGCTCTGGGCCGGCTGGCTGCTGGGACAGGCGCGGCCGGGATGGCTGCTCGCCACCACGCCGGTCTGGCGCGGCCTGCTCGGCACGTTCGCGCACCTCGGCAACTGGTCCTACTCGATCTACCTGTTCCACCTGTTCGCGCTGGGCATCCTGCAGCGCCTGATGGCGCGCACGGAAGTGACGAGCCCGCTCGCCCCGCTCTTCCGGCTGGGCGCGCCGGGCATACTCGACAACCTGCTCTTCGTCATCGCCGGCACCGCCGCCGCGATCGCCGCCGGCTGGCTCGGTTACATGATTGCCGAACGCCCCGCGCAAGCCGCCTTCGGCTGGCTGCGCCGCCGCATGTTCCGCACCCGGACGGCTTGACGCCGCCTATTCGGCGGCCACCGATTCCGGTGCAGGCGCGGTCCACTTCAAGATCGGCTTGCGCGCCGCGCGCGTCTCGTCGAGGCGCCTCGCCGGCGCCAGGTATGGCGCGCCTTTCAGGGTCTCATCGCCCTGCGCCGCCCGCCGGGCAATCGACTCGAGCGAGTCGCAGAACCGGTCGAGCTCCGCCTTGGACTCCGTCTCCGTCGGCTCGATCAGCATCGCGCCGTGAACCACCAGCGGGAAATACATCGTCATGGGATGGTAGCCCTCGTCGATCAGCGCCTTGGCGATGTCGATCGTCTCGATCCCGTCCGCCGTGAACGCATCCGAAAACAGCGCCTCGTGCATGCAATAGCCTTCGAACGCGGGCGTCATGACGTGCTTCAGCCGCGCCTGGATGTAATTGGCGTTCAGCACGGCATCCTCAGCCACCTGCTTCAGCCCGTCCGCGCCATGACTCAGCATGTAGGTCAGGGCACGGACGAACATGCCCATCTGGCCATGGAACGCGACCATCCGGCCGAAGGAGTCCTTCGCGTCGCCGTCGACGTGCTCGACAAGCCGGAAGAGGCCGTCCTCGTCCTTTGTCACGAACGGCACGGGCGCATAAGGCGCCAGCGCTTCGGAAAAGACGGTCGGGCCCGACCCCGGGCCGCCGCCGCCATGCGGGGTGGAGAAGGTCTTGTGCAGGTTGATGTGCATCGCATCGACACCCAGGTCACCCGGGCGCACCCGGCCTACGATGGCGTTGAAGTTCGCGCCGTCGCAATAGAAATAGCCGCCCGCCTTGTGGATGAGGTCGGCAATCTCCTTGATGTCGGTCTCGAACAGGCCGCACGTATTCGGATTGGTCAGCATGATGCCGGCCACGTCATCCGTACGCTGCAGTTTCTCGCGAAGCTCCGCCATGTCCACGCGCCCGCGGGCATTCGCCTTGATCTCGTCCACGATGAACCCGCACTGCACGGCGGTTGCCGGATTGGTGCCGTGCGCCGAAGCCGGGACCAGCACGCGCTTGCGCGTCTCGCCTTCGCCCCGGGCAATCAGCGCCTGGCGGATCGCCAACATCCCGCACAGCTCGCCATGCGCGCCCGCCTTCGGGCTCATCGCCACCGACGGCATGCCCGTCAGCGTCTTCAGCCACGTCGCCAGCTCATCGATGAGCTGCAGCGCGCCCTGCACGGTCGCCTGCGGCTGCAGCGGATGGATGTCCGCAAAGCCAGGCAGCCGCGCCATCTTCTCGTTGAGGCGCGGATTGTGTTTCATCGTGCACGAGCCGAGCGGGAAGAAGCCGAGATCGATCGCATAGTTGCGCTGCGACAGGCGCATGTAGTGGCGCACGGCCTGCGGCTCGGAGAGACCTGCGAGGCCGGTGTCCACCTTGCGCGCCACACCGCCGAGACGGCTCTTAAGGCCTTTCGGTTTCGGCAGGTCCACACCGGTCGTCTCCGGCGTGCCGATCTCGAACAGCAGGTCTTCATGCTGCAGCAACCCGCGCGACCCGGACACGGTTTCGATGGAACCGGAGGACGCGCGCGCCGGCGCCGTCGGGCGCCCTTGTGTGTTCATGGCCATCAGATAATCTCCTTCAGTGCCGCAGCATAAGCTGCAATATCGTCCGTCGTCGTACATTCGGTGGCCGCAACGAGAATGACATCGCCAAGGTGGTCGGTCGGGAAAAGGCGCGAGGCCCGCACACCGCCCACCACGCCCGCCTCGTCCAGCATCGCCAGCACCGCTTCAGCATCCACCGGCGTGCGGATCGCAAACTCGTTGAAGAAACGCGGGGTCAGCACCTCGACACCCTTCAGCGCGCCCAGCGCATCGGCCAGCTCGCACGCTGCTTCATGGTTGAGCTGCGCCAGCTGTTTCAGCCCCTTGCCGCCGAGCAGCGTCATGTGCGCCGTGAACGCCAATGCACACAGGCCGGAATTGGTACAGATGTTCGAAGTCGCCTTGTCGCGGCGGATATGCTGCTCGCGCGTGGACAGCGTCAGCACAAACCCGCGCCGCCCATCTGCGTCCACAGTCTCACCGCACAGACGGCCCGGCATCTGCCGCACGAGTTTTTCCTTGCACGCAAACAGGCCCACATACGGCCCGCCGAAATTCAGCCCGTTGCCCATCGACTGGCCCTCGCCCGCCGCAATGTCGGCGCCCATCTCCCCCGGCGGCGTCACGAGCCCAAGGCTCACCGCCTCGGTAAACACCGAGACCAGCAAGGCGCCCTTCTCATGCGCCGATTTGGCAACACCCGACAGATCCGTCACCGTGCCGAACACGTTCGGGCTTTGTCCGATCACGCAGGCTGTCTCTCCGTCCACGGACTTTGCAAGCTCGCCCTCGCCATCAATGGCCACGGGAAGCTGCACGACCGTCAGTCCTTGTGCCTCGCACAGCAGGCGCGTCGCCGCCGCATAGTGCGGATGCAGGCCGCCCGACAGGATGATCTTGCTGCGCTTGGTCACCCTCGCCGCCATCACGGCCGCCTCGGCGCACGCGGTCGAGCCGTCATACATCGACGCATTCGCAACATCCATCGCGGTCAGCGCCGCCACCTGCGTCTGGAACTCGAACAGCGTCTGCAGCGTGCCCTGCGCAATCTCCGGCTGGTACGGCGTATAGGTCGTCAGGAATTCGGAGCGCTGGATGATCATGTCCACCGTCGCCGGCACATGATGCTTGTATGCGCCCGCGCCGACAAAGAAGGGCCCCGCCGAAGCGGCCCGGTTACGCGCCGCCAGTTTCGTCATGTGCCGCTCGACGGCCAGTTCGCCCTGATGGCCCGGCAGCCCGGCAATCTTGGCCTTCAGGCGCGCCGATTTCGGAACGTCCGTATAGAAATCGTCGGCGGACTTTGCGCCAATCGTCGCCAGCATGCTGGCGCGGTCTTCGGGCGTGAGTGGCAGGTAGCGCATTTGCAATCTCCAAAATTCAGAAAGTCGCCCAGGGTTGGCGCCAGAAGAGCCAGCCGAGGGGCAGCAAGCCAGCCAGATCGATCAACGCAATCTTGCGAAGCGGCCCGGCGAGCTGGCGATTGATGATGGCCAGAACGAGGAATGAAACCATGCTTGCGGCTCCAAGCAGTGCGGCGTGCCATGCAAACTCGCTCGCAGGCCGCACGGCGGCGGTAAAGAACGCAATTCCGACAACGCCAAGCAGGACGGCCCTATGCTGAAGCAATGTGATCAATGTGCCGTCGGTTGCCTGCACGCCATAGAGTTTCGACAATTGTTTCGGCAGAATCGCAGCGATCGCTGGTGCGAGATGGATGACCGCCAGAAAGCCGAAACAGGCCTGCTCCAACATCTCAGAGGCCTTTGCAGAACGCGGCATAGGCCGCTTCGTCCATGAGTTCGGAGAGTTCGCCCGCATCCGCGAGTTTCACCCGAACGAACCAGGCCGCGCTCTCCGCCGCCTCGCTCACTTTCTCCGGCGCCTCGGTGAGCGCGCTGTTGACCTCCAGCACCGCGCCCGACACCGGCGCATAGACGTCCGACGCCGCCTTCACGCTCTCGACCACCGCGAAGTCATCGCCGCGCGCAAACTTCGCGCCCATCTCCGGCAGCTCGACATACACGACATCGCCCAGCTGGCCCGCCGCATAGGCCGTGATGCCAACCGTGCCGGTATCGCCGTCGACGCGGATCCATTCATGGTCCTTGGTATAGTAAGTGGTCATCAGGGTTCTCCTTGAACGGATTAACGTTTGTAGCGGGCTGGAATGAAAGGAAGCGGTGCAATCTCGGCGGGCCTTGCCTTGCCGCGCACCATCAGGTCGATCTTCGTGCCGGGCGCAGAATGTGCGGCGGCCACATAGCCCATCGCAACCGGCGCATCCACGCTCGGCCCGAACCCGCCCGATGTGACAAGCCCCACCGGGGCGCCGTCCACATAAACTTCAGTGCCCTCGCGCGCCGGCGCCCGCTCCAGCGGCTGGATGCCCACCCGCCTGCGCGCCGGTCCTTCCTTCAGCTCACGGATGATACGCCCCGCGCCCGGAAACCCGCCCGTCTCCCGGCGGCGCTTCTGGATCACCCAGGCAAGGTCGGCTTCCACCGGCGAGATATCCGGCGCGAGGTCATGCCCATAAAGGCAAAGCCCCGCCTCAAGCCGCAGCGAATCGCGCGCGCCCAGGCCGATGGGGCGCACGCACGGATCATCCAGCAACAGGCGCACCATCGCCGTGCCCGCCGACGCGCTGCCCAGCACCTCGAACCCGTCCTCACCCGTATAGCCGCACCGCGACACAACGAACGTCTCGCCGTCCAGCACCATCCGGCGGCTCTCCATGAATTTCAGGCCCGTGCACTCCGGGAAATAGGCGCCCAGCACGATCTCCGCCTTCGGCCCCTGCAGCGCAAACAGCACGCCGTCATCGGCGCGCGTCAGCACCGCCTTGCCCGCCAGCGCCGTCTCGAAAATCCCCCAGTCCTGATCCTTCATCGCGCCATTGACGACGATGTAGAGTTCGCCCTGCCGGTCGTCCTCATACGGACGGGTGATGATCAGGTCGTCGAGAATGCCGCCCGCCTCGTTCAGCAGCACGGTCAGGCGCGCCTGCCCCGGTTTCAGCCCCTTGATGTCGGACGGCACCAGCGTCTCGATGAGCGCCGCGATCTCCTCATGCGCCTCGGCCCCGCGCCGCACGCCGGAGGCAAGCGTCAGGAAGCACGGCCCCATATGGCTCACGTCGAACAACCCGGCCTGCGTCCGCGTCCAGAGATGCTCCTCCTTGACGCCCGCCGGAAACTGCACCGGCATGTCATAGCCCGCGAACGGCACGAGCTTCGCGCCTTGCTCCACATGCAGCGCATGGAGCGCCGTACGCCGCAGGGTCTCTGAACTTGTCTCTGCCATTGCGCCAATCCCGGAAAGCAGACGAGATGCAGCCAAAGCCGCACGTTCGTCGCCCCCGCTGTCCTTGGCGCCTGAGAGATTCCGCCGGTGCGTGACCGGCTTGCTCCTTCGGCGAGGCCCTCGAGAGGCCTCTTTCCAGCGTGTTGGGTCTCTTCCGGCCCTTTTGCCTGAGCGATTCCGGGGCGGTTGCGCCTTCGGCGGCGGC
>JAIXRO010000158.1 GCA_027485145.1 Hyphomonadaceae bacterium | reverse complement strand
CGCGAAGATCCTTCACGAAGGGATACTGTATTCATAGTCTTATTTCCTCTCTTACGCCGGGCAAACCCAGCCATTCGAAAAGCAACAGCGCGCCGCACGCAAACTGCCGCCGAGTTTCTACACCAATTCGGGCTGGCTACCCCCGTTTCACCGGCTGCTTTTCGTGCAGCCGGTAATCTCTTTACATAAACGCTTCTGGCCTCATTCGCCTTCAGCGCCCCTCTTCGATTTCCCAAGCGAGCGGGACCACCATGCAGCAGCCATCGACCGCTTTTCCGTCAACTTTTGCCGGCTGCATGTTCCGCAGGCCCATCGCCCACTTCACCGCAGCATCATCAAGCTCTTGGTATCCGCTTCCTTGGGTCACAACCGCTTCTGACGCACGACCGTTCGCTTTGACGCAGACACGCATCGTCGTGATGCCCTCTTCGTTCAGACGTTCGGATCGCGACGGATAAGGCGGTTTCTCGATCCGTTTCGGCAAGTTGCAGCTTACCTTGACGGACGGTTGCGGGGTGGGTGTCACCGGGCCAGGCCGCGGCACAACCGGGCCAGGATCGGTTGTCTTTGTGACTTGTGTGATCGCGCTCGGAGGCGGCGGCGTATCGAACTGAATTTCCGGCAGGATCACCTGATCGGGCGGCGGAGTCAGGTCGATTTCATCCACCGGCGGCGGCGGAGGTGGCTCTTCCTCGGGGATTTCCACCTGTTCGATGATTTCGGTGGTCATTGGCTCGAGAATCTTCGCGACCTCGTCTCGTTTGATAAAGAGCAGCGCTGCGAAAAGTGCAGCGTGGAACGCCGTGACAAACACGATACCGGTTACCCGGCCCGAGCCTTGCGATTTCTGTGTGTAGTACATGTTTCCTCGATCTTCATGTGCCACGTCGCTTGAGCCGGTGGCGACACCCAGCAACGACCTTACAAAGCTATTTTGCCCGGATTTGCGCCGAACGATATAGCGGTTAGCAGAATATTTACAGTTCTGTCAGCCTCGTAAACTCTTCGATTGCAGAAACAATTTCAAGCTCCGCAATTATAGGCCTAAGCCACTGATTTAATGACAGGATTGCGGCGCCCCCGCTGCCAGACTGTTATGTGTTGTTCGCTGACATCGCTTCTATCGTGGCGTCGACTGAACACGTCAAGGCGAAGTTTCATCTCTTGCGCCGAGCTCTGGCTCTCCCCAAGCGCGTCTCGCAACCGGTAATTCTGCATTGGCGATTGGGGATCAGCGGCCTGAGCGACGACCGATTCCCTGCGATGGCGCTGCTCAACGTAAAAGCTCTCGAGCGCGCGCTCCGCGAACTGAAATGCACAGCGATTGTGCACCATGCGACGACGGGTCGCTTGCTGCCGGACTCGAGCCGAATGAGTTTTCGCTAAACAGTTTATTTTTCGCTTAGCATTTTTGCGAGGACGGTCTATCTAGAGATTAACTTCATGGATGAGGACGCAAAGTGGCAACTCGCACGACGGCAGGCGCGATTGCTTTGCTTTTGAGCGCCCTGCTCGCGGCATGCGGCGGCACCGAGCCAGACGCTGCCGATGCGACGGTGAAGGCAGCCAAGGCTAGCCCCATTGTCGTTGCGTCAGAAGTCTCGCCGGCCGCTCCTGACGGCCTCATACTGTCCACAGGCAAGATTGTTTACGACAGAGAGACCGTGCTTGCGTTCAAGACGGGCGGCGTGATCGCCGGCGTGCTCGTCGATGAGGGCGATCTGATCAAGGCCGGGCAACCGCTCGCACGGCTCAACATGACCGAACTCTCGGCGGGGCTCGCTCAAGCCGAAGCAGGTGTCGCGAACGCGGACGCGCAGTATGAACGCACACGCGCTTTGTTTGAAAAAGGGCACGTTTCGCAGGCCAGGCTTGATGATGCCGCGTTGGCCCGCGATCAGGCGCGCGCGAACCTCGACGCGGTTTCGTTCAACCGCAATCAGGGGGTCATCATTGCCAGCACCGGCGGGGTCGTCCTGCGGCGCTTTGCGGACGGTGGTCAGACCGTCGCTCCGGGGGCCGCGATCCTTCAAATCGGCGAGATCAAGTCTGGCCTGGTCCTTCGGGTCCCCGTGTCGGCCGCTGAAGCCGCGACGTTGAAGTCCGGCGATTCAGCGAACGTCACGATCCGCGGACTCGAAGATACGACCCGCAAGGGATCGGTCGTTCGAATTGCTGCCAAGAGCGACGAAGCCACTGGCAACTTCGAAGTCGATATCAAGCTGGACGATGATGGAGCCCTCCGAAGCGGCATGGTCGCCGAGGCCGAGATCACGGCAACCGCGCCGGCCGGCGCGATTGAAGGTCCACTGCGAATTCCGTCACTCGCTCTCATAGATGCGCGCGCGGACCAAGGTTACGTCTATGTACTGGACGACAAGAACATTGCCCACAGACGCGCAATCGCAACGTCAGGGATCGAGAGCGGCGCTGTATTGGTCGTCTCTGGCCTGAAGTCTGGTGAGCGGATCGTCGCCGAGGGCGCAGCGTATGTTCGTGACGGCGAGTCCGTTACTGTTGCGGAAAGGCGCTGAGCCGGGTCATGGAGCAAGTCGTCCGGTTTTTTGTCGACCGCTGGCAATTTTCGCTCGTCTTGTTCGCCATGCTGGTTGCGCTGGGCGCAAACGCCGTCGTTTCCATTCCTAAGTCGGAAGACCCGACCGTCCGATTTCCGATCGCAGGTGTGACCGTCGTGCTGCCGGGCGCAGACGCTGAGCAGATCGAGAAACTGATCGTTGTACCGCTGGAACAGGCGTTCAACCGCATTGAAGACGTAAAGGAAGTCCGATCGGGGGCGCGCTCCGGCGTTGGCTCGGTAACGGTCGAGTTCACGTTCGGATCTGATCCTGAGCGCAAATATGACGAACTCGTCCGTGAGCTGAACGTCGTGCGCCCCAACTTTCCGCCGGGTGTGGTTGAGGTGCGGACGTTCAAGGCAAATACCGCCAATGCCAACATTGTGGTGCTCGCGCTTGTGAGCGAAACAGCGCCAACCCGGCAGCTCGAAGCGACCGCACGCGACTTGAAGGATATGCTGGAACGCGGTGCGGGCGTGCAAACTTCACAGATCTGGGGTGCGCCGGAATCCGAAGTCCGCGTATCGTTGGATCTCGACCGTTTGGCGCAGTTCCAACTGTCTCCACTCGCGGTCGTCGACGCCCTGCAGCGCGAAGGGGCGGACGTACCGATTGGTTCAGTCAACAGCGGCGGACGCCGCTTCAACGTGACCGCCACAGGTCCGTTCGACAGTCTGGACGAGATACGGCGAACCGCGCTTCGCTCGTCACCAGGCAGCACGCTGACCGTGGGCGACATTGCTCAGGTCGAATGGGATAATGATGAAGCGCGTCACCTGACGCGCTATAACGGCAAACGCGCCGTCCTGGTCAGCGCCAAAGGCAAGTTGGGCGTCGACGTCTTCGTCGTGAGAAACAATCTCTACAAACAGATCGACGCCTTCAGATCCAGCTTGCCTGAGGGCATCACGCTTGAAACCGGCTTTGACCAATCAAAGACCGTTGCACACCGGCTGACTTCGCTGGGGCGGGATTTTGGTATTGCCGTCCTTCTGGTGCTCTTCACGTTGCTGCCGCTGGGCTTTCGCGCGGCGATTGTCGTGATGATGGCCATTCCACTTTCGCTGGCGATTGGCGTCTTCTGGGTGGGACAGCTTGGTTACACCATGAACCAGTTGTCGATTTCCGGTTTTGTTATCGCGCTGGGCTTGTTGGTCGACGACTCGATCGTCGTGACCGAAAACATAGCCCGTCATCTAAGGGACGGCATGCCCCGACGCGAAGCGGCCATCGCCGGTGTGTCGGAAATCAACGTGGCAGTCCTCGGGTGCACAGCGACCCTCATCTTCTCCTTCCTGCCCCTGATCGCCCTGCCCGAGGGTGCCGGAGACTTCATCAGGTCCCTGCCCGTTGCCATTCTTACAACGATCATCGCGTCCCTGATTGTCTCTCTGACGATTATTCCCTTCCTCGCAAGCCGACTGCTCCCCCGCGATGGGCATGGAAAGTCGAACCCCTTCCTGGATGGCGTGATGGGCGCGATCCACGCCATTTACCGGCCGGTGTTGAAACTCGCGCTGCGCTTTCCCGTGTCCACGGTCGTTGTTTCGTTGTGCCTGGCCCTGTCATCGTTTGCGCTCGTGCCGCGGTTGGGCTTTTCGCTGTTTCCGGAGAATGACAGTCCCTACTTCCTCGTGGACGTCGAATTGCCCCAGGGTGTCTCAGTCAGCGAGACCGACAAGGCCGTGCGATACGTTGAAAGCGTGCTTTCGAAACGCGACGACATCGCATTCCAGTTTGCGAACAGCGGATCCAGCAATCCGCAGGTCTACTACAATGTCTTCGAAACGCTGGGCGTGCCTGACTATGGCCAGGTCTATGGCGCGTTCAAACATTGGGAGGCCGATACTGGTCCCGCGCATGTTGCCGAAATACGTGAGGAACTTGAAAAATATCCTGCGGCCAAACTGACCTTCCGCCGGTTCGAGAACGGTCCGCCCGTAGAAGCTCCGATCGCGATCCGAATTTGGGGCAAGGATATCGAGACGCTGAGCCAGCTCGCCGCCACCGTTGAAAAAATTCTGCTGGACACTCCGGGAACGCGCGATGTCTCCAACCCGTCAGCAGCCCGCCTCATTGATGTCGCCCTGAATGTCGACGTCGAAAAGGCTGCCCTGCTTGGCATTCCCGCTGGCGCCATTGACCAGACATTGCGTGTGGCGGTGGGCGGCGCGACAGTGGCCCAGATACGCGACCCGACTGGAGAAGCCTATCCCGTCAGAGTACGGATGGACTCCGGCACCCCTCCAGATGCAGACTCTCTCAAGCAGATGTACGTCTGGACTGGACAAGGCGGCGGCGTGCCCCTGTCGGAGATTGCATCAATCGGATTTGGATCCGGCCCCGCCGTTGTAAACAGGGTGCAGCAGGAACGGGTCAATACGGTACTGTCTTATGTGCTGCCGGATTACCTTGCCGCGGACGTGACACAAGATGTAGCCGAACGTCTTGAGACGATCAGTCTTCCGCCCGGCTATCGAATTACCTTTGGTGGTCAGGCCGAAGCGGCAAGCGAAAGCTTCTCGGGTCTCGGCGCGGCCGTGCTTGTCGCCTTGTTCGGAGTACTGGCCGTCTTGCTGCTCGAGTTCGGAAGCTTTGCGCAGATGACCGTTGTGGCATTTGTGATCCCGTTCGGGATCATGGGCGGATTCATTGCGCTTTACATTGCACAGTATCCGCTGTCGTTCATCGCGATGATCGGTTTCATTGCCCTAATCGGAATCGAGATCAAAAACTCGATCCTGCTGGTCGATTTTGCAAACCGTCTGCGAAGCGAGGGCGTCCCGCTTCGTGAGGCCGTCGAGCAAGCGGGCGAGATCCGTTTCCTGCCGGTGCTGCTGACGAGTGCGACAGCCATCGGCGGAATGATCCCGCTGGTCTGGGAGCAATCTCCCCTGTTCTCGCCGTTGGCTGTTGTAATCATCGGCGGACTGATCAGTTCGACCATCCTTGCACGGATCGTGACGCCGGCCATGTACATGCTGCTGACCCCCAAGGATGCGCCGGCCCACAAAAACTGACAGCCGATCGTGAGCTACGACCGGCTGCCAGCGTGCGCCTCCATTATTCCGACCTTTCAGCCGTCAGTTCAGTTCAACGAATGGGCCCCGCAGGGTGTAGATGTTGTTGCCGAGCGCGACATCGAGATTGAGAAACCCCTCAACCGCTCCGGCGCCGTTGGTCTGAAGACGGCGCCCGTTGCCGCGTGCGAGAAGGTCACCGTTTCCATCCGTAAGCGACCAGGCGACAGGCGTCATTTCATCTGTCGCAAGTGCAGTTCGGAAAACGGTGGATTCAGCGAGCTGCATTGGCAGCGGAGCGTCCAGTTCGCCGTCGATCCGGGCGAATATCTGCACGACATAAACCCGGCCATCATGCACGTACGTGCCCACGCCGGCATGACTGAACGCCCGTTGAAGGTTCTCGGCATTTGCAGTGTCGGACTGCATCGCTTCGTGGATTTCCGCCGCGCTGGCAGCGGCGTCCAGGACGGCGATGCTGCTGCCGAACGACGCAATGAGGGCCGAGCGCTCTGAAATACGCACGTGGTCGAACAGGGAAGCGCCCGAAGGATCGACGTCACCGACATATCCCTTCAGGGCCATGTCCCGCGCATGAGCCTGCGCGACCACCGCGAGTCCAGGATGGGCTTCGAGAGGCGCATGCCG
The DNA here is from genome assembly GCA_027485145.1 of Hyphomonadaceae bacterium. GTDB lineage: Bacteria > Pseudomonadota > Alphaproteobacteria > Caulobacterales > Hyphomonadaceae > Hyphomonas. Next base: position 21,400 of record JAIXRO010000158.1, on the reverse strand, counting down.
CGACTGGCTGCGAACTTCGTTCGCAATTTGAAGCATCTGAACGTCCAGCGGCGTTCGGGCCCTGCCCTTCTCCGAAACCTCAAGGTCCTGAGTATAGGAAACCGGTGAAAGGGTTGTCTGAGCGAACGCAATTCCCGGTGCCGCAAGCGCCAGAACCAGAAACGACATAAATTTGTATCGATGTTGTAACATAATTGTCATAATGTACTTGTGACTTATTTGTGTCAACTGTGTACAATATTTTGTATTTATTCCGTACTCTGCGCATACGCGGCCGATACACCAGGGAGGCTACCGATCTCTGTCATTCATCCGTCACTTCACCGTCGTAACGATGAACCGACACGGAGAATGCGGAATGACGACGGCCACAGAAGAAGACCTGATGACGTTTACCTGGGTCCGACTTCGGGCGGGCGTCGAACCCCACGAAGTCAGGCGGCTCCTGAAGTTGAAGGGTCTTGGCGATTCGCAGGTCAGCGAATTGATGCAGGAAGCTTACGAAGGACGTAGACCCTCCTCCGAAGTTTCCCATCCCGCCCTGGCTCAGTGCGCCATAACAAAAAGAGCGCTCACGCATCCCGACATTCAGAGAGTGCCCGTCACCAACGCACAGCTGTATGTGTGGAGAAACTTTCTTGTTCCGGACGTCTGCGACGCCGTCAGAGAATTGATTGATCAGGAGCTTCGCGATTCGATCACGGCCGACGCGTTCGCAGATCCGAAAGTGCGCACTTCCCGCACCTCCGACTTAGGCATGCGCGGCCACAATCTGATCCTGGAACTGGATGAACTCATCGCAGAAGCGATCGGCATTCACTGGTCCTACACAGATGTTACGCAAGGCCAACGATACGATCTCGAGCAGGAGTATAAGGCCCACTACGACTACTTCGAGCCTGGCACCCACCAATACCAGGTTTTCTGTCAGTTCCTCGGCCAGAGAACCTGGACGTTCATGATCTATCTCAACGATGTCGAAGAGGGCGGCGGCACGCGCTTCAGGCGGCTCGAGAAGACCATCATGCCGGAAAAGGGAAAGGCCGTAATCTGGAATAATCTCAAGGCAGACGGGTCTGTTAATCCGTACACGATCCATCACGGAATGAAGGTTCGCAAGGGCAGCAAGTACATCATCACAAAATGGTTTCGCGAACGCGGATGGGGCGAAATGTTCCCTTCGGAGTATTACGAAAATATGTAGTTGTGTCTGAACCGACACAAGGCCGCGCGAAACGCGGTTGTCACGCAACCGTCATCTAAACTTGCGGTAATTGTTGCAATCCGTTCTTAAGGGTCTGCTCGCGGGTAGGCGGGTGTCATCGTCTAGTGAGCGCGGCGGATACCTCTGCCGGAGCACCCGCACAGGGATCACGACGGAGACTCTCATGCTGAAATCGAACTCATACCGCTCGGCGCTGCTCGCTTGCGCCGCTGTAGCAATGCTCGGCGCCTGTAGCGGCTCCGACGGCGTTGCCTCGCCTGGCGTCGGGGCCTTTGCGCCTGCGCCCGCGGCACCGGCTCCGGTCGCTCCCGCGCCTGTTACGCCTTCCCCGGTCACCCCGACCCCGGCCTCCGGTCCGGCTGCAGATTGCCCAACCGGCTTCTCGAACGTCGGAACGATCTCGAATCGCCGCATCTGCCAACTGCCGACCACGATCACCGGCAACCTCATCGTCCCGAATCGCGCCGGCACGATCTACTCCGTTTCTGGACGCACAACGGTTGGTACCGATCGCGGCGCCGATCCGCTGAATCCGATTGCTGGCTCCGAGCAGGGTATCCTGACCATCGAGCCGGGCGTCACGATTTTCGGCAACTCCGGCCTTGACTACCTTCTCGTCCAGCGTGGCTCGCAGATCTTTGCGGAAGGTACTCCAACCGCGCCGATCATCATGACCAGCCGCCAGAGCGTTGAAGGCACAACAAATGAAAACTCGATCGGCCAATGGGGCGGATTTGTCATCAACGGCCGCGCACCAACCGGAGATGGCTGCCCCTCGGGCGTGACAGCTCCGAATATCCAGTGCCAGCTCGTCGTCGAGGGCTCGAACGCTACGTACGGCGGCAACTCGCCCGGCGACAACAGCGGTCGCATCCGCTACCTTCGCGTCCAACACTCCGGCTTCATCATCGGCAACAACAACGAACTCAACGGCATCACCTTTGCCGGTGTCGGCTCGGCCACAACGGCTGAGTTCATCCAGGTCCACAACTCATCCGACGACGGCATCGAGATTTTCGGTGGTAACCTGAACCTTCGCCGGCTTGTCCTGACCGGAAATGACGACGACTCGTTCGATACGGACACCGGCTGGAGCGGCGCCGCGCAGTTCGGCATCATCTATCAGCGTCCAGGCGGCGGAAATAACGGCTTCGAAATCAGCTCGCTCCGGTCGACGCCGACCTTCTTCTCGCGGCCGACCTACGCCAACTGGACCATCGTCATGCGTTCTACGGCCTCCGGCAGCAACTTCGGTATTCTTAACAATCAGGGGCACGTTGCGCGAGTATTCAACTCCGTAATCACCTCTGCTGAGACGGTGGCAAACAGAGAGTGTTTGCGCATCGCCGACGCGATAACCCTCTCTAATCCTAACGCGATTGGCGCAGGTGCAGCCGCCAACGGCTCGCTTTTCAACTCGGTGTTCTTCTCTTGCGCAGGCGGCAGCACGTCCGGTGCCAGCCCCATAACGGCCGCTGATGTGACTGCTCAGGTCGGACGTGGCGCTGGCAACGTTCTCAACGGCGTGTCCACCCTGACGGGCGGCTTCATCAACGGCGCCAACGAAAACGCGGTATCCCCCACCTCGTTCGGGACGAACACCACCGGGAACCCGCTGAACGCAAACTTGAACCCGGTCGTGGGCACGAACTCCAACATCACCAGCTTCCTGACGCCGACCACCTGGATCGGCGCCGTCCAGGGCCCAACCGATACCTGGTACGCTGGATGGTCGTGCGGCCTTCCCGGCCAACCGGCCTGCTAAGGCAGCCTGAATTGGCGGAGGCCCAACATTGGGCCTCCGCCTTTTTTTCTTTCACGACGACTCCACTCAGGATCTCTGACCATGAAATTCAAGTCGATCTCTCTTCGGGCCCTGTTGATCGCTTCGACAGCGATCCTGGCACCGACATTCGCTGCCGCTCAGACTGAAGCTGACGCGGAAACCGAAACAGAAACTGCGCCTTCGGATGCAGCGCAGCAAACCGAAGCGGCACCATCTGAAGCCGTCGCTGAAGAGGCGGCGCCTGCGGTTGAAGAAGATATTCAGGTCGTGGAAGTGGTCGTCCTCGGTCGATACATCCCCGAAGTTCTTCGCGATACCTCCGAAGTGGCCGCTTTCCTCTCGGCAGAAGACCTCGAACGCCAGGGCGACTCGGACGCTGCGAACGCTCTGGCCCGCGTAACCGGGCTGAGCATTGCAGAGGGACGCTTCGTGTACGTCCGCGGCCTCGGTGAAAGATATTCGTCCGCGCGATTGAACGGTTCCCCTCTGCCGAGCCCGGAACCCCTCCAGCGGGTCGTTCCACTCGATCTGTTTCCAACTTCGATCCTCGAGAACGTGCTTGTTCAGAAAACCTATTCTGCCGAATATCCTGCCGAGTTCGGCGGCGGCATCATTGATCTGCGCACGTTGAACATCCCGAAAGAAAACTTCCTTGAGGTCGGCGTCAGCGCGGGTCTGAATACTGAGACGACGTTCGAGAACGGCCTTACATACTATGGTTCCGAAACCGACGTACTCGGCTTCGACGACGGCACGCGCAAGATCCCGGGCGAAGTCCGCAACGCCATGTCGACTGGGCGCCGTATCATGAACAACAACTTCACGCCGGCAGAACTGGCCGCGATCGGAAAAGGCTTCCGCAATGCGGAGATCAACCTCATCCAGAGCAACAACTCTATCCCGGGCAATGGAAGCTTCGATGCGTCCGGTGGCGCCGTGTTTGACATGGATGCGTTTGAGCTCGGGATCGTTGGTGTTCTGGGTTATAGCAACGGTTGGCAAACGCGAAACGGACGGCAGGAAGAAGCCTCGGTTTCAGGCGGAGTCCTGCTGCCTTTCTCGACTTTCGACTATGTCTCGACAGAGCAGGATATCGGCTGGGACGGTCTTCTCGGCTTGGGACTGGATTTCGGCGACGATGAGATCAACTGGACGAACCTTTACATCCGCCGGACCACGAAAGAAGCGCGCTCGACTGAGGGACTTGATGGCTTGGCAGGCCGCGACGTTCTTGAAGACAGGACTGCCTGGTACGAACGCGAACTTCTGAGCACGCAGCTCAGCGGCACGCATTTCCGTGGCGATTGGACTATTGACTGGCGCGGCGCCGTGTCAACGACCAAGCGGGACGCCCCGTATGAACGCGAAATCAACTACGTGTTCGACCCCGCTGTTGGTGGATACGTGTACAATCCGAGTGGCGCAGGATCGAGCAATCGCATCACGTTCAGCTACCTCGATGACAAGGTCATCAGTGGCGGCGTGGACGTGAAATATGAGCAGCCGCTCTCGTCGGCCAGGAACGTCGTCTATTCTGCGGGGATCGAAGGGTACAAGAACGAGCGCAGCGCGCAAACCCGGTCCTTCGGATTTATCGTCGGCTCACCCCCGCTTGATTTTGGCATTACACAAGAACGCGCCGACTTCCTGTTCTCGAATTTCAACATCAATCCCAACGTGTTCGTGATTCAAGAGCAGACAGGCGATGATACGGCCTATGAAGCGAACCTTGATGTGTTCGGTGCTTACGCAAAAGTCGATGCCGAAATCATGCCGTTGGTGCGCGCGGCTGTTGGCGTCCGGTACGAAAACGCCGCTCAGAATGTGGATTTGGCGTCGCTGATCTCCACGGACCCAGATCCTGTGGGCGTAGCCGGCGTCAAGAACAACTACTTCCTTCCGGCGGGAACGCTGACCTGGAACTTTGCCGAGGATCAGCAACTTCGCCTTGGAGCGTCGCAAAGCATCGGTCGTCCCCAGTTTCGTGAGCTTGCAAAGCAACAATACTTCGATCCGGACAGCAGCCGTAACTTTATCGGCAACCCATTCCTCGTCGATACTGAAATCCTGAACCTCGACGCGCGGTATGAGCGTTACTTTGAACGTGGTCAGTCGTTTTCGGCCGGCGTATTCTACAAGAACCTCGAAAAGCCGGTCGAAGGAGTTGTTCTGGCTGGGGGGGGCGGGACGCTGTTCCAGACCTACCTGAATGCGCCCAGCGCCATTCTGTACGGCGCGGAGCTCGACCTGAAACGCGTCTTCGACATGCCCCTCTCTGGCGCATGGTTCGAAAACAAGGACCTGCTCTTTCAAGCCAACTATACCTACTCGAAATCGGAAGTTCAGGCGAGCGCCGGCGATGTTGTCTTCCCGACCCTTCAGACAGGACCGCAACCCGCGACAGACTTTATCACTGATGGATCTCGCCTTCAGGGTCAGTCTGAGCACCTGGCGAATATCCAGGTCGGCTGGCAGGACGACGTTGCCCGCTCGCAGGCAACATTGCTTGCAAACTACGCCAGCGAGCGCACAACAGCTCGTTCACCCGGCCTCGAGCCCGATTTTATTCAGGAACCGGGCATCAACCTAGATTTCGTCTACAAGAAAGACTTCGAAGCCCGGGGTCGCGAATTCTCATTCGACTTCAAGGCCCAGAACCTTCTTGGCGAAGACTTCGATGAGAACCAGTCGGGAAGCGGCGGCTCGGTCACAATCAACCAGTACGATATCGGTACGACGGTTTCGGTCGGTTTGAGCGCGAAGTTCTGATCGCAACCCGGGTGGGCGCCACAGTTTCAGCCGGACACCGTTGCGTTATTGCAACGGTGTCTGCGCTGAAGCAGAACTGGCAAAGCATCGTCGTGGAACTGTCGCACAAGTGTGATTACCGTGCAGGGTCTGATCGAAAGGGTCGAAAATAATGGCACTTTTCAGAACGGAAAGAAGCTTTCCGAACGTGCGCGTGGAACATGTTGGCCGCATCGCCGCGGAATCCATGCTCACCGTGACCGTCGGTGTTTTGCTGGGACGGCTCGCGTGGGTTGTCCTCGCGCCAACCGACGCAGCGGCCTATACGACCCAGCTGGCGACGACCGGATCGACGGACCCACAATCGGAAATCGACGGCGCGTCCGAACAGCTGCTGACACAGATGAACCCCTTTGCCGCCGACTCTCTGGTCGCGTCGAGAAGCAATCTTGCGGCTACCGAAACAACCCTCGATATCAAACTCGCCGGCGTTCGATCCGTCACCGGCAATGCAACAGCAAGCAGCGCTGTGATCTCGTTCCCTGACGGTGCTCAGAAACGGTTTGTTCCCGGCGACGAAGTTGTTCCGGGTGTCGTGCTCGTCAACGTGACCGGCGACACGGTCCATCTCTCACGCAATGGTGCGCTCGAAACGCTGAGTCTCTATCCCAAGGGAAAAACCCTCTTTGCGTCTGCGCCAGCGGCTTCGACCGCAAGCGAGATTGCCTCAGCAGACACGGGTCCTGCGATCAACGTGACGCCGGCAGCGCTCGCGAGCGATACACTACTCACCCCCGAGTATCGCAGCGGCGAAGTATCCGGATACAAACTGGAGCCTCGCGGCGCCGGCGCGTTCGAAGCCGCTGGTCTGGAGTCGGGCGACCTGATCCTGCGGGTGAACGGCTTGGCGATCGAAGGTCAACGGCCTGACCAGATCTATCAATCGGTCGCGACGGGAACGGACGTGACGCTCGATGTCGTACGTGAGGGCGCAATTGTCAGGCTTAGAGTGGCGCCAACGGCAAGTCTTTCTCAATGACCAGACATTTGTTCGTTGCCGCTGCGGCGGCGCTTTCCTTGTCGCAGTTTGCGACGGCTCAAGAGGCCGCGCCGAGCAGCGACAAGCACGTTCTCAAGCTGGATGATGTCGAGCTGAATACGCTCATCGCCGACGTCTCGATGTTGACCGGCTACACATTCATCACCCACCCGGATGTCCGCAAAGTGCGCGTATCGGTCGTCTCGCAAACGCCCATGAGCACGGCTGACGTTTTCCAGGTGTTTCTCACGACACTTCGTGTCCAGGGCTTTGCCGCTATCCCGGCGGGCAAGGACACGTACAGGATCGTCCCGGAATCAACGGCAGCGACGGAAGCGCCCCTCTCCGGTCAGGGCGCCAATGCGTTCGTGACGGAAATCGTCAAGCTGGACTACGCCAACGCCATGGATGTGGCTCAGCAGATCAAGCCCGTGCTGGACAGCCAGGGACAGATCGCGGCGAACGCAAACACCAACACACTCGTGATTGTGGACTACGCGTCAAACCTGCAGCGCGTACGGCGGATGATCCAGACGATCGACAAAGATCCGGCAGTCACCGAAACGGTGCCACTGCGAAATGTCCCCGCGCTCGAAATGGAGGCGGTGCTGAACCGGCTTCAAGGCGATGCAACCGGAGCCGCCGCCCAGGGACAGTCTTCAGGGTCCCAGCGTTTTCTTGCCGTTGCGTCACAAACAAGCAACGCGGTTTTGCTTCGCGGTTCTGCGAGCGCCGTTGAAAAGGCACGCCAGGTCGCTCTGCAACTCGACACCACCGAACCTCAACGTGACAACATCCGCGTCATTCCGCTGAACTATACCGATGCGGGTGAGATTGTTCCCATCCTGGAGCGGGTTGGGCTCAGCATCGCAGCGCAGCGCGCGCCGTCCGACACAGCGCCGCCAGCACAGACAATTTCGCACCACCCGCCGACAAACTCCCTCATCATCAGTGGCAACGCCGAAACGCTCGTGGCCATGGAAAAGGTCATCTCGGCGCTCGACATACGGCGCCCCCAGGTGATGGTCGAGGCGATCATTGTCGAGATGTCGGACGACACGGCGAAGGAGCTTGGTCTTCAGTTCCTGCTCGCTGGAAATGGACGCAGTGATGTGCCCTTCGCATCGACAAACTTTTCTCGCTCCGCCCCGAATCTGCTTGCGCTGACGGGAGCCCTGCTCACCGACGGCTTCAGCGACCTGACCGTGGACAATCCCTTCCGCGACGCGGCGATCAGTTCGCTGACCGGTACAACCGGTCTCGCGCTCGGCTTTGGCGGTCAGTCCGGTGACAACCTGTTCGGCGTGATCCTGAACGCCGTCGAGAACGATACCAACTCGCGCATCCTGTCCACGCCCTTCGGCATGACGCTCAACAATGCGACGTCGACCTTGATTGTTGGCCAGGAGATTCCGGTCACGACCGGTCAGGTTCTCGGGGATGCAAACTCGAACCCCTTCCGTACGGTCGAACGCGAAGATGTCGGCATTCAACTCGAAGTCACGCCGCGCATTGGCGAAAATGACACCGTTCGGCTGGACATCCGCCAGGAAGTCTCCAGCGTCTTCGGAAGCATCGGCACGGTCACGCCGGACCTGATCCTCGACAAGCGCGAGATCACGGCGAGCGTGCTTGCCGATGATGGCGAGATCATCGTGCTCGGCGGCCTCATCGAGCAGACCGATACGATCCGCGAGTCCAAAGTGCCGGTTCTTGGCGATGTTCCCGTCGCCGGACGCCTTTTCCGCTCCGATGCCAAGGCAACGACGCGGACAAATCTGATGGTCTTCATCCGCCCGACGATCGTTCGGAACAAGGAAGATGCGCGGGCGGCCACGGACCAGAAATACCTTTATGTCCGCGGCCAGGAATTGATGCGCGGCATTCCCGAAGAAAACTCGATCGACCGTTTCGTTGCGGACGTGATAAGTGGACCTGGGCCAATGGGGTTGGCAACTGATCCAGTGAGGTGAGCGCTCGTGCGATCGCAGGTTCACTACGCATTCGCGAAGGATAAGGGATTTGCCGTTGTTCCGGGTCGCACCCCGCTTACAGTAGCGGTACGGCAGGGCGCCGATCCGCTCGCCTTAACGGAAGTGCGCCGCGTCCTCGGCCAATCCTTTGTGCTCGAAGCACATTCTGCCATCGAATTCGAACGCCTGCTGTCGGACGGCTTCGGCGGCTCTGCTCTGGACGGCACCGCCGCGGCCGCTGCCGAGAAACAGGAAAACCTCGAGACGCTGTTCGACGGGATCCCGCAAACCGAAGACCTGCTGGCCGGAGATGGCGACGCGCCGATCGTCCGGCTGATCAACGGACTACTGCAGGACGCCATCAAGCGCCGCGCGTCTGACATCCATATCGACCCCTTCGAGGAGAAGCTTTCGATCCGGTACCGGATCGACGGCGAGCTTCAGGAAGTGCTCTCGGCCTCCCGGCGCATCGCGGCGCCGCTCGTCTCGCGTATCAAGGTCATGAGCCGCCTCGACATCTCCGAGAAACGCATGCCTCAGGACGGACGCGTTTCCCTGTCCCTGGGCGGCCGCGCGCTGGACGTGCGCGTGGCGACCTTGCCCACCCGGTACGGCGAACGCGTCGCCTTGCGGATCCTCGACACGCGGCAGGCGCTTGTTGGTCTCGACGCCCTCGGCATGGACGAACACACCCTTCAGCGTTTCAAAGCGGTGATCGCCGAACCGAATGGCGTGATCCTGGTGACGGGACCGACCGGTTCCGGAAAGACCACGACGCTCTATTCCGCGCTCGCGCTGCTGAACAGCGGACGCGTCAATATCATGACGCTCGAAGATCCCGTCGAATACGGACTCGATGGCATCAGCCAGACGCCGATGGATCACAAGGTCGGTCTCACATTCGCCGCCACGCTCCGCTCGATCCTTCGCAATGACCCGAACATTGTGATGGTCGGTGAGATCCGGGACTCCGAAACAGCCGAAGTTGCGCTCGAGTTTGCGCTGACCGGCCGGTTGGCACTCTCCACCGTTCACACCAACAGTTCCGCGGGCGCCATCACACGGCTTCGGGATATGGGCATCGAAAGCTTCCTGCTGGCGTCAACACTTCGCGCCGTGCTTGCCCAGCGGCTCGTCCGCCGGCTCTGCCCGCACTGCAAGACCACCTTCTCGCCCGATGCTGCGCTCAAATCCCGGCTGGGTTTGCCAGACGCATTTGCGGGAGCGCTTTACAATTCAGGCGGATGCGACGCCTGCGGAAAGACCGGCTACTCGGGCCGCCTGGGCGTATACGAATTGCTTGTGATCAATTCCAACATCAAGCGCCTGATCCACGAACAGGCGAGCGAAGATCAGATCGAACGCGTTGCCTTCGAGCAGGCGGACATGTTGTTCGGCAACGGCATGCGCCATGTCCTGAGCGGCGAAACGAGCCCCGACGAACTGCTCCATGTCTGCCGAAGGGAAACATGGTCCAATGGCAGCGTTTGACTATAAAGCGCTCACCACCGATGGGCGCCGCACCAGCGGCGTGATCTCGGCTGACAATGCGCGCGCGGCGCGCCGCGAGCTGCGGGCGCGCCAGCTTACCCCCGTCGAAGTTCAGGAATCTGACCCGGCCAAGGCGGGCAAGGCCAAGCTGCGCGGCAAGCTTTCGCAGAAGCAAAGAACACTCTTTACACGGCAGATGGCCGTCCTCCTGCAATCCGGCATGACGGTTGAACAGGCGCTGACGGCCGCCGCTGCGGATGGTAGCGCCAAGTCGGTCAAGTCCCTCATCCTCGGGGTGCGCTCACAGGTCATGGAAGGCGTATCGCTCGCGGACTCTCTGAGATCAGCCCCCGCCGCATTTCCGCCTCTCTACCGCTCGGTTGTTGCGGCGGGGGAATCCGCCGGCCGCCTGCCGGCCGTCCTGGAACAGCTCGCGACAAATCTGGAGCGATCCTACAAGATGGCCGCGACGGCGCAGGCCGCGCTCGTTTATCCGGCAGTGCTCGGCATCATGGCGCTGCTGATGGTGACGGCCCTGATGACATTCGTCGTTCCGAAACTCGTGGAACAGTTCGCCATGCTCGGCACAACGGAACTGCCCCTGCTCACCAACATCGTCATCGGAACCTCGGATTTCCTTCGGATGTGGGGATGGCTGGTGGCCATCAGCATTGGCGTAGTCATCGCCCTTTTCTCACAGGCTCTGAAAAATCCGGGTTTCAAAAAGTCTCTCGACAGTTTTCTGCTCGAGTTGCCGTTCGTCGGTTCCCTGAACCGTACATTGTCGGCCTCTCAGTTCGCACGCGTTCATGCCACGCTGGCGAGTTCGGGGGCAACGGTCATCGAAGCGCTGACAGCGGCGCGCGGCGCCATGAGCAACAGGATTTTCCAGGACGCCGCCACATCCATCATCGAGAAGGTTCAGCAAGGCAGCACGCTGTCGTCTGCGATGCGCGCCACACAAGTGTTTCCGCCGCTTCTCACACACATGGTGCAGAGTGGGGAGGCTGCGCGAGACGTACCCGCGATGATGAACCGGGCCGCAGATTTTCTCGAGAGCGAATTCGAAGCGGCCACACGAACGATGATGAGCCTGCTCGAACCTGCCATCATCGTCATTCTGGGCGGCATCGTCGGCACCATCGTGTTGTCGATCATGCTGCCGATCATGCAACTCAATACTCTTGCACTTGGTTGAGGGAGAAACTCATGCTCACACCTTCGCGCCCCAAATCGAACCCGCGCCTTGCCCGTCGTCAAAGCGGCTTTTCGCTGGTCGAACTCATGGTCGTCGTTTTCATCATGGGACTGCTGGCGACTTTGATCATCGTGAACGTTGCGCCGGTTGGCGACCGTTCGAGGATTTCGAAGGCACGTTCCGATATCGCCAGCCTCGAGAGCGCACTCGAACAGTACAGCCTTGATCTGTACAACTATCCGAGTGCGTCAGCAGGCTTGGCCGCGCTGTCGGCGCCGCCGCCCGGAGTGGACGCAGCGCTCTACCGGCAAGGCGGGTATATCCGCCGTGTGCAGATGGACCCCTGGGGGAACCCCTATCAGTACCAGATTCCCGGCACTCGTTCCGGCGGACGGTACGATCTTTTCTCACTCGGCGCCGACGGTCAGCCGGGTGGTGAAGGGCCTGACGCCGATATCGGCAACTGGGATTGATCCGTCGACATGCTCCGCCTGCCCGCGATTTTCGCTCCAATGAAGGAGAGTGAACGCCCCGCCAACCCACCGGCGCGGACCGCAGGCTTTTCGCTGGTCGAGGTTCTCGTCACGCTGTCGATCACGGCGCTGGCGTCGGCCCTGATCGTGGCTACGGCGCGCCCGGCAGATCCGCTCCGGACCGAGGGCGAAAGGCTGACGCACGCACTCGAGCAGATGCAATCCCAGGCCCGGATTTCCGGCACGCCGATGGGTATGGTGCTGGAGCCGAAAGGATATGCCATCGTCGCCTGGCGTGACGGGGCCTGGTCAACTGTTGGCAACCAAAGGCATGCGCTCGCTACAGGCGTCAGCATCCGGTGGGCACTTCAACCGAGGAAAGCAGACGCCGCAGCTGGATCGCAAGCCGTTCCCGACCTCATCATCGATCCGCTCGGCCATTCAACGCTCGAGCCCATCGTGCTCGAAGCGAGCGGTCGGGAAGTTTCGGTCACCCCGCCATCGGAACATACGGACCGGGCGCCATGAGTGCGCGGGGTTTTTCGCTGATAGAGACTATGGTCGCCTTGTCGGTGTTCTCCATCGCCGCGATGGGGTTGTTGTCTCTCAATACGCAGACCGTTCGGTTCAGCAGCGATCTCGACAAGCGCCTTCTGGCGAAGACGGTCGCCGACAATGTCGCCGTCGATACGGTGACAGGAAAACTCGAAGGCATAAGCCCCGAGGCGACGGGAGAAGAAATCCAGCGCGGCCGAACTTACGTCTGGACACGGACAATCGAGGCGACACCAAATGAAGGCTTGTACAGCATCAGAATAAGGGTTTCGGAGGCCGGCCACGAAACCGTCCTCGCCCAGCTCTCTCTGCTGGCGGTAGAAAGCAAGTCACCGTGACCCGCGTCAATTCCAGGAACCAAAATCAGTCAGGCGTCACGCTGGTTGAAACACTGATCGCTCTGTTCGTCATCGCGCTCATGGCAAGCGCTGGCGCGGTCATGACGACGCAATCTCTCACCGGGGCGCGCGCCGTTGAAACGCGCGGCGACAAGGCGGCCGAGCTTTCGACTGCGCTCAGCATGATCTCGTCAGATCTGGGTGCATTGATCATCCGCCCCAGCCAGGACGCAAGCCAGAGCGGGCCTCCCTACGTGTTCGAAGGCTACGCACCGCGATATGATGGACGGATCATGGTCTTTGTCCGGAATGGCTGGGCAAACCCGACGGAAGAGGCTCGCAGCGACCTCCAGAGAGTTGAATACCTGCTCGAGAACGGAGCGTTGATACGCCGGTCCTGGGCCGCTGCCGATCCGGCACAATCGACCCAAACGGTGGATCAGGTCTTGCTTGCAGGCATCGAAACACTGGACGTTCGCTTCGGCCGCGGTGACACATGGCAGAGCGAATGGCTCGTGCCGGTGGCCGATAGCGCAACCCTTCCGCAGAAGGCCGAATTGAAGTTTGGCTTCTCGAGGGACGACACCTTGTCGGCCCGCTTTCTGATTGGAGCCGGCTCATGATCCCGGCATCCAGACAGGCAGGCGCGGCATTGCTGTCCATCCTGCTGATCGTGGCGACCCTTTCAGTCGCCGCGCTGATCGTGACAGAAACCATTGCAAGGCAAACCGAGACCCAGAAACTCAGCGCGCGCCGTTCTGCGGCATCCTGGGCAGCCCGCTCGGCCGAAGCGGCGGCCCTCGCATCCGCTTCCGAAATGACGCGCGCGAGCCGCCTGCCGGCGGCCGGCGATGGGGCGGACCGGGTTCGAACACTGGTCCTGCCGATTGACGGCGGACAGATCATCCTGAACCTCCGGGAGCTGCCCCCCTGCCTGAACCTGAATGCGCTGGCAAACGCGGACGCATCCATCCGTGCGCGTCAGTCATCTGCAGTCACGGCTTTGCTGGACGAGATGGGCATACCCCGGTCTGACGCCGAATCCCTGGTTGCGATCCTGACGGATTGGTTGGACGCCGATGCCCAGCAACTTCCGGGCGGCGCCGAGGATGAGTATTACACCACGCGGCAGGCAGGCTTTCGCGCGGCGAACCAGCCGCTTCAAGGTCTCGCAGAACTGGCGCCCCTGCCCGGGTTTACGCCTGAGCTGCGACGGTCCATTGCACCGTTTACCTGCGCCCTTCCCGAGACAGACCCTTTGGTCCTCAACATGAATGCGATGGATACGGAGTCGGCCTACGTTCTGAGCGCATCAACGGGCGGCGCACTGTCCCTTTCCGAAGCGCGAAAGCTTATCGACGCGCGGCCGTCTTCCGGGTGGAATAGCGTATCCGAAATCAACGCCTACGCGGCCGGCGACCCAAGCCTTGAACTCGCGCTTGCGGGACTGCCGATGTCCGTTCAGGGCATCTACTTTTCTGGAAACGGCCGCGTCGTACTCGATTCAGGCAGCTGGCCGTTCGAATTCATGGTCAGTACTGAAAGCCAGGGCTCACCCCGGATCGTCCGGCGCTCGTTTGGAGTGACCGGATGAAGGCGGATGTTTACATCGAACTTCCGAGTGCGCAGGGATCGCCGGTACGGATTGCCAGCCGCAAGGACGGCAGCGTCCAGGAAATCACGCCGGATACGTTCAAGGGAAACTCGCAGACGAAGGCTGTCGCCTTCGCGCCGGCCTTGGCCGTGGCGCGCTTCCAGATATCCGTCGCCGCGCGGTCCGAGTCCGAAGCGAAGCGCGCCGCCCTTTATGCGCTCGAAGATGAGATCGCCCAACCGATTGAAGAGGTGTATCTGACACTCGCGCCGCGCAGCCGCGGAGATGCGAACCGTGTTGTTTTCGTTGTTGATAAAGCACTCTTCGAGTACTGGACCGGCCTCCTGAGGAGCCTCGGCCTCGGTCATGCGCCGATTGTTCCGGAAAGCAGTCTCGAGCAGACCCAGCCCACAGTCTACAGATTCGAGGACCGATGGTTGCTCGCAGGACCCACGCGCATTTTCGGCGCAGACGGCGCGTTGCCGGACGAGGCGGTCGAGGCGCTGATCGATGCGGCAGGATTGACCGGGGCGCGGACGGTGCATCTCAGCTCATTCGCCTACTTGTCGGAGGCCTATCAGAAGCACGCCGGACTGCCCTTGGCCAATACGGGCAGATCGCCTGAAACAACGGCCGAAGCTTCGGGATTCGGCTTCTGGCGGCTTGCAGCGTCCCTCGCCTTGGCCGCGGTCGTTCTCTGGGTCGGCAGTCTCTGGGTCGAGACCAGCCGGCTGGAGCAGTCCGCAGCGCTCAACGACGCCGCAGCTCGCACTGCTTACCGCGCACAGTTTCCGGGCGCACCCGAGCCCTCCGATGTGCATCTGGACGTCCGGCAACAAATGGAACGATCCATCACGTCCGGGAACGGCAGCTTCAGGGCTATGGCCTCCTCTCTGTACAAGGCGATCGCCCAAAGCGATTCTGTTCAACTGGCTCGCATGAGCTTTTCACAGAGTGATCCGGGGCTTCAGGCCAGTCTGATCTTCGCGAACCGTCAGAGCGAGCAGGCATTTCGCACAAGCCTGGAGTCGTCCGGCCTCACAGTCGAACTGGTGAGCGCAGCCGACACGCCTCAGGGCGTCCAGACCAACATCGTGTTGAGAGCGCGCCCATGATGTCGTTTTGGACGGAACGTGCACCGAGAGAGCGATTGCTGCTCACACTGGCCGCGATCGTCGCCCTGATCGCCCTCATCATTCAGTTTGGTCTCGTGCCGATGCTCGAGCGCCGCGAAGCCGCGGCCTTGAACGTCGTTCAATCGGAAGGCACCCTAGTCCGGCTTCAAAAGCTGAAGAACTCGGCGGCGGTGTACCGGCCGGCCGTGATGCCGCGCCCATTCCCCGAGACGATCGCGCTCGCCTCCCAATGGGCAACAGAAATGGGGATGACCTTTCAACAGGATGCGTCCACCCCGGGGCAATCCCGGTTTGTGTTTGCATCGGCGGATTCCACGTCAGTGTTTGCCTGGCTCGAACGGATCGAAAACGAACTGAACTTGTTGGTGGTATCGGCGGAGCTGGCATCATCAGAACGCGGATTGGTTGAGGCGACGATTGTCTTTTCCGAGAGCACGGCGCCATGAACCGGTCTCTTCTGCTGCTCCTTCTACTGGTGGGTTTTTCGATTGGACTGGCGGCGTTCGCACCGCTCGAGACGGCCTTGCGAATGGGCGGCGCAAACAGACTGGGCATCAGTTGGGCCAGCGCTGAGGGCACCGTTTTCGATGGCAAGCTGACCGCCATCGAAAACAGGGGCACAAGGATTGGAGACGCAGATCTGCATCTGAAGCCGGCGGCGCTTTTGACCGGCCGGCTGAAGTACGGCATTGAATGGACCGGTGAAGACGGTCGCGGGACCGGCGAACTCTCGGCCGGCCTCGGCAACCGCCTCTCCCTGACAAAATACGACATCGATCTTGATCTCGTTCATCTGGAGCAAGCGGCGCGGTGGATCCAGCAGTCGGGCGGCCGGCTCGTGGTCAGGGGCAGTCATATCCGGTTCAAAGGCAACCAATGCCTTGACGCCAAAGGCACAGCACAAAGCGATGTGCTGGATCGCAACCGGGATATCCTGGGCCCCGGATGGTCCGAGATGCGCGGGGAACTGCGCTGCGAAAACGGCAGCCTCGTCGTGCCATTGGAATCCGCCAATTCATCAGGCACCCAGTTCCGGGCGCTTCTTCGGTTCGCACCTGGCGGACCTGGAGGTTTTGAGGCCCGCGTATCGGGTCCGATCTCGCGCGAACTGATGTTTGCCCTACCCATTGCAGGGTTCACCCTGGATGGGCGAGATTACGTCTATAACTATCTGCCAGCACCACAGGGCAATCCGACATGAAAACTCTTCTGATGATTGCTGCAGCCGCCGTGCTCGTCACCGCTTGCGCCGGCACAGGCGGTTCGAAGCCGGCTGCAGATGCAGCTGAAGCGGCGTCCGCCATCAACGCGGTGCCTGTCGAGGGACTACCACCGCAGCGGCTCGAGCCAGGTCAATGCGGATTGTTTCTCTGGGGCATGTCGGCGCCGCGGCGGTTTGTCTTCTTCACTGAAGGCACTGCCGGCAAAGCGTTGGTGCTCGTGAACGAAGCCGCCGTTTCGATGCCGATGACCACAGCCGGCGGCGAAGTGTTTGGTCAGTTTCTGACGCTGATGAAGTTCGAAGCGCCCGCGACGGGCAACAGCGTGACCGTAACGATCAATCCTGGTGAGCCCCTGGAGGGCGGCCAGCGCGTCGACAGCGGAAACATCCTGTTCAAGGATGCGGAAGGCTGGGAAACCGTTCTGCCGATAACGGGCGTCCGGGCCTGCATGCCGGGCTGACGGATGGTGCGGGCCCACGGCCCATCGTGCTTGCAAACTTGGCCCCGCGAGCAAAACCAATAGATATTCGAACACGTATAGGATATGATTGCGGTCATCGCGTTATCGCGGGAGTTTTCCATGGCAAGCAGCACAGAGCGCGTGGACAATGATCAGCTTGAACAGTTGATCCTCGCCTGCGCCGAAGGCGACAAGGCGGCTTTTGCCGATATCTTCCGCGTCACGAGCCCCAGGTTTCACGCGATTGTCCGCAAGATGGTGCCGTGTGACGAAACCGCCAGGGACATCCTCCAGAAGGGCTATCTGGCAATCTGGATGAATGCAGCCCGCTTCGATCCCAAAAAGGCCAAGGCGTTCACCTGGATGTTGGTGGTGATGCGCAACAAGGCAATCGACGTCCTGCGCGCGTCGAAAACTTCTGCGATTACAGACGAGATCAACGAACAAGTCGTTGACGAGACGCCAAATCCCTTCGCCAAGGCCCAGCTCGGACAAGCCGCCCGGGTGTTGGACGCAACGCTGGAAAAGCTACCAGCGCGCATGTCTCAGGCGGTCGTCCTGCATGTGGTCCACGGCTATAGCTGCAAGGAAATTGGCGAGCAGTTCGGGGCCTCTCCAAACACCGTCAAAAGCTGGATCCGTCGAGGTCTGGAGCGATTGCGCGCCGAAATGCCATACGACAGTTTCGCCGCCGCCCTTTAGTTTCGTAAACTGGCCGGCTGCACCCGTTTCTTGCGCGCGGTGCGTATCAGGAGGCTGAGCGTTCAGGCAAGTCGTTCGGAATCGGTGCGGTTTGCTGCCTTTGCGCTCAAGTCAGTAGTCGATAAACTCGAAGCGGTAACGATGACGCTGTATCTGGATCAAGGTCTCACCCATTGAAGTCGGACGATCCTCTTGGCAGTGCGATTGGACGGATATGTGCGAACGACCGCACCGCCATGCGCACGCTCCTCGCCGCAACCAATCAAAAAGTATTCGGCGTAATCGTCTTGCTACTGAGCAAGGAAGCAGATCAACGACAAGCCATGCTCGAGACCTACAAAACCATCTGGGAAAACCGGCGCGAACGATCTGGCGCGACGGACAGCCATCTGGATTGGATCCTCGCCATTGCGCGGCGCTGCGCGCTCAGGCTTCGAACAGAGACGAAGACTCTTCCTGCCGGCGATCAATCCAAGTCCGAGCGGCTTGCCCATTTCAGCGCTATGCCGGTTTACGAGCAGGCGGCCTTGTCTTCGATGGAGCAGAGCATTCTCATCGATTCTTTCGTTGCGGCCGAGGACGCCGCTCTACTCGAAAGGCGGTACAATCTGACATCCGGGCAAGTCCTCACAGAACTGCAGCGCATAATCCGGCGCATCGGGGAGACCATAAGATGAGCCTCACACCCGAAGAGCGCGAACTGCTCGCGATCGCATACCTTACCGGACAAGCCACGCGCAGCCAGAAGCGCGAGTTTGAAACCCGTATCGGGACGGACCCGCTGCTTCAGGAAACAGTGAGGGAGATAGAAAAATGGCTCGCACCGTTGAACGAACTCGTTCCGGAAGCCGCGCCACCTGACGAACTCCTCGACGAGATCATGGACAGCATTGATGCCCACGAAGCTGACAATGTACGCATTCCATCTGCCGCCCAGCGCATGTCTGCGCCGAATCCCTGGAAACCGGCGGCGTTTGTCGCAACGGCCGTTGCGCTGATCTCGACCGGGTTGCATGCCCTGCCCTTCGTGACAGCACCTGAGGAGAAACAGGAGCTGGTCGCCCTGATGTCGGACCAGACGGCGCCGTCGATCGTCATTGTGCTGTACGACCCCGTGGAGCGCCGTGTTATTGCTCAGAGCGCGAATGTCGAATTGCCATCCGATCTGGTCTGGGAATTGTGGCTCATCCGGGATGGCATCGCTTCGCCCCGGTCGCTCGGTTTGCTTTCCCGGTCGACCGAGGATGGACGTGTCGAACTGACAGTCGACGAGGAACTCCAGCCTTCGACCGATTTGCTCGCGATCAGTCTGGAACCGGCGGGCGGCTCACCGGCCGAGGGTCCGACGGGGCCTGTGTTGTTCACCGGCGAAGTTCGCAAACTTTAACGCCGCCGGTGTCGCCATACCTTCAGCCTCTACTCCGGTTCAATCTCGGCCAGAACCGGGCCGAGGAAATCTGCTAGTGGTCTGGCGATCTTGACGACGCCGTCCCGCGTCGGATGCAGCCCGTCCGGCTGAAGCATCGAGGGGTCGCTTTCGATGCTGGCGAGCAATGACGGATACAACGGCACGCCGTACTCGGCGGCGAGCGCCGGGTAGATCCCGGCGAACGCCGCTTCACGGCTGCCCGGCTCGATACTGCCCCTTGGCGTGAGTCCGACGAGCACCACCGGAATGCTTGCCGTCTTCGCGCGTTCCAGAATGGCAGCCAGATTGGCGCGCGCTGCTTCCGCGGGAAGGCCAAGGAGGAAGTCGTTGGCGCCGAGGGCTACGATCAACAGGTCCGGCTCGGCGGCCGCCACGCTCCAGTCGAACCTGGCGAGCGCGTTTGCGGTCGTGTCGCCTGACACGCCTGCATTCACAGCCACCGCATCGATACCCTGACTTTGCCAAACCGCCTCTACCTGCTCCGGAAGCGCGTCGTCGGGCTCAAGCCCGTATCCCGCGGTGAGGCTGTCACCCAGGAAAACGACCGTCAGAGCGGTCGACGCAATCTCGCTTTCGGCGGCCGGTGCCTCAATTCGTGGCGCCGTGTCTGGCGCACCCGGCGCGGTTGCCTGAGGCTGGCTGCAAGCCGCTGCCAGCCACACCACAGGCAGGACAAAAAGGCACGACCTGCGCTTCAGGACTTGCCGCGCGAGACACAAAATCAAGTTCATGATTATCGATAGACATGTGGCGCCGGGCTGACAATGTGACGCCTGACCAGAGAAGGCCGATTTGAATGACAGAAGCGCTCAAGATGAAGGGGGTCTGGTTGACCTTCGCAGCAGCTTCCGGCCCACTCGACATTCTGAAAGGTCTCGATTTTGAAGCGGCCGATGGAGAGACGGTCGCCATTGTCGGACCGTCAGGTTCCGGAAAGTCCTCGCTCATCGCGGTTGCGGCAGGGCTGGAGCCTGCCAGCCGCGGCGAAGTGACGTTGCTCGGCGAACGCATCGACTCCCTCGGCGAGGATGAGCTGTCCAGGTTGCGCCGGGGGCGGGTCAGCATGGTGTTCCAGTCATTTCATCTGCTTGAGACCATGACTGCCTTCGACAATGTCCGCGCGCCGCTTGAAATCGCCCGCCTGGACCGGGTGGATGAACGGGCCAAAGACGCGCTTGATGCCGTTGGCCTCAGCCATCGCCGGCTCCACTATCCGGGGCAGCTTTCGGGCGGCGAACGCCAGCGTGTCGCCGTCGCACGCGCGCTCGCCTCAAATCCCAAACTGGTCTTTGCCGACGAGCCGACCGGAAACCTTGACGCGGAAAGCGGCCGCGTCGTCGCTGACCTTCTCTTTTCGATCGCGAAAGATCGCGGCGCCACGCTCATTTTGGTGACGCACGATGCCGCGCTGGCCTCTCGCGCGGGACGGATCGTCACCATGCAGGATGGTCAGATCGTATGACCAGCCTGTCGATGCGGCTTGCCTGGAGCGAACTCTCGCGCGGCCTCAAGGGCTTCTGGATTTACGTAGCGTGTCTCGCGCTCGGCGCTGCCGCAATCGCCGCGGCAGGCTCCGTCACCGAAACATTTTCGCGCGGCGTCGCCGGCGAGGCGCGCAACCTCTTGGGCGCTGATGCGCAGTTTACCGTTGCGCAGCGTCCTCCGACCACGGAGGAACGCACATTCGCCGCCCGTCTGGGGAGAGTCTCCGAGTCCGCGTCCCTTGATGTCATGGGCACAGCCGGCGCAAGCCGCGCGCAAGTGGATGTTCGTGCCGTCGATCAGAACTACCCCCTGATCGGTTCCGCACGACTTTCCGGCGGAGAAACCGACCTGCAATCCGCATTGGCACGCCGCGGCGAGCGCTGGGGCATTGTCGTGACCCAGTCCTTCCTCGACACGTTCAGCGTAGAGGTCGGGGACACCCTCGAACTCGGCCCCGTGGCTGCAGTCGTGACAGCGCGGCTGGACTCCCTGCCCGACAGGATCGGAACGCCCGGCGCTTTTGGGCCCGAAGCCATCGTCGCATT